>NZ_JBAVYV010000214.1:0-3570 GCF_049588435.1 Ilumatobacter sp.
ATCTCCGGCACCGGGCCGGAGGGTCGCGTCGTCCATGCCGACCTCGACCGAGAACTCACCCGCGGTCGATCGTCGGCGGCGTCGACGACGCTGTCCGACGCCTCGGACGACCGGCACGAGATCGCAATCCGCGGCGTGCGGCGCCGGATCGCCGAGCGGCTGTCGGAGGCGTGGCGGGAGATCCCACACATCACCTACGTGAACGACGTCGACGTCACCGAACTCGAACGTCTCCGGTCGGAGCTGAACGCCGGTTCCGGGGACCGTTCGGCCAGGTTGACGATCCTGCCGTTCCTCGCTCGGGCGATCGTGCTGGCGGTCGCCGAGCAGCCGGGACTGAATGCCCACTACGACCACGCGTCCGAAATCCTCACCACCTTCGACGCGGCGCACATCGGAATCGCGACGCAGACCGACGACGGGCTCCGGGTCCCGGTCGTCCGCCACGCCGAGGGGCGCGGGGTGTGGGACCTCGCCGACGAGATCACCCGGGTCACATCGGCGGCGCGCGACGGTTCGGCGACACGCGACGAACTCACCGGGTCGACGATCACGATCACGTCGCTCGGAGCGCTCGGCGGCGTCGCGACGACACCGATCATCAACCCTCCCGAGGTCGCGATCGTCGGCGTCAACAAGATGGAGACACGCCCGGTGTGGCAGGACGGATCGTTCCGGCCACGCCAGGTGCTCAATCTCTCGTCGAGCTTCGATCACCGGATGGTCGACGGCTGGGATGCGGCGACGTTCGTGCAGCGGATCAAGCGCCTGCTCGAGACCCCCGCCCTGCTCTTCGTATCAACTGGGGTCTGACCCGAGTTGACACGTCAGGCCCTCGCCATTCGCCGACGATGGCGATGATGACCAGCGATCCGATCAACGCGATGGTCGATATCGTCCGGCCGATGTCCGGCCAACGGTTTCCGATCAGGTTCACGGGCGCCAATCGGGCGATGGTCGTGCTCGGGATGTCGTCGCGCAACTCGTTCATCGACGTCGGCGACGAGGTCGTCACGGTGCGGATGGGTTGGGCCTTCAGTACCTCGATTCCACGGGCCGCGGTGCACGACGCTGCAGACGACGACCGGCGCGTGCTCGGGTGGGGCGCTCACGGATGGCGCGGTCGATGGCTTGTCAACGGATCGTCGAGCGGGATCGTGTGCGTTCGCATCGACCCCGCCACATCCGCCCGATTGATGTCGTTCATTCCGGTCTCGCTGCGCGAGCTGCGGATCTCGGTCGACGAACCCGCGGAACTGATCTCCACGCTCCAGGGCTGACCGTCGCGCGGGCACGGTCAGAAAACTTCCGAGATTTCTCGTTGCCCTGAGAGACCCATGGGCGCGGCGCACGGCGGCGTGATTCGATACCCCGCGGCCGGGTCCGCGTCGATCTCGTTCATGGCTCGACGGCCCGATTCTTCGGTCCCTCCGGCCACTCGACGGGCGATCGACAACGGAGCAGCTCGGAAAGGAACACCTGTTCTGTAGCTCTCTTGTACCAGGTCTTTTGATGTTGTATCATCGAGTCATGTTCTCCGAAGTGGTCGACGAGTTGGTCGGTTTGTCCGCCACCGAACTCGTCGCCCGGATCGAAGAGAACGAACTCGAACGCCGCCGAGTCGACGCAGAGATGGCTGCAGCATTGGCGGTCGCGAAAGCGCGGAGCGTCCACGCCGTGGATGGGCATCGCACGATGGCCGCGTTCTGTCGCGCGACGCTGAACTGGTCGAACACCGAAACGAGTCGGCGTCTCGGCCTCGCTCGAGCGGTTGACGACATCGCCGGATTGGGCGACGCCTGGATCAACGGGTACATCGGTGTGCCGCAGGCCCAGAAGTTGGCGATGGCCAACAGCAACCGACGCGTCGCCGATCAACTCGCAGACTTCGCACCGACGCTGTTGAAGCATGCCGAGCAAATGCCGTACCCGGACTTCGTTGCGGTCGTCGACCACTTCGTGGCCCGCGCCGACGAGGACGGCGAGCACGATGACCGTGATGCGGCCGTCGAGGGGCGCCGCGCACGTGCGGTCGATGTCGGCGGAACCCTCGATCTCCGGGCGTCGGGTGGAGACGGTCTCGTCACCGCCGAGATCGTCGCGATCCTCGAGCGGTTCACGCACGCCGAGTATCAGAAGGACATCGAGGCCCGACGAGCCGCGCACGGTGAACTCGCCGGCGGTTTTCAACTCGCACGAACGGATCGCCAGCGCCAGTTCGACGCCCTCATCGCGATCTTCCGTGCTGCTGCAACGGCCGGCGATGTCGGGACTCCGGCGGACCCGTTGGTGAACATCGTGATCGATGCTGCGACGTGGGGCCGGATGCTGCTCGCAGCCGGGCTCTCCACCGCCACCGATCTGGATGGGCGCCCGATCGACCCGTTCACCGGGCTCACCAATCCTGCAGCCGACGGTCTGCTCGACGATCTCACCAACGCCGACATGCGCCGATGTGAAACCACCACCGGAATCGCACTGCATCCTCATGATGTGATGCGCGCTGCGTTGGCTGGTCACGTGCGGCGGGCGGTGGTCGATTCGGGTCGGGTCGTGATCGATCTCGGACGCCGCCAGCGCCTCTTCACGGGCAGCGCCCGTCACGCGGCGAAGCTGTTGATCACACGCTGCGAACACGCCGGTTGTGACCTTCCGGCGGACTGGTGCGACATCGACCACAACGACGAATGGGCAGACGACGGTGGGCGCACCGATCAGCGCAACGGACGCGTGTTGTGCCGATCGAACAACAACGACAAGCACGAACATCGATGGCGGATCAAACGCGGTCTCAACGGGAGCAGCTACACCGTCCGAGCGGACGGCACGATCATCCTGCCCGTCGGCGCACGACCGCCTGACTTCGCCGACGAACTCGGCGGCGAGAGCTGCATCGACGACTTCGACGACGACTCACCCGAGCACATCGCCCTGCTCACCAGCGTCACCCGCAACCGGGTCGCCGAGCTGGCTCGACGACCCGCCGCCTGAGTCCGGCCGACCACGGGGACGCAGCTCAATCGAGGTCCCGGCGGCGGATCCCGACGGTGCCCACGGCGATCAATGCCACGGCGACCCCGAGCATGATCACGATCGGCACGATGTCGAAGTCCGCGGCCGGCAGCTGTGGCGTGTGTTCGAACGGTGAGAGGTCACGCATCCACTGGGGCATGTCGAGCGTTCGGCCCAGCAGGCCGACGAGGGCGGCGTACGCCACACCGGCCCAGGCGAAGGGAGCCAGTCGCGGCGCGACGCCGACGAGGGCGACCGGAATCGCAGCGATGACGAAGAGGGCCGGGAGCCACGCGACTGCGGCACCGATCAGCGGGAGGATCTCGCCCCAATCACCCACACTGGCGGCATACCCCAGTCCGGTGAGCAAGCCGCCCGCGAGCATCACACCGGTCCCACCGACGAGCGCGACCGTCGGATGGCTCCACAGCCAATTCCGCCTGCTGACCGGTGTGGCGAGCATCGGCGAGACGCGCGACGCCCGCTCCTCGGAACGGAGACGCAGCACCGACGACACGAAGAACCCCGCCGCGAGGAGTGCGACCATCAGCATGATGG
>NZ_JBAVYV010000215.1:0-34246 GCF_049588435.1 Ilumatobacter sp.
GATGTTCGCGAATCCGATGTTCGCGAATCCGGCCTATGCGAACCCGGTGTACACAAGCCCGGTCTACGCCAACCCGGTGTACGCGAATCCGACGTACGCAGATGGCTACATCTGTGACGGTGTGCGCCCGAGCACCGCTCGTCCCGCGTCCGCACCCGCCCGGCCGTGGAAGGGCTACGGAAAGAAGCAGAAGTCGGGGCGGAGCGTCGTCATCCTCGACACGGGCATCGCTGCTCGCGAGTTCATCGAGCCCGGCACCGGAGAGAAGGTCGACTTCTGCCCGAGGATGCTCACGGCGCTCAGCGACGCATATCCGAACCGCTGGGAGGTTCCCGACAACGACAAGAATGCAGAGCCGGGGGAAGGCTTCGTCGACCCGGTCAGCGGCCACGGCACCTTCATCGCCGGCATCGTCCAGACCCTCGCACCGGGTACAGCGATCCTGCCGCTCAACATCGTCACCTCGTACGGTGATGTGGACGTCCTCACCGTGATGAAACAGGTCGTCGAACTCTGCGACAACGAGGAGCTCGGGCCGCACACCATCGTCAACATGTCGTTCGGCGGCTATGCGGACGAGAAGATGTCGACGCTGCAACGTGCGATCCGCTGCATTCGCGACAAGAAGGCCGTCGTGGTGGCTTCGGCCGGCAACGACGCAACGGACCGCCCGGCGTTCCCGGCGTGTCTCCCACATGTCGTGGGGGTCGGCGCTCTCGATCCGTACGGCCCCGCTCCGTATTCCAACTTCGGCGCCTGGGTGAATGCGTGCGCACCCGGCACCGACCTCGTGAGCGCGTTCTACCGGAACTTCAACGGAAAGACCGAACTCCCAGAGTTGCCCGGAAGCTCGGATCCCGACAAGTACGAGTCATGGGTTCGCTGGACTGGGACGAGCTTCGCCGCTCCAGTCGTGACAGCCGCGTTGCTCCGCGAGATGCGACTGACGAAGTGCGATGCCAACACCGCCGTCGAGCGGGTCATCGACGCTCCCGGACTCCTGCGAATCGCTGGGCTGGGCACCGTGGTCAACCTCGATCTGGGCGATTCGACGTGCCTGATGCCCTCAGGTCACTCGTGACTCGCTCGGTTCCGAGCGCGAATCGAGCCGTCTCACGCTGCCGGGGTCGGGGCGATGCGATCGGTCGTGGGTGTCAGCCGGGAAGCGCGTTGACCTGAACGCCTGTCATGTCACTGATCCAGGCGCGATGGCGATCATCGTCGGGATCCGACTGCCCAGCGATCCATTCCTCGTCGGTGAGATCGAGTCGACGCCCGACGAGACATACCGCGTCGTCACCGACGACGTGGCGCAATTCCGGAGCGTCGGCGGTGATCGCTCGCCAGATCACCTCGGCCACCATGTCGGGAGTGCCCGGCGATCCCATCAAGGCGCTCGCGAAGAACTCGCCCAACCGTCGTCCACCGATGTAGGGCGTGTCGGGGTTCTCCGGGTCCTGCATGCCCTTCGCGAAGATCGGGGTCATGATCACGCCGGGCTCGATCAGCGTGACCCGGATGCCGAAGGGCTTCGTCTCGGCGGCCAGGACCTCGGTCAATGCCTCGGCCGCGAACTTCGAGGTGGCGTAGGCGCCGTGTCCGGCGATCGCGACTCTGCCGGCCAGCGATGTCACGTTGACGATGTGGCCGGCCGAGCGATCACGCATCGACGGCAGCACCGCGTGGATGCAACGCAGGGTTCCCCAGGTGTTGGTGTTCATCACGCGCTGGAATTCTGAAACCGACGTCTCCTCGATGGAGTGCCCAGCTGCGATTCCGGCGTTGTTGATCAGCACGTCGATCGGTCCGTGTTCCGCCTGCAATCTGTCCAGCGCGACGGAGACCGAGTCGTCGTCGTCGACATCCATGACGACGAGTGCGAGATCCAGATCCGTGGAAGCGTCGAGCAACGCCTGACCGCTCTCGAGCGAACGCACCGACGCATGCACCTCGTGTCCCTCCGTGGCCAGGCGCAGCGCGGTGGCGAACCCGATTCCGGTTGATGCTCCAGTGACAAGCGATCGCGTCATCAGGTTCCCTTTCGGTTGGCTCGGCTGAACAGCCCGAAAGAAGCTAACACGGCGACTCCGGGCGAAATTGCGGAGAGCCTCGAGTGGTCTGGCTTCGCCGAGTCATTGCTGACCTGAGCGACATTCTCGACCCCATTCCGTACCAACCTGTGACACCAGATGGGGCCGAGAAACGTGAACCGAACGGAATCGGTGGCCAACGTCGGGACAGTGGACAACGTCGGCGCAAGGGTCAACGGTCGACGACGAGCCGGTCAGGGAGTGGCGTTCGTGTCGCGGACTCCATCCCACCGCAGGACCAGGGCGATCGCGTCGTCTTCGAGCGGGCCCGAAGCCGATCGGAGGTCCATGATGTGAGCGACGAGTTCATGCGCATCGAGATCAGATGCTGCCGCGAGCTGACGTCCCAACCGGTCGATTCCGAGGTCGATCGCCTCGCCTCGGTGCTCGACGAGACCATCGGAGAACAGAACGATCGAGGAGTTGGGTTCAATGGCCGTGTCGTGCTCTGTGCGATCGACGTGTCGGACGACCCCGACCGGCGGCGAGACGGCGCCGTCGAGCAGTCGCGTTCGCCCGTCGGCGTCGACGACGATTGCGGGCGGATGACCTGCGATCGAGTAGCGGACCGTGCCGGTGCTGGAATCGAGCACGACGCAGATTGCCGTCGCGAAGTCGACTCCGTTGACGCCGTGAGCGATCCGGTTGAGCGCGTCGAGGAGGGCTGCGGGCGACGGTCCGACCTCGGGTGCGAGCGCCGCGAGCGCCGCTCGCAGCCGGCCCATCTTCGCCGCAGACTCGACGTCGTGGCCGACGACGTCGCCGACGATCACGGCGACCTCCCCGGTCGGCCAGGCAAACGTGTCGTACCAATCACCGCCGACCGTCATGAGGTTGGCGGCGGCACTCACCTGTGCGGCGATCGTGACGCCGGGGGCGTCGACGACGCTGTCGGGAAGAAGCGCTCGCTGGAGGCGCATCGCGATGTCGTGTTCTTGCTCACCGGCGCGTACCGCTTCCTCGAACAGCTGAGTCCGCTCGAGTGCCAGACCGGTTTGCACCGCCAGACCGCCGATCAATGACAGCACGTCGTCGTCGAACCACCGTTCCCCGCCTGCTCCGATCACGAGCGACCCGATGGCGGACTTGTCGGCTGCCCGCAATGGCATCGCGACGATCGATCCGATGCGAGCGTCGTACTCGTCGAAGATCGGGTATCGGTCGCGAACCGCGTCGAACGACTCCAGGTGGAACGACCGATTCGACACGGCCGCCTCGATCCCGGGGAGAGCAATCGACGCCGGCAGGTCCTCGACGACATTCGCGAGCCCGGATCCGAGACCCGGACCGGGAAGCAACACGAGTTGATCACCGCGTCGCACTCGGATCGATGTCAATTCGAGCCCGAGCGCAGTCGTGAGTTCAGATGTCACGGATGCGGCGACCTCCTCGGCGGTCACCGCGCTGGCCAAGTGGGTTGCATTGCGCTCGAGGGTCTCGAGTTGTTGTCGCGCCCGGCGTTCGCTGTCGAGCAGTTCGGCGCGTTGATGCTCGGCGTCTCTCAAGGTCGTCGCATCAGCGAGAACGAGCATCACCTGGTTCTCGCCAACTCGCACGACCGAGCAGTCCACAACGATCGGTTGTGGACGCTCGCCGATGAGGTCGAATGAGTCGACGACGGTGCCGGACTCTGGGTGCCCCTCGACGAGGCCTCGGAGGCCCGGCCACGGTCGGGCGAGGCAGTCGAAGACGTTCTCGAACTCGGTGGCGTGACTTGCGTTGGTGATGAGCCGCACCGCGGCGGGGTTGATCTGATGGACGGTGCCGTCGTCCGCGAACGAGATCAGGCCCACCGGGCACTGATAGAAGAACTCGAGCAGTTGCTGATAGCCGGTGATTCCGTCAGTCACCGTCGCAACACCACGAGATATTGGCGATCCGAACCGGCCCTCGCCAGCATGCGTAAGCGCACCGGAGTCGGCGCCATGCGGAAGGTGAACACATAGTCGATCGTCTCATCGAGGTCTTCGCTGTCGGCAAACCGTTGCGCAACGAGGAAGTTGTTGGTGCAGGGACCGACTTCTTCGAAGAAGTTCCGCCCGACCACGCGTTCCCGGTCAAGACCCGAGAGCGCAGATTCGGCGCGGTTGTAGTGGATGACCAGCCCGGATCGGTCCATGACCACGAGTCCGAACGAGAGGTCGTCGAAGCGGACGCGGTCTGCCTCGAGCACGTCGATGAGATCCGCCGACGCGAAGTCGACGCTCGCGTCCGATGTCGCCATGCGCGGGAGGGTACTACCTCGCAGGGCGTGCACGAGAGGAGCAGTGTCCGCATGTGCTGTGGGTGCTGCTGCACCTGATCTCGCGCGTACGTGATGCGTTTCCGGGTGGTGGCTGGTCAGTCGGATCGGGCGTCGTCAACGGCTGCGGCGAAGCACGTACACGGTCGACTCCGACCCGCGAGACGCGATGTGCACCCCGCTCTCGGCGGCCAGTTGCTCGAAGTCGGCGTCGAGCAGCATGGCCAGTGTCGCCATGTAGTCGGGGTCGTCGAGCGTGTGGTCGTTGTACGAGAAGACCAACAGGTCGCCGGGTCCGGCCACCGAGGCGATGAGTGTCAACGTGTCCGCCGGAGCAGCGCCGACGCTGATCACACCGCACGCGACGACCGCACGATAGGCACCCGGGGCGACATCGATTTCCCCCGCAGTCAGCTGCCACGACCGTCGATAGATCCCTGATCGGTCTGCTTGCTTCAGCATCCCGCTCGACAGGTCGGCTCCGTCGATCGTTGTGAACCCGGCGGCCGCGAGCGCTCGGCCGCACATCCCGGAACCACATCCGAAGTCGAGGATCGGCGCGCCGCGATCGTCGAGGTGCTCGTCGAGCATCTCGGCGACCCGCACGGGTGTCGCGTAGCCACTCACTTCGAGGTCGTGGTCGTAGGACTCCGCCCAACCGTCGTAGAGCTTCTGTTGGGACTCAGCGTCCGGTGCCGAGGCATAGACGCGGTCGAGTGCTTCTTCGGCGCTCATCTCTCCAAACGTAGAGGGTGGAACCGGCCCGATGGGACGCGCCGCTCCGGGCGCGGGATCAGTCGGCGCGCGTGATGGTGAGACCTGCGTTGGCGGCGTTGTCGAAGTCGTCGTCGATGAGGACGACGTCGTGCCCAGCGCGGTCGAGGAGCGATGCAGCGATGCTGGCTCGGTAGCCGCTCTGGCAGTGCACGTGCACCGGCTCGTCGGGAACTTCGAGCAGGCGTCCGAGGAGTTCGTGCAACGGGATGTGCGTCGAGCCGTCGATGTGCCCGTCGGCGTACTCGTTGTTGCGGCGGGTGTCGATGATCCGTGGGTCGACCTCGCCGGCAAGATCGCCGAACGTCGCGACGGCATAACTGCTGCGATCGGCATCGTGCGCCCACGCGTCGAGACCTCCGTGGGCTGCGCCGGTCGGCCGGTCGACGCCGATCCGCGCGAGCTGGCGTTGAGCCTCGGCAATCTCGTCGCGGCTGTCGGCGAGGAGCGTGACGGGCATGCCCCACGGGAGCAGCCACCCGAGATAGGTCGAGAAACCATCGGCGAGTTCGATGCCGATCGTGCCCGCAATGTGTGACGAGGCGAACTCGCGTCGCTTGCGCATGTCGACGACCCATTCACCGCGATGGATGCGACGGGCGAGTTCGACCGGGTCGACCTCAGCCGGTGGTGACAGGTCGACCGCCGTGGCTCCGGCGGTGTTGAGCGGACCCATCTGTGCGTAGTACTTCGGGAACGCGTCGAGGCCGGCGATGAGTTCGTTCACGAACGTGCTCTCGTCGGTGGCCGTGAGCGCGAGGTTGGCGCGTCGTTCGGTGGCGAGGGTTCCGTCGGATTCCATGTCGCTCGACGCCGATGCGCAGAAGCTTCCGAACCCGTGTGTCGGGTAGACGAGCGTGTCGTCGGGGAGCGCGTCTGCGAGTGCATGAACCGAGCGGTACTGGGCGTGAGTGAGTTCGTCGGTGGCGTCGGCGCTGATCAGGTCGGTTCTGCCGACGGTGCCGTACAGCATCGATCCGCCGGTGAACACCGCGGGTGGCTCGCCTTCGGCGACCACGACGTACGAAAGGTGGTGCGGCGTGTGCCCGGGGGTGTGGCGCACTTCAACACGCATCTTGCCGATCTCGACGGTGTCGCCGTCGCGGACAGCGTGGTAGTCGAAGCACAATGGTTCGTCGGCTGCGTGGAGATACGTCGCCCCGGTGATCCTCGCGAGGGAGAGACCGCCGCTGACGTAGTCGTTGTGGACGTGTGTTTCGGCCACGTGGCTGATCGCGATGCCGACCTCCTCGGCCCGCTCGATGAGTCGTTCGATGTCGCGCTGGGGATCGATGACGAGCCCGACTGTTCCATCGTGGACGATGTACGACCGGTCCCCGAGCGATGGTGTCTCGATGGTGATGACCTGCATGGCTGCCTCCTCGATTGGTGTGCACGAATCGTAGGTACTGCCGCGACCCGACCGAGTTCGACGTGGGCCGAAGTTTGCCTGACAACCCGACTCCGGCCTGCGGCTGACGCCTCCGGTCGGCCACGTGCCATCCGCCGGTACCCGGTCAGGCGACAGAAGCTGAGCCACGCCGGTGGACTTCTCTGCGTCCACTACGGTCGGGGCGGGAAGTTCATTCGATGGCCGAGCAGATTTCCGAGCGTCCACTCCGCTTGGTTGACGTCGCCGGCGAGGTCGACCGGGTCGTCCTGTGCCTGGAACAGACCGACCCGGATGTCGCCATCGATGAGTTGAAGCTGTTCGCATGCCGCGTCCGCGAAGCGATCGGGCGCGAGACCTACCGCGTCCGGATGTCGAGTTCTCTGGAGGCGATGGAGGCCGACATCGTGGCGCTCGTCGATGAGCTCGAGGACGCGGTGGCGAGTATTCGCAACATCCTGATCCCCGCAGCGGAGCGGTCGGGTCCGGGTGTCGCCAGATGCTCGCCGCGGAGCCGAGAACGTGCTCTACTCGATCGCTGCCGGTTTCGCGATGGCGTTCGCGATCGCCGCCGCGCTGATCTACGGCACGCCGAATGGCGCCACCGACCTGTGGGTGTGTGGGGCGGCCTCGCTGTGCTGGCGTACATCGGCAAGGACCGGATCAAGGCCGGTGACCCTGGCCGACCCGGACTCCGGGATCCTGGTCAAGTCGTCATTGCCGCGGGCGTACGACGTGACGATCCTGCACCCACTCGCTCCGCCCGGCACCGAGACGGCGTGGAGCGCGGCGCGGGTCGTGAGCAGCCGCAAGGGCATCCGTCGGGACGACCAACACGAGGCCTGAGCGCCACCGAGCGTGGCACGGAACCGGCCTGGCGACAACCAGTACTGTCTTGGTCATGAGCATCTCCGATGACGACATCAATGAACAACCTGCCGACGACGGGCTCGCACCGACCGCGGGCGGTGGCGCCGATGATTCTGACGGGACCGACGGTGATTCCGATGGGACCGACGGCGGTCATTCCGATGGAACCGACGGCGGAGACTCGGACGGAACCGACGGCGGAGACTCGGACGGCGCCGACTCCTGAACACTGGATCGAGGTGGCTGGTCCGGCGCGTTCCGCATCCCGACGCGCCCGGCCTCGCCGACCTGGTCGGTGACGTCGACATCTTTCGGCGCGACGTCGTGTACCAACGACCCCTGCACACGCGTGTGCAGGGGTCGGTCGATCGGTTTGCCGACAGCGAGACGCTCTGGCACACACTGCTGCGGGGCGGTACCCGCGCACCGGCGTTCCGGCTGGTCCGTGCCGGTTCCACCGTGCACCGCTCCGGCGTCACCCGGCGGGCGGGGATCGGCAACCGCAGCCTCGACGACGTGGTCGATCCGAATCGCGTCGTCGATCGGTATCGCAGCGGTGACACCGTGGTGTTGCAGGGGCTGCATCACACCGACCCGGCCCTCGCCGAGTTGGCGAACAACCTGGCGCTCGCTCTCGACCAGCCGATCCAGATCAACGCGTACCTCTCGCCGCCGGGGGAGCGCGGGCTCGATGTGCACTTCGACTATCACGACGTGTTCGTCGTCCAACTTGCTGGCGCCAAGCGGTGGCGCATCTGGGAGCCATTGGAGCGGACGCGCAATCCCGTCAAAGGCCGTCACACGATCGCCGGACCGAGCCTCGACGAGTTGGGCGATCCGCTGCTCGACCTGACGCTGCGTGCCGGCGATGTGCTGTATCTGCCACGTGGCTATCCGCACGTGGCCGAGTCGCTCGACGAGCTCTCCGACCATCTCACGATCGGCTTGGTCGCGGTGACCTGGCATCGGGTCGTCCGCACAGCCGTCGATGCCGAGGTCGCGGCCGGTCGGATGTCCGCACCCCTCCCGGTCGGGTTGCTCGATCCGAGCGCCGACGTCGCCGGCGACGTCGACACCTCGCTCGGACTCGACGCCCTTCGTGAACAGTTGTCTCCCGACGTCCTCCGACACTGGCTCGCACGCGAGATCTGGCGCCGACAGCCCGCGACGAGGCTCCGACCCCGGTGTCGTCTCGAACTCGGATCCGCCGCACTGGGCTTCGCGCCGGGGCCGTTGCTGTGGCTGACGTCGGTTGGCGACCGAGTTGTGCTCGGCCTCGGTGACCGACTGCTGGACCTGCCGATCGAGGCCTACGACTTCCTGGCGGGGATGCTCGAATCCGACGCCACCTTCCGTCCGGACGAGCTCGAGGGTCTCGACGAGGCATCGCGTGACGTCGTCCTCCGACGACTGTTGAACGAGGGCGTGATCGTCCATGCCGACTGACTTCCAGTGCGCCGTCGTCGCCGCCGATCGAGGCGAGCCGTTGTTCGCCACGGCATCGCGGGTGAGGGGCTGGCTGCTGGTCGAGGTGCGCGGGTCGTGGGGCGACGATGCCGTGCACGAGAGCAAGCTCGGTGAGCACGTCCCACAGCATTGGAAGGAACAACTCAAACGGCGCGGTCTCAGAGTCGTGTGCATCCGCACGCATGCCCGCCGCGAGATGGACGGGGTGCACCTCTTCACGTGTCCGGCGCCGCTTCCCGGAGGGGATCCCCCCGTGCTCTGGCACCGCGAGGTCGGTTCGCTCGCCGACGTCGTCGACGCGACGGAGGGGATCGGAGCCGATACCGATCCCGGAACCGACTGGACCCGACACGCGTCGCCGATCTTTCTGGTGTGCACCAACGGTCGCCACGACCAGTGCTGTGCGAACCTGGGACGACCATTGGTGCGGGCCCTGCGGGAGTCGCGGTGGGCCGAGCACGTCTGGGAGTCTTCGCACGTCGGTGGTGACCGTTTTGCCGCCAACATCGTGGCGCTGCCCCGGAGTCTCTACTTCGGACGGGTCGATCCCGTCACTGCTCCGGCACTTCTCGATGCATTGGACGAGGGCCACCTTGATCTCGAGCGGTTCCGCGGGCGGACGTCGTTGTCGATCGCCGAGCAAGCGGTCGAACACTTCGTGCGCGTGGAGTTCGGCATCGACGACATCGACGGCGTCGCGGTCGGCCGACGCAACTCCGATGGCTCGTTCCCGGTGGACCTCGGGGACCGCTCGGTCGCGGTGCGCATCCGGCGTCGCATGACCCTCGTTGACGAACCGCTCACCTGCAGCGGACCGGCGAACCAGCAAGTGCCCACGTTTTCGCTGCGCTCGATCGAGTGATGCGACGCGAGCGCGTGTGGGGCGGTCGTGTGAACGTCATCTCATCGCGGTGACGACGCGTCCGACGCTGTCCATCCCGCGGCCGACGATGCGTCGATACGCGCAGGGGTCGGTGGCGCCTTCGGTGACGATGATGAGCGCTGTCGCGTTGCCCTTGTCGGGGAGATCGTCGATCGCCGATGTGTCCGAAAGGAGCGCTCGCAGCCCGGCAAGCGATGCCGCACCGGTTTCTCCCGCGACGACCGCCGCATCCGCCAGATCACGCATGGCCTGACGCGCTGCGTCGTCGTCGACGGACACGAACCAGTCGACACCAGCGGCAAGTCGGGGCCACGCGATCGGCGAGGGCATCCCGCAATTGAGACCGACCATGATCGATTCGTGCGGGCCGGGTACCTGAGTCGGGGCGCCTGCAAGTGCCGATGTCTGCACACAGTTCGCATCGAGTGGTTCGACCCCGGCGATGACGGTCGGTCCGCGGTGATCATCGCGGTAGTGCGTGACGGCAGCGGCCATGAACGCACCCACACCCATCGGCACGACTACCACATCCGGGTGGCTCAGCCCGGTCGCATCGATTGCGTGGTCGACCTCGGCGAAGATCGTGGAGTACCCGTCGATGACGTGCGCCGGTGTGGCTTCGTATCCGGGCCACGAGGTGTCGGAGACGACCAGACACCGCTCGTTCGCTTCCTGGCTGGAACGGGCGACCGCATCGTCGTAGTCACCGTCCACGACCGTGACCGTTGCGCCTTCGCTCTCCATCGCCTCGATTCGGGCCTGTGCCATTCCCGTCGGCACGAAGATCTCTGCCTGGAACCCGAGCAGCCGGGCCATGAACGCGACGGCGCGCCCGTGGTTTCCGTCGGTCGCGGTCGCGAGCTCGAACGGCTTGAGGTGTGCGAATTCGGCTGCGAGATCGTTGATGTTCTCCCACGGGCCGGGTTCACGGCCCATGTGTGCGCAGATGGCCTGATATGTCGCCCACGACGCACCCAGGATCTTGAACGACGGCAGTCCCATCCGTCGCGTCTCGGTCTTGATCAGCAGCCGGCCGATTCCGAGATCGGCGGCGAGGTCCGGTGCGTCGAACAGCAGGCTCGGGTCGTAGGCCGGCATGCGGCGGTGGAAGTCGGCGACAGCGGTCGGGGCGGGTGGCCAGGATCGCGCCTCGCGCATCGGGTTGCGCGTCACGGTTGCGGTTGTCACTGTGCTCTCCCGAGCGCGTCCATGGTCATGCGGATCACTGTACGTGGGGTGTCTCGACCACTCGACGAACAGGTCGTATCGGTCTCCCTGCCTAGGTTTCGATCACGACCCTGCTGGCCATGATCGCTGCCGCTCCCGAGATTCTTGTCGCGCATTTCGTCGCCGGTCGCACGGTTTCGCGACGAGAACGCTGGATCACCGGGTGAAACTGTCGACCGGCGAGGTGAGCAGCTGCATCCCTCCGGACATCGCGTTCCTGGTCTCGTTCCCCGCCACCAGCAACAGGACGAGGAACCTGATCAGCTCGTCGGTGGCATCTCGGTGACCGCAATCCCGTCACCGTCCGGTGCATCGTCGGTTGCATCCACGCGCTCGATCAGCGTGCCGGCATCCGTGCCGCCGACGAGGATGCTCACGAGGTCGCTGCGCGGACCGGACGGTAGCCCGGAACATCCGAAGGCACCTTCGGCGCTTGAGGTTTCATCGGGACAGCCGGCGACAGCCGATCGTCCAGCGGTTGTCGGTCAGACGAGGGGTGCGAAGCCCGTCTCGGCGAGTAGCTGAGCGATGAGTTCGTTGCCCTTGTCCGATGGGTGCGTGTAGTCCTCTGCGAGTAGATCGCTCGACGGTGCGGATCCGTCGGGGCCATTGAAGGCGTGGTACACGTCGACACAGGTGAATCCGTTCGAGCTGGCCGCGTCGCACAGCATCGTGTTCCAGGCGTCGAGAAAGCTGACGGTCGTCGCTTCCTGGTCGGGGGTCAAGTTGGCGTCGCTCCAGCCGAGCCAGTCGCTGTAGCGGTTGATCGTGAGGAGCACCGTTGGTTCGCCCGCCCGCCAGTTCGCGATCGTCGAGAACAGTTCCTCGTACTGCGTCCGATAGCTCTCCGCGGACGCAGTGGCGCAGTCGTCGGTCAGTTTGGTCCAGTCGTCGAACGTGTTGTTGGCGTCGACCCAGTTGCTCCCGCACGGATGGTCCTCGTTGAGTGCGATCGAGTTGTGGGCGATCCCGACGATGATCGCGTCGGCGTCGCGGAGGTCATCCTCGAAGGTGTTCAGTTCACCGATCAACATTGGCAGCGTCAGTCCGTCGTGCTGCGACCGGTTGTCTGCATCGACGGTTCGCCCGGTGGCCGTCGCGAGTGCGTCGGCATATCGATCGACGAAGCCATCGCAGCCCGGACAGTCCTCGGGGCTGTTGTACGGGATCGAGTCCCCGATCACCACGAGATGCACACCTGCGTCGGGGTCGGCATCGCCATTGCTGGCGTTTGTCGAGGTGGCGTCGACGGTCGGCTCGGTCGGGGCTGCACCGTCCGATGGGGCCGTAGCGGTGTCCGCCTCGGTCGGAGTTGACGTCTTTCCGGCTTCGGTGCCGCATCCGCAGACGATCAACGTTGCGGTTGCAACGGCAGCGCCGAGGCGGATCGTTCGTTGGCCCATGATCTGGTCCCATTCTCGAGTCGGCGGTTGGGTCGGGAGGCGTACGGCCTGTGGCTGGATCGTCGGACGGTGGAGGGCGTTGCGACTCGCTACGCCTGGTCGGTGTGTGAGATGACGCGTCGCCCATAGCCGGATCGGTTGCTCTGGTCGAGGCCGTGGTGCTCGCGGCTGTAGAGGTGGATCTCGAAGCCATCGGGATCGGTGACGATGACCATCCGTCCGATGGTGGCGTCGATCTTCGGTGAGTGAGCGACCATCAGATCGTCGAGACGAGTCACCCACCGGTCGAGTTCGTCGTCGTCGCTCACACCGAGGTTGAAGAGATTCGACCCGCGGAGTTGCTCGGCGAGCGCCGGGTCGGCACGAAGTGCGAGGAATGTTTCATCGACGCCGACGAGGTGTCCTGCGATCCCACGTACCACACCATCGTCGTCGGGGAACTCGACGTCGACGACGTACCCGAACGTGCGTTGGTACCAGGTTCGGCTGCGCTCGACGTCACGTACCGGCACCTTGATCGAGTAGATCCCGCTCAGTCGAAGCTCATTCATCGAATCACGACCTCATCAACTTTGTCCGCAGTGTGACTGCGGTAGAATGGTTTCATCATGAACGACGACATCGGTCCCGTCAAGAGGCAGTACCGCCAGAGCGAACGAGCCGAGCGCACTGCCGAGACACGAGCGAGGATCAGGACTGCCGCCGCTTCGTTGTTCCTCGACCGTGGGTTCGTCGCCGCGTCGATGAAACAGATTGCCAAGAGCGCAGGAGTCGGTGAACGAACCCTGTACGACGCCTTCCCGACCAAGACCGCGCTCTTCGAACATGTCGTCGGTGTTGCGATCGCCGGTGACGAACGACCGATCCCCGTCGCCGAGCGACCGGAGTTCGCGAAGGCGCTCGCAGAACACGACCTCGGCGCTGCCATCGCCGAATTCGCGAACTACGCCACGGAGATTCTCGAACGATCCGGTGCGCTCATCATGGTCGCCGTCGAATCCGCCGGTGCCGACCCGACGATGTGTCACTTCGCCGACCGCGGGGCGGCGGCGACTCGAGACAACGCCGCCCGCTTCGTCGAACACCTCTCGAGTGACGGTCCGCTGTCGCCCGATGCCGCTGACACCGTCTTCGCACTGGTGTCCCCGCACGTGCACCAGCTCCTCCGTCACGGTTCCGGGTTCACCGCCGACGAATACCGCTGCTGGCTCACTCGCTCCATCGCTGCGCTGATCATCCTCGACAACGATTGACCCGCTCTCGTCCCATCACGAGAGGCCTGGCTGGTAGGGCTCGGTTGAGCAGCAGCGGGTCCGCATGAGCCCAGTGTCATGTCGGAAGGTCGAATCGTTGGACGACGTTGAAGGTCTCGTGGGTGACCCAGAGTGACCCGTCCTCGACGGCGACACCGTTGACGTCGAGGGGTGTGATCGTGTCGACCACTTCGTACGTGGTCGCATCGACGACCAGGACATCGTTCGGAAATCCATCCTTCGTGGGGATGAAGATCGACGATCCGTCGGTCGCGATTCCTCCGCCGTGGGCGATCCGACCGAGGTCGTGGGTCGAGGCGACGGTCCACCCGTCACGATCGACGACCACCGCGGTTGAGTTGAAGTTGCCGGCGAAGAACACGACGTCGTCGAAGATCGCAGGTGCCAGGACGTCGACCGGCAGTGCCAACGTCGCGAGCAACTCGTTGGTCGTGGGATCGATGAAGGCGGCCATCGGTTCCCTCGTAGCGCCGGGCGCGTCGTCGTAGACCCAGGCGACCACGAGGTCCTCGGTCGCGGAGACGACGTCGCAGTCGATTCCGATGTCGACCGTGGCGACCCGTTCGACCGTGGTCGGGTCGTAGCGGTGGAGTAGTTGTCCGTCGCAGACCCACATTGCGCCATCGGTTGCCCAGTTGCGATTCGCGAACGCTCCGACGTCGGATTTGGCGAGCGTTGCATCGATCGTGTTCGTCGCCGGGTCGATGCGAACGAACGCGTCGCGTGTGCGTGCCCAGATGCGTTCGTCAGCCCGTTGCACTTTGAGCAGCCCCTCTCCCACGTTGATCCTGGCGAGTACCTCGCCGGTCCTTGGGTCGAGCCGGACGACGTCGCCCGTGGCGAACTCGCTGACCCAGACGGAACCGAGCCCGGTCGCGATCTGCGCGGCCTGCCCCTCGAGCACCACACTGAGGTCAGCAGATGCCCCGCGGTCGGAATCGGCGGTGGCACAGGTGGCCCCCATCAGTGCGAATCGTGCGGCATTGCCGGTCAGCACACCGATATGTGTGTCGATCGCAGCCTCGGCGGTGGCCACGTCGCCCGACGCGATCGCTTCCTCGGCATCGGCGAGCGCAGATTCCGCAAGTCCACCCATCCGAACGACCTCGTCGAACTGTGAGTGCAGGTCGTCGGGCGGCTTGATCTGAGTGACCGCGAGGTCGTCGGCTGTCGAGCGCAGGACGTCGACTTGCACGCGAGCGGTTTCGATGGTGCCATCATTCGCCGGCAGGCTGCCCACCGATGCACCGTAGGGACCGCAATAGGCGTCGACAGCGGTCCGGAACTGTTGCATCGTGACGCCAGTCGCGGCCGCCACCTGGTCGCCAACTGTGCCCGACGGTTCGGTGGCCGAGGGTTCCGGGCGGGTCGGTTCCGAGGTGACCGATTCGGCCGTGGTCGGTTCGGTCGCAACGGGTTGCGTCGTCGACGGCCTCGCCACGGCTGACTGACTCGTGGCGGCACCGGTCTCCGGCGAGGCATCGTCGTCGCTCGCGCACGCTCCGACGACGACCGCGATCGTGCAGGCCACGACCATGATTCCGAGGGCGTCGGGTCCGCTGAACAGACGGCGGGTTCGGGGAAGGGTTCGGTTCCTGTGCATGAGTGGCTCCTTGTGAGATCACGGCGGGAGCGCCGGTCGCAGCATCGAATGCACGGGCCCGTTGTCGTTCTGCAACAGCTGTCTCGTTGTTGCAGAACTGCAACCGACTCCAAGTTCGATCTGACGTATCGTTCGACGACCCGGAGGAAGCGCTCCATGTACGTCAGAGTCCTGGGTCCCGTCGAGGTCGAACGGGACGGTGAAGTCGTCAGAGTTGGTGGCTCCCAGCAACGCCGCCTGCTTGCGTGCCTCGTCGTGCATCGCGGCCAACTCGTGTCGACGGACCGCTTGGTCGAAGCTCTGTGGCCCGATGGTCTCGCTCCGGAAGGTGCCACGCGATCGATGCGGACCTACCTGTCACGCCTCCGCACGGTGCTCCCCGAGGGTTCGCTCGTTCATCGCTCGGCGGGCTACCAGCTCGATCTCGATACGATCACCCTCGACCTCGTTGAGTTCGACTCGTTGTTGGATGACTCGGGTTCGTCGATGCCCGACCAGCAGGTCGATCGGTTCGACGAGGCGCTCGCACTGTGGCGCGGAGCGCCATTCGGTGAGTTCACCGACGAGTGGTGGGCGTTGTCGGAATCGACCCGGCTCATCGAGCGACGCGCCAGCGCACGAGAGGACCGAGCCGCTGCGTTGATGGCGATGGGCCACCACGGACGGGCGATCGTCGACCTCGAGCAGATCGTCTCAGCGTCCCCGATGAGGGAGCAACCCGTACGACTGTTGATGCAGGCTCTCGCCGTCACCGGGCGACGCTCCGACGCACTGCGCGCCGCCCGCGCCTTCCGGACCCGCCTGGCCGAGGAAACCGGCTTGGATCCGTCCCACGATCTGATCGACCTGGAGGGGGTCATCCTCTTCGATGATGCGGGCGCGGCACGGTCCGAAGGTCGCCCGCTCCGCGGCTACACGCTTCATGATGCGATCGGTGAGGGTGCGCACGGTCGGGTGTACACGGCGACCCAACCGGGGACAGACCGGTTGGTGGCCATCAAGGTGATTCGACCCGATCTCGCCGATTCGACCGAGTACGTGCGCCGCTTCGACACCGAGGCGCGACTCGTCGCGCGGCTGGAGCACCCGCACATCGTTCCCCTCTACGACTACTGGCGCGAACCGGGCGGTGCATTCCTGGTGTTTCGGCTGCTCACGGGTGGAACCGCCCGCGATTCGGTGGTCACGGGCGGCCCGTGGTCGATGCCGAGAGTCGCGCGGCTCGTCGAGGAAGTCGGTGGAGCGTTGATGGCGGCACACTCGCGCGGAGTCGCGCACAACGATGTCAAGGCATCCAATGTGCTCCTCGACGACCAGGGAGCGGCGTACCTCACCGATTTCGGTATCGCGGTGGATGCACTCGCCCACGAGTGCGGCGATCGCACCGATGACGACCGGAAATCCCAACAACTCGACGTCGAAGGCCTCGCGTGGCTGGTGTGGGAACTGCTCACCGGAGAGCACCCGTCCGGCATCGGCCCGACGTCCGCCCCGTTCGTATCGTCTCGACACGCCGCACATGTCCCGAGCCTGATCGACCGTGCGACAGCGGTGCCGGATGGGCTCGACGCATTGTTGAGGTTGGCCGGAGCCCCGGGGGCGGGGGGCTTGACGGTCGCCGAGTTCGTCCTCGGCTGGCGTGCCGCGACGGGTACCGTCGATGGCCGCGCCAGCCCGATCACGTCGAGCGACCGCCTCGCTGCCAACTCGGCACGCAGGCGCGCCGCGCACGCACTCACGCTCGCAACTGCCGCGGGAGTCAACCCCTACCGCGGCCTCCGTCCGTTCGACGTGGCCGATGCCGCCGGGTTCCACGGCCGCTCGAAGGCGGTGGACGACCTCGTCGAACTCGTCACGGTGCGTCGCCTGGTCACGGTGGTCGGCGCGTCGGGCTCGGGAAAGAGCTCGCTGGTTCGTGCCGGCCTCGTCCCTCGCCTTCAGGCTGAGGGCGTCGTCACCGTCACCACGGTCCCCGGCGACGACCCGATGGGTGCATTGGATCACGCACTGCGAGAGCTCTCCAGCGCCACTGATGTCGATGCCGCCGACGGACTCGAACGCACCGATGCGCTCGTCGGTGTCGCCCACCGTTTCGGACGAATCGTCGTCGTGGTCGACCAGTTCGAGGAGTGCTGGACCCGAGCGCGGTCCGATGATCGTGACCGATTCATCGACATGGTGGTCGACGCGACACGAAACGATTCGCTCGACGTCTCGTTCGTGCTGACCGTCCGCGCCGATCTGTTGGACGCGCCGCTCGGGCATCCCCGTCTCGGGCGACTCCTGGGTGACGGCAACTATCTCGTTGCGCCGATGTCGCCGGCGGAACTCGACGAAGCGATCGTGCTGCCGGCAGCGGATGCCGGTGTCTCCTTCGGCGAGGGTGTCGTCGCGGAGCTGGTCGCGGGTGCCGCACATCGACCTGGGTCGCTGCCGCTGCTGCAGTTCGCCCTGACCGAACTCTACGACCGGCGCATCGACGGCGAGATCGGACGAGCGGCCGTCGAATCGATCGGCGGGGTGGCCGGCGCGATCGGGCGTCGTGCCGAAGCGCTGTACCTCGAGAGCGACGACACCCAACGATCCGCCGCCAGGAGCCTGTTCGATCGTCTGGTCACTCCGGGTGATGGATCCCCCGACACCCGCCGGCGGGCGGCAGTCGGCGAACTCTCCAGCGACATGAGCGCAGCGGCCGATCGATTCGTCGCAGCACGATTGCTCGTCACGGATCGCGATCCGGCGACGCGCGAGCCGACCGTCGAGGTGGCTCACGAGGCGCTGCTCGAACGGTGGCACCGCCTCGCCAAGTGGATCGACGAGGATCGTCGGTGGCTCGAGCAACTTCGACACCTGTCAGCGGCGACGCGTGCATGGGACGGCGGTGGGCGTCACGACACCGAGCTGTACAGCGGCGCTCGTCTGGAAGCGGCAATCGACGCAATCGACCTCGACGATCGTCAAGTGTCGGGACTCGAGCGCGACTTCATCGAATCCGCCCGCGCGGCGCGAGACGCAGAGGTCGTTGCCGCTCGTAGGACGACCCGGCGACTTCGTCGGCGCCTCACTGCGACCGCAGTAGCGCTGGTCATCGCGCTGGTGGCCGGAACCGTGGCGATTGTGCAGCGACGCGACGCACTGGACGCCTCGGACCGTTCCATCGCAGCGGATCGCTCCGCACAGATCGAGGCGCTGGTCGGTCGCGCCGAGTCGCTGCGGCCGACACAGCGCGACACCGCCGCCCTCCTCGCGGTCGAAGCCCATCGCCTCGCCGACACTCCCCGGACTCGGTCGGCGCTCTTCGCAACGTTCACCGACGACGAGCGGTTTCTCGACGCCCGCCGGCTCGATGGCGACCGCGGCACGGGTGGCCTCGTGATGCCCGATGGAGAGTCGGCCTACCTCACCGGACAGGACGGGGTCCTGCGCCCCTACGACCTTGAAACCGGACAGCTCGGCGCAGCACTGCCGAACGTCGGTGACGGAGATCCGTTTCCCGTCCTTGTCGCAGCCCCCGACGGACACCTTGCGATCGGGTCGAGGTCCGACACCCGAATCGGACCGACGACCGTCGGAGTCCTCGACCCAGCGACCGGCGCATTCGCGTTCGAGCCCGTCGTCATCGACGGCGTCGTGACGTCGATGCAGTTCCTCGATGGGCGTCTCGCTCTCGCGATCGGCGAGAAAGGCAGCCTCGTGTCGATCGACACCGAAACGGGGGAGGAGACCGGATCCGTCCCGGGGGTGGAACTCGCGGACGACGACATCATCTGGACGGTGGACCGACTCCTCCGTCGACCGTCGGCGGTCGCCACTGCGGATGGGCAGGTGGTACTCGGCTCCGGTGACGGCTCACTGCGCATCCTTCAGCCAGACACGTTGGCGACGACCAGGACGATCGCACTCGCGCCGGAGACGGTGTCGAGACTCTGGCCGCTCGACGACGGGACGATCGTGACGTCCGGTCGCCTCGGCGTGTCACGGGTCGACCTGGTCACCGGAGAGGCGATGTGGTTCGACACCGAGTTCGAACGTTGCGTCAACCTCACCGTTGCTGAGGAGGCAGGAGTGCTCTTTTGCGGTGACCCGTACGGACGACTCGAAGAACGCGATCTGACCACCGGTGCCGTTCGGCGGCGTCTCGATGCGCAGAACGGAAACAGCGGATCGCTCTGGATCGCCAACGACGGCACCGAACTCGTCAGCTTCGGAAACAACGAGCCGGTGGTTTCGCGATGGCGTCTCGATCGCTCCGGCCCGATCACCCGGGTCGTGGCTCCAGGCTGGACCCCCTCCGACTTCGACCACAGCGGCGGTCGTCTCCTCGTCGATCGCGGTGACCCGCTCTCACTGACTTATCAGGCGAAGGTCGTGAACACACAGGATGGGTCCGACGTCGCCACGATCGCCGACCAGTTCGATCCCGACCGGGTGGAACGCGACTTGCTGGTGCCCGGGTGGTCGGGCCCTGACGAACTGGTGGGCATCGCGCTGACCCCTGAGGGAGGCGTCGAACACGGTCGAGTCGACGTCTCCGCCGCGGCCGGACCTCAAACGAACGGATCGGACGTGCGATGGCAGGCACCGTTCGAGATCCGTGACAATCGCCTCGACACCGGCAAGGACCGAATCCTGTATCGGTATGCAGACGATTCGCTCGCCGCCCTCGACACCGATGGGCTGGAGTACGGAGCCACGATTCCGATCGACGGGCTCGTGTCGTGGACGATCGATCGGTCCGGTGACCGGATCGCCGCCGGAACGAGTAGCGGAGTCCGGATCTTCGATGCCGACACCGGCCAACAGGTGGGCGCGATCCTGCGCGACGACCTGCGCGGCGCCTTCTACACGGCGACCGATCAGTTCTTCGTCAGCTCACTCGGTGGACAGCTGACCCAGTACGACGCGTCGACGCTCGAGCCGATTCGCACGTTCAACGGCAGTCGCGGACTGATCTTCGGAGTCGTCGGAACCGCTGATGGCGGTGTCATCGCGATCAACGGAGGTGACCGCAACGTCGCCCTGTTCGACGTCGCGACCAGCACGCAGATCGGCGGACCGATCTCACTCCGGCCCGACGAGCGCAATATCGCCCGATTGTCCCTCGACGGCCGGTGGCTGGCCGTCGGTGGGCTGGCGAACGAGAACGACGGTCTCCGCTCCGACCAGGTCGACCGTGCCCGCGGTACTCAGATCTGGGATCTCGACCCGGGAGTCTGGGAATCCGCGGCCTGCCGGCTCGCAGGTCGCAACCTCACCCCGGACGAGTGGGACTCCAACATCGGCGAGCTCGCGCCCTACCGGGCGACGTGTTCGGACGAAGTGGTCAAGAGCTGAGCGGGCATGGACGATCGCAGGCCGGTTCGGTATCGAGCAGATATCTGGGACAGTGCCCGGTGGGATCACCACACCGCTCGTCGCGCATTTCGTCGCCGGCCGCACGGTTTCGCGACGAGAACGCTGGATCACCGGGTGGACGGGAAGTCAGCGAGCCCGGAACGTCATCTCTCCGGTGTTGATCGCCTTCGCGATGGGTTTCCCGGTTGTCCGGCGTCGGGACGAGCTCCGATTCGGATGTGGCAGGGTGTCGCGGTGGGGGAACTCCCGACCGGCACCGTGACATTCCTGTTCACCGATGTCGTCGCGAGCACTCGGCGGTGGCAAGAGCAGCCGGAGACGATGGCGGCCGCGTTGGCCGCGCACGATGGCATCCTTCGCTCAGCGATTGCCGACCTCGGTGGATACGTGTTCTCCACGGCCGGCGATGCATTCGCGGCTGCGTTCTCGACAGCGTCCGATGCCATTGCCGCCGCCGTCGCTGCGCAGCGCGGACTCGCCGACGCCGAATGGCCAGGCGAGCTACGACTCGAGGTTCGGATGGGTATCAATACCGGTGAGTCCGTCGAGCGCGGTGGCGACTATTTCGGACCCACTTTGAACGTCGCAGCTCGGGCGATGTCGGTCGCTCACGGCGGCCAGATCGTTTCGACCGATGCCTCAGCCCGTCTCGTCGGTCGACCCGCGCACGGTATCGATCTCGTCGAACTCGGTGCCCACGCGCTCCGCGACATCGAGGGTTCGGTCGTCCTGCACCAAGTCGTGGCCGACGGCATCCGCCAGGACTTCCCACCGTTGCGGACCACCGATGCCACTCGCGTGTCGCTTCCATCCACGCGAAGCAGTTTTGTCGGGCGGATCGACGACATCGCCCGCGTCCGTCATGCTCTCGAGACACACCGTCTCGTCACCCTGACCGGCGCCGGTGGTTGTGGGAAAACGAGACTGGCGGTCGAGGTCGCCTCGCGTGTCGTCGTTCGATTCGACGACGGCGTTCGCTTCGTCGACCTCGCTCGTGTCGGTGAGAACGCCGGTGTCGCCGAAGCGCTCGCCGTGGCCATCGACTTCATCCCCAGCTCGGCTGGGAAGATCGGGTCTCAAATTCGCCGACGGCTCGGCTCCGGGAGGCAGCTCCTCGTGGTCGACAACTGCGAGCACGTGATCGACGAAGTCGTCGAACAGGTCGACGCGATCCTCGTTGAATGCCCGAACGTCCGGGTCTTGGCGACCAGCCGCGAACCGCTCGATCTCGATGGCGAGCGCGTCGTGCGAGTTCCTCCGCTCGATCTCGACGGTGGCGGCGGGCGTCCGGCGGCGGAGATGCTCTTCATCGAGCGAATGGTCGATCTCGGGGTGACGGCCGACGGAGAAGTCGGGGCGTCCTCCGATGACGAGGCGATTGGCGCGATCTGTCGGCGCTTGGACGGGCTTCCGTTGGCGATCGAGCTTGCGGCGGCCCGGACTGCCGTGTTGTCGCCGGCGCAGATCGTTGAGCGTCTCGATGACCGGTTCTCGTTGCTCACTGGTGGTCGCCGCCGTACCAGGGGTCGACACCACACTCTGGAGGCGACGATCGGTTGGAGTTTCGATCTGCTCGATGACGGCGAGCGCGATGTGCTCCGGCGGATCTCGGTGATGCCCGGTGCCTTCGACCTCGAGATGGCGACCGCGGTGCTCGATGGTTCGCCGGCAGCGACGCTGGATCTTCTCGATGCGCTCGTCGCTCGCTCGTTGCTGCAATCCGTACGTGACGAGGGCGGCTCCCGGTTTCGGCTTCTCGAGACGATTCGGTCGTATGCGTACGACCGACTCGCCGAGCGCGGTGATGTCGAGGCAACGCGCGATCGGCACAGCCGCCATGTGGCCGAGCGTCTCGACGGGATCGGACTCTTCTTTCACTCGATGCGCCCCGTTCAGGACCCGATCGCCGACGACGTTCTCGCTGCAATCGACTGGGCGAGGTCGCGTGGAGATCGCGCGCTCGCGGCGGACCTGCTCGCCGGTGGGCTCGGGGTCCCGATCGCCCGCGGTGCGTACGAGCGAGCGCTCGACGTCGCGGCGTGGGCGACGGCTGCAGATGATCCGTTGGTGCGCAGCCGAGCCAATCTGGCGCGCGGCTATCTGGCGATGGTCGCCGACAGCGAAGACACTTCTCCGTCGCGGTGTGCCGACGCTGCATTGGGAGAGGCCGGCGACGAATGGGTGCGCTGGCGGGGGAACGCCCACGTCTTGGCCATGGTGTATTCGGTACTCAGCAATCGGGTTGTCTTTGCGGAGCACGTGCGCCTCGCCCGCGCGGCGATCGAGACCGGTGAATGCATGCCCGACACCGCAGCGCAGGTTGATTGGCTCGAGACGCTGGGGGAGCTGTGGCGGAGTGAGACCGTCGACGCCACCCGCCTTGCACGACCTGATCCGAACGTCCCCGTCGACGAGCTCGCGCTCGTGAATCTCTACGGTGTACGCCTGCTGGCACCGTTGTTCAACGGTGATGTCGCAGCGATCGAACGAGAACTGATCGACGCCGAGGCTGCCGCCGCGCGCAGGAGGTTCCTCGATGCAGGTGCCCGTGGCGAGCACTGGAGGCTGAGCTACGAAGCCATCCGGGGCGCTGCGATGTCCGTGATCGGTCGTGTCGACGAAGCCCGACATGACCTCGCCTCGGCTCTCCGATTGATCGGGCCGGACCCGATGCCAGGGATTGCCGAGGACTTCCTCGGGGCACTCGCCTGGACCTCCATCGCTGCGGGAGAACCCGCGCACGCAGCCGAACTCCTCGACGACACGTGGGTGATCGCGAGGTCACCGAGCACGATCGTGATGAACACCGTCGCCCAGGAACGAGCATTGGGACTCCCGGCGGATCCTGAACGTCGCACGTCGGAGCTCCTCCGCCGAATCCACCTCCGAGATGTCATCCGCCGCGAGAACCGGACGCGCCGCGCCCTCGAAGGCGAACTGGCGCGGCTCGGGCTCAGCTCGCGTTGAGTGGGCTCGTGGCGGGGTCGCGGAGCGGCAGGAGCGCGTCCATCAGGTTGACCGGTTCCGAAGATCCAGCGCAGCGAGGTCGGCCAACGCTTCTTGCTTGGTCGTGAATGCGTCGTGCACGACGCTCATGGGCCCGGGCTCGAGAGACATCGGACCCGACGGTAGTGCGTCGGCCGGATCGACCAGCGGTCGTGGCGGAGCTGCTCGGTGCACGTTCGTCCGCCCCGCAGCGGGCGTTCTTCCGGGGTTGGGCTGGTCTACGGTGGCCCTCGTGGCAGGCAACTGAGTTTTCCGTCCCCGACCCGAACCGACGAAGGAACTCACCACCATGCCCAAGCCACTGTCCAACGTGACCGCACTCGTCACCGGAGCGAACCACGGCATCGGTGCCGCCACCGCTCTTGCGCTCGCCGAGCGAGGCGCCGACGTCGCGGTCACCTATCTGCGAACCGGCGATCCGGATCAGCCTGACGAGTACAACACCGCCCGAACGAGCGACGCATCCGACGTGCGGGAAGCGATCGAAGCGCTCGGATCCCGCTGTCATCTGATCGAAGCGGATCTCGCTCACGCGGACACTCCTCGACGACTGTTCGACGAGACCGGAACCGAACTCGGCCCGATCTCGGTGCTGGTTCACAACGCGAGCGGTTGGACGAAGGACACCTATGCGCCCACCGAGCCCGACGTCGTCGGGCGATTCGCGCAACTCGTCAACACCGGGGCGATCGATGCCCAGCTCCACATCGACGCTCGTGCAGGCGCGTTGCTGATGGCGGAGTTCATCCAACGACACCGAACTCGTGAAGCGGACTGGGGCCGGATCGTGACCCTGACATCCGGTGAGGGCCGAGCGTTTCCCGGTGAGGTGTCATACGGCGCAGGCAAAGCAGCGCTGATCA
This sequence comes from Ilumatobacter sp., assembly GCF_049588435.1. GTDB lineage: Bacteria > Actinomycetota > Acidimicrobiia > Acidimicrobiales > Ilumatobacteraceae > Ilumatobacter_A. Next base: position 24,448 of record NZ_JBAVYV010000215.1, read on the forward strand.
GCTACACCATGTCCGCGGCGGCGGAGATGGCCGCCGACGGGGTCACCGCCAATGTCGTCTACCCGCCGGTGACCGACACCGGGTGGGTCACCGACGAGGTTCGAGACTTCGTACACAACGACACCGAGCATCACCACGTCGCCGACCCCGCGGAAGTGGCCGAGGTCATCGCGTGGCTCTGTTCCGGTGCCGGTCGGATCGTCACCGGCAACATCATCCGGCTGCGATAGCTGGGCGAGCGCGTGATCGGACGGCGCGCTGCCCTGGTCGCATGACGGTCAGGGCGCGGTGAGGGCGCGATGGATCGTTTGTTGGCGGCTGCGTGGTGCGGCGACCGCGATTCGGTCGCCTTGGTGGATGTGTAGTTCGGGGTCCATCTCGATGACTTCGGGCGTGTGGTCGCGGATGACCGCGAGGATGACGGCGTCGTCGCCGGCGGAGCCCAGAATGTCGGCGGGCGGTCGTCCGATGACGGATGCGCCGGCGGGGATGGTGACGGTCTCGACAACGACCTGATCGTCGTGGGGTCCATGATCGGCGACCGTCTCGTTGGTGAAGCGTGCGCCGAGGAGGATTGCTCCGGTCGTGATCGCCTGATCGCGGTCGACTTCGAAGAGTGTTGCGGGGCTGTCGTCGGCACCGTGGCGAAGTGCGATCTGTCGGCGGCCGTCGTGGAGCGCGACGACCGAGAGGATCTGATGGTCGTCGAGTTCGAGGTCGAACCGCTGTCCGATCCCGGGCAGGTGTTCTTCGAAGACGTTGATGGCATGCATGGTGCGATGTCCTGTCCACTGGAGGGGTCGTTGATTTCGTGGCGAGCGCGTGTCGGCGGTGGTCAATCGCTCGGGTTTGCCGATGAGGGCTCGGCCGGATTGTCATCGGGGATGACGCCGGCGGCCGTGAAGTCATCACCGATTCGGGTGGGAATCGTGTAGACGCCGCTCGTGAGTTCGGTGCGGGTTGCGGTGGCGGTTCCCGAATATGTGCTGGTCGACCGGACGTGGAGTGTCCAGTCCGGTCCGCGGTCGATCACGTCGGCGGTGCGGGTCGCCTGCGCTTCGACGACCGCGACCGGCGTCTCGGTCGAGTCTTCCGGGGTCGTCGCACTGATGTAGAGCCGATGGTCGGTCGGGTTGTGGATCGTGATCTCGACGCGATTCGCCTCGAACGGCAGCGAGATCCCGATCACCAGGGCGATCAGCGCTCCGATCAGGAAGCTCACCCACTCGGCGCGAGGTATGTCGACGGGGTCGAGCGTGCGGATGGGGTGGTCCGGTTTCGTGGTGGCCATTGGCTTCTTTCCGAATGGGTGATGGACGAAGGGTCGATTCGATGGTGTTCATACGGCGAACGTGAGGGCGACGGTCGCAACCGTCGTCGACCATGTGATGGCCGGGGTGAGCCATGGGCGGCGTGGGAGCGAGCCGGTGGCGACGCGAACACGGTCGATCACCCGACGGTGCTCGTCGGCAGGGAGGTCGGTCTGCTCGATCACCCGGATGGACGCGGTGGTCACGAGGCGAGGAACCTGTGCCAGCAGCGCAAGGCGTCTGATCTCGACAGCGCGCTCCCGGTTCGTGACCGACGGGTGTGCAGCGATCGTGGCGAGGAGGTCGGGGCGTTGACGGTGCTCGAGATCCCAGCGCGACCACGTCACCGTCGCCGCCGAGACGAACGTGATCAACAGCACCAACCCTGACGGCGAGCCGGTCGCGACGACTCCGGCCGCGATGAAGGTGCTGATGGCCAGCAAACCGATCGCGGCTGTCCGAGGCGCTCCCGGTGGAGTTGGCGCGGCGAGCTCGTCGAGTCGGGCGCTCGCGAGCATGAGGTGTCGCACGGAACCTCGGTACTCGCCGTCCGAAAGCAGACTCGTCGCCGCCCGGTCGATCGCACGACGATTCCCGCCCGACGCGACCGCGAGTTCCATGACCGGCGACGGGCAGTCGCACGGCCGGATTGCGTTCATCGCGATCGCCTTGGGCAGCCACAGGTGTGTCGAGATTCGATGGGCGATGACCGTCGCGGCGAGTGCTGTCAGTGTGATCACGATGAGCCACGCGCCGAGTCGGATCCCGAGTGCGACGGCCACTGCTGTGGCTGGTGCCCCCCAGCGGGCCGCACCGTTCAGGCGGGATGCAGTTTGAAGGCGCGCTGCTCCGTCTTCCGTTGGTGGTGCAGAGCAGCGACCGCAGTTGTGCAACGCGAGGCGTCGCGGGCGTGGTGGTGTTGAAGCCATCGGTTGTGATCCCTCACAGGGTCGTGACACCCAGCGCGCAACGATGAGCGCGCATGGAGTGGTTTCGGGCGGGGCGACGCCAGGCGCAAGCCGACCCGAAACGGGAGTCGGCTCAGCCTCGCAATGAGCTGGGCGCAGCTGGCGGAGCCCGACTCGGCGTCGACCTCGTGACGCGGCCGCTCCACGTCGAGACCGTCGACTCGATCACGCACGAGATGCAGATGACCGGCGCAACGTCGGCGGTGGAAATGATCCCGATGGGACGTGGGTCGAGGCGACGGTCCGGCCCTCTCGTCGAGTCGCGATGATCGATTCCCGACGCAGCGCCGACGCGGACCGCGGGCATCGGCGCGATCGCGGACGGGGCAGCTTCCGCAGTGGCCTCATCCACATTCGACGCGGACCCGACAGCAGGCGCGGTCAGAACGGCGCTCGCCACCACGGCGATCAGCGCCAGCACCAATGAACGCAGTCCGCGTGTCATATCCGCCCGACCCTACCGATGCCGCCCGGTTGTCTCCCGACGGGGGAGGGGACCTCGGTTGCCCTCGGTCGGCGCGCATCGCGAGGCGGGTACTGTCGCGCGCAATGTTGGGAGCATCATGATGGACATGGATCTTCCGCTTCCCGATGACCCCCGTCGAACCGCGGTTCGGGCGTGGCTGGCCGAGCACCCCGAACCCACTCGTGCCGAACTGGGCGCCAGCGGCTACCTCACGCCGCATTGGCCCGCACCGTGGGGGCTCGACGCCGACCCGGTTCACCAGGTGATCATCGACGACGAGCTCGCCGACATCGACACCATGTTCCAGGAGTCCCAGATCGCGCTCGGCTGGGCAGGCCCGACGATTCTCGCCGGCGGAACCCCCGAACAGCAGGAGCGGTGGTTGCCGGGAATCCTCGACGGTTCCCAGACGTGGTCGCAGCTGTTCTCCGAACCGGAGGCAGGGTCGGACCTCGCATCGCTGCGCATCAACGCTCGGCTCGACGGCGACGCGTACGTCGTCACCGGACAGAAGGTGTGGTCGACTTGGGCGAACACCGCTGACTGGGGCATCCTGCTCGCACGCACGGGTGCGACCGCCGAGAAGCAGCGGGGCATCTCCTACTTCTGTGTCGACATGTCGCTGCCGGGGATCGAGGTCCGCCCGATCATCGAGATGACCGGCGGCAACCATTTCAACGAGACCTGGTTCGACGAGGTGCGCATCCCGGTCGACTGCCTGATCGGCGACGAAGGAGACGGGTGGCGTCTGGCCAAGGTCACGCTGGGGGCCGAGCGGCTCTCACTGTCGGAAGGCGGCGTGCTCTGGGGGATGGGGCCAACCGCCGACGAGTGCTTCGAGCACCTGCGCGGCACGGGACCGTGGGACGATCCGATCGAACGACAACGCTTCGCGTCGCTGTGGACCGACGCGGAGATCATCCGGCTCCTCAGCCTGCGGATGCTGTCCTCGGCCGTGGCCGGTTCCGACCCGTCGTCGTTCGCGTCGATCCGCAAGTGCCTCGCCGATGTCTTCGGCCAAGACGTCCTGTCGCTGGTGAAGGATCGCCGGGGCGCCGCAGGGATGCTCGGTACGCAGGACTTCGAATCGGAACAGGACGACGTGTACCACTGGGGATACCTGTTCAGCCGGGCGCTCACGATCGGTGGAGGAACGAGCGAAGTCCAACGCAACATCATCGGCGAGCGCCTCCTCGGTCTGCCGAGGGAACCGAAGCCCGCATGACCAACCGGAAGTCGACACCATGACCAACACTCATTCGAACGACGGCCACGCGAGCGTCGCGGTCGGCCTGAGCGTTCCCTGGGATCTCTGGGAGTTGGACGGGTCAGCTCGTCGGGACCGGCTGGCGTCGATCGCCGATGCCGGCATCGATCATCTGTTCACCGCCGACCACATCAGCTTCCACGATGGTTCGGGCATGGACGCCCCGGTGGTCCTCGCTGCTCTCGGCGGCATCGAACCCCGCCTCGACCTCCACGCCGGAGTGCTGCTCCTCACACTGCGACACCCGATGGTCGCGGCTCGCCAGATCGCCACGCTCGCGCAGACGGCACCCGGTCGTGTGACGATCGGCGTGGGCGTCGGGGGAGAAGACCGCCACGAGTTCGAGGTCTGCGGCATCGATCCGGCGACCCGCGGCCGGCGAACCGACGCCGCACTGTCCATCGTTCGCGCGCTGCTCGCCGGAGAAACCGTCGACGGTGACGGCGAGTTCTACGACTTCGCCGAGGGGATCATCCGTCCCACGCCCGAACACCCCGTCCCGTTCCTGGTCGGCGGCCGCAGTGACGCCGCGCTCGAGCGGGCAGGTCGGCTCGGCGACGGCTGGCTCGCCGCCTGGTGCTCCCCAACGAGGTTCCGCAATGCGGTGGGCATCGTCGAGGGTCGCGACCGGACCCCGGACGACGGATGGCGCCACGCGTTGCAGTTGTGGGTCGGTGTCGGTGCCGACCGAGCCGAGGGGCGCGCGCACGTGGCAGCCGGCATGGAACGCTTCTACAAGATTCCGTTCGAACGCTTCGAGAAGTACACCCCGACCGGCAATGCGGAACAGATCGCCGAGTTCCTCCGGCCCTACGTCGACGCCGGGGCGACCACGCTCAACCTGACACCATGCGGCGCAGACCGAGACGTCGAGTTCGAAACGATCGCCGCCGTGCGGGCGCTCCTCGACGACTGACCGCCGCTTCAGGAACGACCCGCTCGACACCCAGATCCACACATCAAGAAGGCAGCCGAACCACATGGAATCGACCACGATCGATGATCTCCTTCGCGCCGATACCGAGCGCGACCCTGAGTCGCTCGCGCTGGCCGACGCGCCGAACCGTGCGTCGTTCTTCACCGGCGATCCGGTTCGGTTCACCTGGGCCGACCTCGACGCATCGGTGGGTGCACTCGCGAGCGACCTCGCCGGCCTCGGGGCGGGTCCCGCAGCACCGGTCGCCATCCAGCTCCCGAACGTCGCCGAGTTGGTCACCACGGTCCTCGCCTGCTGCCGCATCGGTGCAACCGCCGTGCCGTTTCCGATCCAGCACCGAGAGCACGAACTGGCCCATGGCCTCGGCGTGAGCCGACCGGCACTGTTCGTGACCGGGGCTCGCCCCGACCGTCCCGACCTGGTCGACGAGATCGCGGCAGTGATCGCAGCGGGCCCCGGCGACGTCGTGCTCGCAGCATTCGGTGATGTCCCCGATCGCGGTGCAACGGGCGTCGAACGGCTCGCCCTGCGCAGCGACGGACCGCGAGACGAACGCGTCGCCGCAGCCGACGACGTCGCCACGGTGTGCTGGACATCAGGAACCACCGGCACGCCCAAGGGCGTCCCACGTACGAATGCGATGTGGCTCGCCGCCGGGCGCTTCCAGGTCGACGAGCTCGGACTGACCAGCGACGACCGGATCCTGTGCCCGTTCCCGATCGTCAACATGGCGGGCATCGGCGGGATGCTCGTGCCGTGGTTGCTGTCCGGTGCAGCGTTCCACCTTCACCAACCGCTCGACCTCCCCGTCTTCCTCCAGCAGGCGTCGAGCGAGCAGATCACCTACACGGTGGCACCCCCACCGCTGCTCAACATGTTGCTCGCCAATCCGGGCTTGCTCGACTCGGTGGACATCTCCTCGCTTCGACGCATCGGGTCGGGTTCAGCTCCACTCGATCCCGCGATGGTCACCGGCTGGCAGCAGCGCGGTGTCGAGATCGTGAACATCTTCGGGTCGAACGAAGGCGCCGCGTTGCTCTCCACCCAGGCGACGGTGGATGATCCCGAGCGACGCGCCCGATTCTTCCCACGGCCCAACGCATCGGGGGTCCAGATCCGCCTGGTCGATCTCGCCACCGAGGACGAGATCACCGCTCCTGGCACGGTCGGCGAGTTGCGCTTCGCCGGCCCGACCGTGTTCGACGGCTACCTGGAGTCCGACGGTTCCGAGTTCGACGACGACGGCTACTTCCGTACCGGCGATCTGTTCGAATGGGTCGATGAATCGGCGACGTTGCTCCGCTTCGTCGACCGAGCCAAGGACATCATCATCCGCGGTGGCATGAACATCTCGGCCGCCGAAGTCGAGGGACTCCTGTCCGGCCACGCAGCCGTGGGGGAGTGCGCAGCGGTCGGGTACCCCGACGCCGACCTCGGTGAACGTCTCGGCGTGTTCGTGGTCGCCGCGCCGGATGCCAACCCCACGCTCGACGACCTGATCGAACACCTTCGAGGCCGTGGTGTGGCGAGCTACAAGCTTCCCGAGCGGATCGAGATCGTCGAAGCACTCCCGCGCAACCCGGTCGGCAAGGTCACCAAACCCGAACTTCGCACCCGTTGGGCGGTGACGCCATGACCGAGACCAACGCCGCGCAGGAGTTCGGATCACCGATGTATCGGGCGGAGGTAACGTCGCGAGAGCCGATGGCGTCGGTCCTCGCCAGCAACCCGGAGATCTACTTCGTCCCGCCCAAGCGCAGTGCCGAATGGGGTGAGTGGGAGTACCGGCCCGGTTCGTACTACGACACCACGACCGGATCGAAACACCCCGACTGGAAAGATGTCGACCTTCCGATCGCGACGAACGACATCGAACGACTGCGCCGTGACTTCGTCGAGTGGGGCTACTGCAAGGTCGATCGCGCGATCGCCCCGGACCAGGTCGCCGACATCCGGGAGCGCGTGCTCGAACAGGCCGAGGGCGAGCGGCTCGCCGGCATCGCTCAGAAGACCCAGAGCGGACAGAACATCAACTGCTGCGTCAACAAGGGCCGATGCTTCGAGGGGCTGATCGAGCACGACCCGACGGTGGTGCAGCGCGGTCCGCTCGTCGAACAGCTCGTCGACGAGGCACTCGGTCCGGGATGGATCTGCAGCTCGTTGATCGCGGCGATCGCCGTGCGTGGAGGTGTGCCGCAGGCGCTGCATCAGGACCAGGGCATCGCGCTCGACTCGCGCCACCCGCTCACGATCAACCTCCTGACCCCGATCACCGATGTCGACGAGGAGAACGGAGGCACGCTGCTCATCCCCGGGAGCCATCGTGTGCTCACCGATGCTGTTCGGGCGGGCGCGCCCGTCGGCAAGCTCGGTCCGGCGATCAACCTGGATGCCGAAGCGGGCACGATGGTGATCATCGATGGGCGGGTGCTCCACGGTACGGGGATCAATCGCACGGACACGCCGCGCATCGTGATGCTCAACGCGATGCAGGTCGGCTGGTTGCGTCAACAGGAGAACTGGATGCTCTCCGTGCGGCCGGAGGTGATCGAGCGCGCCAGTCCCAAGCTCCTCCATCGCATGGGCTTCCAAGCGACGACGTACGGCCAGACGAACGAAGGCCACGGTTTCGGCGCGCTAGGTGCAGCAGGCGAGGCGGCCGGCGCGCTCGTCGACTTCCGGCTCGCAGCCGACCGTGGCGACTACGTCCGCGTCGGCGAGCTCGGGCCGGACTCGACACCCGAAGCGCTCGCTGCGCCCTTCACGCTGCGCGAGGTGGTGGCGACGGCCCGATCCGGTGGCAAGAGCGCACCGTTGGGCATCGGCGAAACCGGCCCGACATGATCGGCGTCGCGGCAACACTCGCCAGCGTCGCCCGCACAGATCTCCGGGGAGACCCATGATCGGTGAACCGCTCCTCGCCGAGCAGCACGTCCAGTTCCACGCGGCATCGGCGACCTCGAGGACGCTGTACTGGCAGGAGGCCGACGAGCGTCAGGCGAGGTGACCGAGGAGCTGTCGGGTCACGATCCGTGGGTCGTCGTTCTCGACCCATCGAGCGATCGGTACGACCCACGAGAGCGGTCGGACCGGGCGGGTGATCAGGTACGAGAGGACCGACACGACCCGGTCGAGTTCGGCGGCCTCGCGAGTGCGATCGGCACCGTCGAGCGCATGCAGACGTACCGCAGATCGCCAGGCCTGGTCCCGGGCCCGATCCAGTGAGAAGTTGAACGTCCGGCCGCCCCACGACGCGGCGAGCTGCGTCCAGCCGGTCACCCGTCCGAGATCTCGGAGCACGTCGGGCTGGGTCTCGGCGAGGATGTCGTTGATCGCGTCGAAATCGGGTCGCAGCTCGCCGATCGGTGTACCGGCCTCGGCCAACTCGACGACGACCTGGGCGAGATCGTGGTTCACGTGGGCGTTGATCCCGAGCAAGAGGTGCTGGACGATGAGGAGACGGGCGTCGTCGGCGACGTCGTCGGCAGCCACCCAACAGGCGGGCCGCTGCCGGGTGCCGCCACGAGGCCCGAGATACCAGTCGGCGAACGTCCGTGCGAACCGAGCCATCCGCTCTCCGTCCCCGAAACGCCCGTCGGCGATCGCCGTCTGCACCCGGTCGGACACGCGGGCGTACATCGCGGCGAAGTTCCCGCTGGCATCATCGGCATCGAGCGCCGACGATCGCAACGCCTCGATCGTGTCCTCGAGCACGACGCGATGGTAGCCGGAGCGACGGGTCGGGCCCGGAGGAGTAGGGTGCGCGGCCGTGGGGTTCCGGGGCTCGTGGTGGCGATGGATCCGCGCTCCGTGGAGCGAGCCCACCCTGGTCGCAGCGGTGATCGCGGCTGCTGCGGCACCGGTCTTCCTCGTCGGATCGGCGGACGTCTGGCGTGCCGCGAGCAAGGACGACATCGCGGCTCGCGCGGTTGCCGAGGTGTCGCTCGAGCGCAACGGCGTCGACATCCTCGTCGAGTCCGAGTTCGCGCCCCGATCAGCGGCGACGGCGGACGACGAGATCGTGGCAGCTCTGTCGGCGATCCCGGAGGTGGAGGCACCTCGTCGCACGACGTACACGCTGCCGGGTCTCGTGACGATCGGACCTCCGCCACTGCGAACGGTCGGCCCGGCCGCCGAACTGGTCGCGACCGAAGGTGCTCTCGACGCGGTCGACATCGTCGACCAACTGTCCGACACCACCGACGGCATCTGGATCTCGTCCTGGTTCGCCGATCGTCACGCCATCGAACTCGGTGACCATGTGGCGTTCGAAGCGGGAGCCATCGTCGACGAGCAGTGGAACGATCTCGTGCAGGGCGGTGGCGCCAGCTCGGTGTTCCGCATTGTCGGCTTCTACGAACCCCTCTGGTCGAGCGAACCCGACCACGAGCTCGACCCCTTCTGGTCGAGCGTGCCAGCCGAGATCGTTCCGCGATACGTCCCCGCGTTCGCCGGCCCGAACATCGAACTCTTCCTCGCAGAGGAATCGACGATCTTGAACAGTGGTCTGACCGGTGTGACCCGGTGGCGCGCATCGCTGACTTCGATTCCCGACACGTTCGTCGAGTTGGGAGATCTCGCCCTCCGTTTCCGCCGGCTCCAGACCGACCTGGTCGGTACCGGGGCGTTGGGTGATGCGATGGCCGACATCGCCACGACGGCGGGTCGTCGACCGCTGTTCACGACGGAGTTCCTCGACACCGCCGCGTCGGCTCGGACCGCCGCCAATCGACTCGAGAAGCCGCTCGACGCGGCCCGCGGACTGGGCGGGGTGATCGGCTGCGCGATGGCGTTGGCGATCGGAGCCTTCTTCGTCGAGCGGCGCCGCTCGGAGTTCCGACTGCTGGTGAG
>NZ_JBAVYV010000216.1:0-6220 GCF_049588435.1 Ilumatobacter sp.
CCCCGGGAGCCGTCGCCCGAGCAACTCGTCGCCCTTCCACGCACCGATCGCAACGCCGATCAGCATCGCCTGCATTCGGGTGTCGGTGCCGAAATACGTCCGCGCGAGAGATGCCCCGGACAGACTCAGTGCGATCATCCAGACGGCGCTGACACCGGCGAGGATTCCCCCGCCGAGGATCAGCCGTCGGCGGACGTGGGTCGCGCCACCGAGGCGGACCAGTGCGGCCACGACCACGGCGAGCATGAGGTAGAACTGCTCCTCGATCGCCAGCGACCAGACGTGGCGCAGCGGCGACGCTCCGGCCACGACGTCGGTGTAGGTCGTCCCATCGGCGATGAAGAGCCAGTTGATCGAGTAGGTCAGCGAGCCGAACACGTGGCGTCGCAGCCGGGCGAGTTCCACGTCGTTCGCCCAGGTCGCCGCGTAGAGCGCGATCGCCCCGAGTACGAGCAACGTCGCCGGGAGGAGGCGTCGGACGCGGCGCACCATGAAGGCACCGAACCCGACCCGACCGGTGCGCTCGGCCTCGTGCACCAGGAGCGCGGACAGCAGGAATCCGGAGAGGACGAAGAAGACGTCGACCCCGATGAACCCACCGGGGAGGACGTCGGGCCAGAGGTGGTAGACGACGACGGCGGCGACAGCGATCCCGCGGAGGCCGTCGAGCTCTCGAACGTGATCGAAGCGGCGCGCCGACCCGTCGTCGACGGCCTCGCCGGTGTTCACCGGTCCAGCTTGCGCCAGACGAATCCGGGAACGACGCGGAGCACGGTGAAAACGTACCTCAGCACGCCCGGGGCCCAGACGACGGAGCGGCGGCCGCGCAGGCCGGAGGCGACCGCTTCGGCGACATCGGACGGATCGCACGCGAACGGCGCCTCGTCCATCCCGTCGGTCATGGCGGAGCGAACGAAGCCGGGCCGCACGGTCAGGACCCGCGCCCCCGAACCGGCGAGGGCATGACCGAGGCCCGTGGCAAATGCGTCCTGGCCCGCCTTGGTCGCGCCGTACACGAAGTTGGACGGGCGCGTCCGGACGCCCGCGACACTCGACAACACGACGAGGACACCGTGGCCCTGCGTGCGCAGCTGTGCCGCCACCGCCAGGCCCGAGCTCACCGCGCCGGTGACGTTGACGTCGACGAGGTCGGCGGCACGCTGCGGGTCGGTGTTGACGTCGTCCGCACCGAGTTGGCCGAACGCCTGCACCACGATGTCGAGATCTCCGTGTTCGGCGACGACCTGGGCGACGAACGCCTCGTGGGTTGCGTGGTCGGTGGCGTCGAAGCTGACGGAGTGGACCGAGACCGACTCCGCCAGCCCGTCGATCTCCACGGACCCGTCACCGCGCTGCGCGAGCACCACGGTGTTCAATCCTGGCGATGCCAGCTCGCGCACGATCGCGTGAGCGATGTCGCTTCTGCCCCCGAGCACGAGGATCGTCTGGGGCTGGTCGAATGCGTTCATCATGGGGAAATCCGTTCGGAGATTGGGTGAGCGGGGATCGAGATCCGGGCTCAGATCAGCTGGAGTCGGCGGGCCTGATCGCTCGCCCACACGCCGTCGGGGTCGAACGACTCGCGAATGGCCTTCCATTCGTCGAGACGCGGGTATCCCCGGCGAACCACGTCGGGCGTGGCGAACGCATCCTTGGCGAGATAGTGGCGTCCACCGACTCCGAGCACCAGTTCGTCGAGTTCACTGAGCAGACGGCCGAGACCGGACACGCCGGCCGGGAGGTCGAGGGTCAGCGTCCATCCGGGCCGGGGAAAGCTCATCATCCCGCCGCTCTCGGCTCCGAACCGCTTGAGGACGGCGAGGAAGCTCGCATGACCCTCGTCGGCGATGCGCGCCACGATCGTGCGCATCGTGTCGACCGCCTCGAACGGCACGACGAACTGATACTGCAGGAATCCGTGCGAGCCGTACAGCCGAGTCCACTGTCCGACCATGTCGAGCGGATGGAAGAACTGGGTGATCGACTCGATGCCGTGGCCGTGTTTGGGGGTCTTGCGATACCAGAGCTCGTTGAACGCTCGGACCGCCGGACGCGTGAGCACGTTGGGGACACCTGCGGGAACATCGGGGAACACCCGCGGATCGAAGTCGAGGGGGTGCTCGGCCAGCGACGGCTTCATCTCGCGCAGATCGGCGACCGAGGCGTGATTCCCCATCGAGAGCACCGAGCGGCCGAGGTTCTTGCCGGTGGCGACGAGGTCGATCCAGGCGACCGAATACCGGTAGTCGGCGTCGCTCTCCTCCATCGCCTCGACGAGTTCGTCGAAGTTCGGGACCCGCCGGGTCTCGACGACGAAATGGCGCGACTCGACCGGGATGACCCGGAACGACACATCGGTGATCACACCGGTCAGGCCCATGCCGCCGATCGTCGCCCACCACAGCTCGGGGTCTGCATCCGCGGTGATCGACCGTGTGGACCCGTCGGCGAGCAGCATCCCCATCCGCACGACGTGTGCACCGAAGGATCCGTCGGTGTGGTGTCCCTTGCCGTGGATGTCCGACGCGACAGCGCCTCCGACCGTCACGAAACGAGTCCCCGGTGTGACCGGCACGAACCACCCGCGGGGGACGATCTCGCGCAACAGCATGTCGAGGCTCACCCCGGCGTCGACGTGGGCGACTCCAGCCTCGGCATCGAGACGGATCGGGTCGGTTCCGGGCTCCAGTTCGATGACCACTCCCCCGCCGTTCTGGGCCGGATCGCCGTACGAACGTCCGAGTCCCCGGGCGATCGCTCCGCGGGCTTCGATGATCGAGCAGAGCGCAGCATCGGAACCGAGGTCGTCACGCAATTCGTCGCCGGTGGCGCGCACGACCGTCGCCACGGTCGGAGCGGTCCGGCCCCAGCCGGTGAGGACTCGTTGTTCGGTTTCCACGAGGAGTCGAGGCTACTGGCGCTGCACGCCCCTAGTAGGGCCACTCGCCCTTGACGAGCTTCAGTGAGATCAGGACCTTCAGCACCACGTTCTTCACGAACCACGGAAGCTGGGCGAGCTGGCGGCCGGCGTTGCGGGTACGCGCTGCCGGATCGCCGGCGAGGTCGGCCCGGTAGATCGCCATCGAACGTGATCGACCGACGTAGCGGAACCGGGTTCCGAACAGGAGCGAGCGCAGGATGGCCAACGTGACGCCGATCGACGAGAACGAATCGTGGATGAGCATCGTTCCGCCGTCACCGACGCGATCGCCCCACGATCGGATGTCGGCGAGCGCCGGTCCGTAGCGGTGAGCACCGTCGATGTAGAGCACGTCCGGCTCACCGTCGACGAGGTCGAGCGCCGCATCGGAGAATTCCCGGATGTGGTCGACGCGATCGCGGACCCCGGCGCGGGTGAGGTTCGCCGTGAACACCGCATGATCGTCGGCGGCCTCGTCGGAGAAGCCCTCGATCTCCTGCGGGCCCCGGTCGTTTCCGGCGTGGGGGTCGATCGCGACGATCCGCACCGACGGGTCGGCGGCGGTGGCGAGGACGATCGTCGACCGGCCACGGAAACTCCCGATCTCGACGATCAGCCCGCCATCGGGACACGTCGTCGCGGCGTCGTACAGCGTGGCGCCCTGGCCGGGGCTCATCCAGCCCTCGACATCGGCGACCAGCGTCATCGTCGACACGAGGCTGGGCCGCTCACCCTGCGCTGTTTCGTGCGCTGCCTCGTGTTCTGGTTCTGGCGCTGTTTCGTGCTCGTTCGTCATGCTGTGTAGACCGCAATTCCGTAGATGATGATCCAGGCGAGGCCGGCGAGCTGCAGGACGCGATCGCTGGCGAAGACTTCTTCTGGCGCCGACCCCTCGCCGCGTTCGAGCACCAACAGGTATCGGAACAATGCGGCGATCATCGGCACGATCGAGAGCTCGTAGAACGGGATGTCGGTCCCCTCCGCCGTCTCGAACGCCCACACGCAGTAGCTGATCAGCGCGCCGCCGAGGCTCACCGACAACAGCATCCTGAGGAAGCCCGGTGTGTACGTGTCGAGCGTGGCACGCGTTCCGGCGCCGATCCCGAGCTCCTGGAGTTCGGCGTATCGCTTGCCGACGACGATGAACAACGATCCGAACGTCACGCACAGGACGAACCACCTCGACATCGGGACGTCGACGGCGACCGCGCCGCCGGCGGCCCGCAGGACGAACCCGGCGGCGATGGCGAGGAGGTCGATGATCGCGACCTCCTTGAGCCAGAACGTGTAGCAGAGCGTGAGCACGATGTAGACGCCGACGATCACGACGGTCTGCCAACGTCCGGTTGCCGCCGCGACGGCGAGCGCGGCCACGGGGAGGATCACCCCGATCACCCGCGCCGTGTTGACGGGGATGAGACCCGCCGCAATCGGCCGATTGCGCTTCGTCGGATGGGTCCGATCGGCCTCGATGTCGCTCAGGTCGTTCCAGATGTAGATCCCGCTCGCGGCGAGACAGAAGGCGACGAACACGATCAAGGTCGCGACCAGATCGCTCGGCGTGTCGAGCACCCCGGCCGCGCCCGGAGCAGCGAACACGAGCACATTCTTCAGCCATTGCTTCGGGCGCATCGCGCGAACGAGCGATCCGATCACGTCGTCGCCTTCGCGTGAGTGGCGGTCCTCGACGACCTGGTGGCTCTCATGGCTCTCGTGGCGGTGACCCAGCGGGCGTCGTCTGCGTCGGCCAGCATCTCTCGATCACCTGCGGAGTCGCCGTAGGCGACGACGTGGGAGTGGGCTCGCCCGTCCGTTGCGGGATCTCCGGTCCCGAGCCGCTGGTCGAGCCAGGAGTGGAGTCGGTGGACCTTCTCCGGGCCCCGACAGTTCACACCCTCGAGCGCGCCGGTGGCCACGCCGTCGCGCACCATCAATCGGGTCGCCAGCACGTCGTCCACACCGAGCAGTCGGCCGAGCGGGCGCAGATAGACCTCGAACGAGGCCGAGACGAGCACCACGATGTGGCCCTGCGCTCGATGCTCGTCGAGTCGGGCGATCGTGTCCGCCCGCAACCAGTTCTCGTGGACGAACCGGGCGAACGCCGTCCCCGCGCGTTCGAGGTCGTCGATCCGTCGCCCGCGAAAAGCTGCAGCTGCCGCAAGCGACTTGAGTTCGTCACGATCTCGACGGGCCAAGACGGGAAGCAGCCGGTCGGGGCGCGCGGCGAGTCTCCCGGCAACCCGCGGAGCACCGGTGACGCGACGCATGAACGGAACCACGCAGTCCCGGTCGGTCAACGTTCCGTCCACGTCGAATGCAGCGACGGTGGTGGTCATGCCCGCCTCGCCGGGATCGCGTCGAGCGCATCCCAGAAGTCCGGCCAACTCTTCGACACGACGTCGGGTTCGGCGATCTCGAGTCCGCCGACGACCAGGCCGAGCAGCCCGAACGACATCGCCAGGCGGTGGTCGTGGTGCGTGTCGAGTCGCGCCCCTTGCAGGACGTCGGTCGGAGCGATGGTCAACCCGTCGTCGTCGACCGTGATGTCGGCTCCGAGCTTGGTCAGCTCGGTCGCCAGGTCACCGAGTCGGTCGCTCTCCTTGTCCCGGATGAATCCGACTCCGGTGATTCGCGTCGGCGTCGTCGCCTGCGTCGCGACCACCGCGAGGGTCGGAACGAGATCGGAGATGTGGGCCATGTCGATCTCGATGCCGTGCAACGGCGTGTCGCGGCGACGCATCACGACGGTGTCGGTCGGCCCGACCGTCACGATGCAGCCCATGCGTTCGAGCACCGAGCTGAACGCGGCGTCGCCCTGCAGTGACGTATGGCCGAGGCCTTTGACCGTCACGGCGCCACCGACGATGGCTGCCGCCGCGAGCGGGTAGCTCGCCGACGATGCATCGGGTTCGACCTCGTAGCGCGTGCTGCGGTAGCCGCTCTCGGCCACGGTCACGTGACGGTGTGCGATGTGGATGTCGGTCGCGCCGAACGACTCCATCACCGCCTTGGTGATCTCGACGTACGGACGGCTCACCAGATCGGTCGACAGACCGAGTGACAGCCCATCGCGGATCAACGGGGCGATCAGCATGAGCGCGGTGACATACTGACTCGACACGTCGCCGGGCATCACGATCGCGTCGGCGCCGCCGACCGGGCCCGAGATGGTGACCGGCAGATGGCCCCATTCGCCGCTCGGCTCGACCCGCGCGCCGAGTGCATGGAGCGAGTCGTGGAGTGGACCCATGGGACGAGCCCGCAGCGGCTCGGCTCCGTCGATCAGATAAGGCCCCGGAC
>NZ_JBAVYV010000217.1:0-10625 GCF_049588435.1 Ilumatobacter sp.
GGTGAGACGGAATCGGGCCGAGAAGATCAGCTCGGGGGCTCGATCAGATCAGGACAGCGCCTTGAGGAACATCGCGGTCTCCTCTGCGATCGCCGCCGGGACCTCGTATCCCTCCTGGTCGGTGACGGTGTCCCAGTTGTCGCGCAGGCTCTCCGGCGTGAGGTCGTTGGACGTGTAGCCCTGGCACTCGGCGATGAACACCTCGGCCACGCGGCCGCCGCCGACCGAGTACACCCGGCCGGTCGATTCGCAGGACTCGTGCGAGAGGTAGGTGACGAGCGGCGACACCAGCTCGGGCTGCAGCTTTTCACCGAGCGCACCGAGGAGGTCCTCGGTCATGCGGGTGTAGGCGAGCGGCGCGATGGCGTTGGCACGAACGTTGTACTTCGCTCCCTCGACGGCGAGCACGTTGGTGAAACCGACGAGGCCCATCTTGGCGGCGCCGTAGTTGGCCTGGCCGAAGTTGCCGAAGATGCCGGCCGCCGACGAGGTCGACACGATCCGGCCGTAGCTCTTCTCGCGCATGATCTTCCATGCCGGGCCGGTCACGTTGAACGCGCCGCGGAGGTGGACGTCGAGCACCGGGTCGACGAGGTCGGGTCCCATGTTGTGGAACGACTTGTCCCGCAGGATGCCCGCGTTGTTGATCAGGATGTCGACCGTGCCGAACGCGTCGACGGCGGACTGCACGATGCTCTCGCCGCCTTCGGGTGTGGCGACGGAATCGGTGTTGGCGACGGCTTCGCCACCGGCGGCCTTGATCTCATCGACGACGAGCTGGGCGGCGCCCTTGTCGGAACCCGAACCGTCGACGGCCCCGCCGAGGTCGTTCACGACGATGAGCGCCCCGCGGGCCGCCATCATCAGCGCGTGCTGCCTGCCGAGACCGCCACCTGCACCGGTGATGATCGCTACCTTGCCGTCGAATCCGAGATCAGTCATGGGGGACGAAGATATCGGCGGGCGCCCATCGGGCGTCATTCCACCCCGTGTGACGTCAGCGGCGGAGCAGATCCTTCGCGATGTGGGTGATCTGCAGCTCGTCGGTGCCGGCGTAGATCTGCAGGACCTTGGCGTCGCGGGCGATCTGTTCGACCTGGAACTCGCTCATGTATCCGTTGCCACCGAAGATCTGCACCGCCTCGAGCGCGACCTCCATCGCCGCGCGCGCCGAGTAGAGCTTCATCGCGGAGGCCTCGGCGAGCGTCAGGCCGACGCCCGCCTGGGTGGTCTCGATGTAGCGGAAGACCAGGTTCTCGACGTTGAGTCGGGCGACCTCCATCCGGGCCAACTTGTCCTGGATCAGCTGGAACTCACCGATCGGCTTGCCGAACTGGACGCGCTCCTTGGCGTACTCGATGCTCAATTCGAGTGCCTTGTCGATCATGCCCAGCGCCATCGCGGCGACGCCCGACCGTTCGATCGCGAACGTGGCCTTGGCGCCTTCGCGCCCGCCCGACGGGAGGTCCTCGGTTCCACCGATCAGACGATCGATCCCGACGCGGACGTCGTCGAGGAAGAGTTCGCCCGTCGGCGACGAGTGCATCCCCATCTTGCGCAGCGGCTTCGACTGCTCGAGACCCGGCATGCCGGTGTCGAGGACGAACGAGAGGATCTTGCGTTCTTCGGGCGGATTGTCCTCGTCGAGCTTGCAGATGTAGATGATGGTCTCGGCGTAGGGCCCATTCGTGATGAACGTCTTGGAACCGTTCAGGAGGTACTCGTCACCGTCACGGCGAGCGGTCGCCTTCATCGAACCAAACGCGTCGGATCCCGAGTTCGGCTCGGTGATCGCCCATGCACCGATCTTGTCGAGGGTGAGCAGATCGAGCGCCCAGCGTTCCTTCTGGGCGATCGTTCCCTTGCTCATGATGGCGGCCGACGCGAGACCCATCGACACCCCCATCGCCGTCACCATGCCTGGGGAGTAGCGGCAGAGTTCGATGATCGGGATCATCGACAACGACGGGTCGTGGCCAGAGTCCTTGGCCGGCCGCTCCGGTGGGGTCTCGCCGGCAGCGATCGCGGCCTCGACCGACTTCTCGAAGGCGATCGTCTTCTCGAACCGGTCGCGTGCCATCTGGTCCATGCCGAACGTGGCGAACAATTTGCGTAACAGGTCGTACGGCGGGGTGTCGCCGAACTCGAGTTCCTCACGCCGAGGTGCGATCTCCGCCTCGATGAACTCGCGCACCGCGTCGCGGATCATCAGCTGTTCGTCATTCCATGCGTACATCGCCGCCACGGTACCGACGGGCGGCGCGGGTGGAATGGCTGCGGATCACGATCGCCGGTCTGCTTGTATGGGCCGATGCTCAACTCCATGCAACGGCGACTTTCGATCGGACTGGTCTCGGCGCTCCTCGTGACCGCCGCCGGCTGCTCGTTCTCGATCGGCGGGAAGTCGCCGGAGTCGGCGGGCGAGGAGCTGATCGAAGGAGAGCTCAGCGAGAAGCTCGGAGTCGACTTGACCGACGCCGACTGCACCGAACCGGCGGACGACGAACCGGGCGAGGAATTCACCTGCACGGCGACGACTCCCGACGGCGAGACGATCACGTTCCAGGGCGTCGTCGAGACCGACGACGAGATCTTCGTGGCCGCGTCGAACGTCATCATCGCCGAGGAGATGGCGGTCGTCGAGGAGGAGGCGGCAGCGGTTCTCGGACCCGAGGTCGGGGTCGAGATCGACCCGTCGCAGGTCGAGTGCCCGGAGGAGACGACGGTGCTCGACGGCGACGAACTGCGGTGTGAGATCGTCGACGCGGACAACGGAGATCGTTACGTGTTGACCGCGACGTTCGGCGGCTACGTCCTGCATGAAGGCTTCGACGAGCGGTACTACGAGATCGGAGATCTGATCGAGTGAGCAGTGGGCGGATCGCCCGGGATCGACGCCTCCAGTGACCTATTCGCTCGGTGCGCGTTCGATGTGGTGGGTGATCCCGTCGTGGATGACGATGCGGTTCTCGTCGTCGATGATCGACACACCGATTCCGTCGACGTGGGTCAGCTCGCACCCGGCGGGTGTCAGCGCGACCTGCATCGTCGATCCGTGTCGGTGGATCCGGAAACGGACCGAGTCGAGGTTCGCCGGGAGGCGCGGCGCGAACGCCAATGCGGTGCCGTCCTCGGTCATGCCCGCGAACCCGTGGACGATCCCGGCCCACACGCCGCCGCAGTTGGCGATGTGGACACCGTCAGCGGTGTTGCCGTGGACATCGCAGATGTCGAGGTAGAGCGCGCGTCGGAAGTAGTCGTGCGCCAGCTCGTCGCGGCCGACCTGTGCTGCGACGATGCCTTGGACACACGCCGACAGCGACGAGTCACCCGTCGTGATCGGGTCGTAGAAATCGAAGTTGCGGCGCTTCTGCTCCGCGGTGAAGTGTTGTGATCGCAGATACATCGCGAGCACGACGTCGGCCTGCTTGAGCACCTGGTGGCGGTAGATGACGAGCGGATGGAAATGCAGCAGGAGTGGGTACTTCTCGTCGGGGACGCCCTCCCAGTCCCACGGTTCGAGATCGAGGAATGCGGTGTCCTGCGGATGGATCTCGCGCTGCTGGTCGTAGGGGATGAACATCGCATCGGCTGCCGCGTCCCAGGCGTCGAGCTCGGACAGCTGCAAGCCCGTTCGGCGCTGGATCGATGCGAACGCGTCGGGATTCCACTCGGCGAGGAACCGGACCGTTCGTGCCGCGTAGCGGAGGTTGAACCGCGCCATGACGTTCGTGTACAGGTTGTCGTTGACGACGGTCGTGTACTCGTCGGGACCGGTCACGCGATGGATGTGGAACGAGCCGCTGTTGTTCGTCGCGTAGAACCCGAGGTCGTTCCACAGTCGCGCTGTCTCGGTGAGGATCTCGGCGCCTTCGTCGGCGAGGAACTCGACATCACCGGTCGCGTCGAGGTAGCGGGCGAGCGCGAAGACGACATCGGCGTTGATGTGGTACTGGGCGGTTCCTGCGGCGTAGTAGGCCGATGCCTCCTCGCCGTTGATCGTCCGCCACGGGTACAACCCGCCGACCTGGTTGAGGTCCTGTGCCCGTCGGCGCGCCGCGTCCAACATGTGCCAGCGGAAGCGGAGGAGCTTGCGAGCTGCGATCGGGTCGGTGTACGCGAGGAACGGAACGACGTAGACCTCGGTGTCCCAGAAGTAGTGCCCGTCGTATCCGCCGGCGGTGACGCCCTTCGCGGCGATTCCCTGCTCCTGGGTCTTGATCGATGCCTGCGCGAGTTGGAACAGGTTCCAGCGCATGGCCTGTTGCGCGGTGTCGTCACCGATGATCTCGACGTCGGCGGCACGCCAGAACCGGTCGAGGGTCGCCACCTGCTCGGCGCGTAATCCGTCGATGCCGGTGTGGAGCGCGCGATGCAGCGTCCGACCGCACCGATCGACGAGCTCCTCGCAGGGGACGCCTGTCGACGTGTGGTACGCGACGTACTTCGTGATCGTGATCGGGACGTTCGGCTCGCCGTGGATCTCGAACACGGTCTTGGCCAGGTCTCCGCCGACCTCGGTGGTGGCGGTGAACTCGGAAGATGTGTTCAGCTGGTGGTGATATCCGCAGGCGAGGGTCATCCCGCTGTTGACGCACGTGTATCCGAGGATGACATCGCCCGAGCCCGTCTCGTCGCTCGAATCCTCGCGAGACGTCGGCCGCAGCACCCGATCCTCGAACTCGGACCCTCGGCGCGGGTCGTGTTCGGGTTCGGCCTCGCCCAGCGCCGCGCCCTCGACGTGGTACTCGTCCTGGCCGTCCTGACGGTTGAGGAGTTGCGACGAGATGACGACCGGTGCCCCCTCGTCGAGCAGTGTGACCTCGAAGGTCAGCACGGCGAGATGTCGTTCGGCGACCGAGACCATGCGCGTCGACCGCACCCCGATGCGCTTGCCGCTCGGGGTGCGCCACAGGAGATCGCGCGTCAGATAGCCGGTCCGGAAGTCGATCGATCGTTCGTAGTGCTCGAGGTCGGCGGTCGAGAGCAGCAGTGGCTCGTCGTCGACGTACAGCTTGATCAGCTTTGCGTCGGGAACGTTGACGATCGTCTGGCCGACCTTGGCGAATCCGAACGCGTTCTCGGCGTGTTGGATCTCCCACGTCTCGTGGAACCCGTTGATGTACGTGCCGTGCGAGTGGGCGTCGCGGCCTTCCTCGGGGTTGGCGCGCATCCCCAGGTACCCGTTGCCGACTCCGAAGAGGGTCTCGGTGTGGCCGAGGTCGGCGGAGGAGTACTCGGTCTCGACGAGCCTCCACGGCTCCACCGGGAAGCGGTGCGCTTCGAGCCCGGTCGGTGGCGGGAGATGGTTCGATGCCATCAGGAGTTCCCGCTCGTCACCGGATGGCCGGGTAGCAGTTCGCTCAGGTCATCGACCACGAACGTCGCGCCGTGCTCGAGCAACGCCGCGTGGCCGGCACCCCGATCGACACCGATCGTGACCGCGAACGAGCCATTGGCACCGGCGGCGACGCCCGACACGGCGTCCTCGACCACGACCGTGCGTGCGGGATCGATGCCGAGTCGCTGCGCACCGAGCAGGTATCCGTCAGGAGCTGGCTTGCCGTCGAGATCGAGATCCGCGGCGACCACACCGTCGATGACCACGTCGAAGCGGCCATCGAGTCCGGCCGCGGTGAGGACGGGCACGGCGTTCTTCGACGACGAGACGATCGCCGAGGGTACGTCGGCCTCGGCGAGCAGATCGAGGGTGGCCTGGGACGACGGGAACGGCGCGATGCCGTCCCGTTCGAGGATCTCGTTGAACAGGGCGTTCTTGCGATTGCCGAGAGCGCACACCGTGTCCTCGCCGGGCTGATCGTCGGGGTCGCCGTCGGGAAGTGTGATGTCGCGGCTGGCGAGGAACGACCGCACACCGTCGTAGCGGGGCTTGCCGTCGATGTACGCGAGGTAGTCCGCCTCGGTGTAGTCGTAGGCGGCGAAGAGTTCGCCCCAGGCGTGTTCGTGGATCTCTGCGGTCGGGGTGATCACGCCGTCGAGGTCGAACAGCACGCCGTCGTAGTCGGTCCAGCGGAAGTCGGCCGACGTCGGGGGATGGGTCGCCATCGCCACGATGCTACGGCACGGCGACGGGTCGAGCTCAGGACTGCGGCCATGCACATCGGTGCCAGGCACCGATGTGCGTGTCGTGGCTCAGTCGGCTGACGCGATCGACTTCAGTGAGGTGTAGTCGAGTTTCCCGTTGGCGGCTCGTCCGATCGACTTGATCTCGATGACGTGCTTCGGGGCCTTGTATGCCGCAAGCCGGGCCTTGACGTGCTCGCGCAGGCCTGCCTCGTCGAGCGTCGCGCCGGGCGTCAACTCGACGAGCGCGTTGATCGCCTCGCCCCACTTCTCGTCGGGAAGGCCGACGACAGCGGCGTCGGCGACATCGGGGTGCAGCTTCAGGCATTCCTCGACCTCCTCGGGGTACACCTTCTCGCCACCGGTGTTGATGCACTGGCTGCCGCGACCCTTCAGGTTGATCGTCCCGTCGAGCCCGACGGTCGCGTAGTCACCCGGGATCGAATAGCGAGCGCCGTCGATCATGACGAACGTCTCGGCCGACTTTGCCTCGTCCTTGTAGTAGCCGATCGGTGTACGGCCGCGGATGGCCACGCGCCCGAGCTCGTCGCTCCCGCCGACGACATCGCGTCCGTCGTCGGTGATGACCCGGGTGTTCGGTCCGAGTTCGAACCGGGCGGTGTCGCTGGTCGCACTGGCGGACGATTCCTTGGTCGTGGTGTTCGTCGCCATGCCGATCGCCTCGGAGGAGCCCAGTGTGTCGACCATGATCAACCGGGGGTTGTGACGCAGCAGACCCTCCTTGGTCTCCTTCGACCACATCACGCCCGACGACACGATGACCCGGAGCGACGTGATGTCCCATCGATCGGGCTCGGCGTCGAGTGCGCGCAGGATCGGCTTGGCGAACGCGTCCCCGACGATCGATGTCGAGTTGACGCCGTATCGCTCGACGCTGTCGAGGAACTCGTCGGCGCTGAACGAGCGCCCCTCCATGGTCGTGATCGACCCGCCGACCATCAGGTTGCTGATCGCGTTGAACAGCCCGGTGCCGTGCATCAGCGGTGCGCCGGGCATGTTCCGCGGTCCGGCCTTCGAGACGCGAGAGGTCGCTGCGTCGAGGTCCTGCTCGGGTGGCATCCGCTTGCGGTTGTTCGCGTCGAGTACTCCGAAGAGATCGTCCTGGCGCCACATCACGCCCTTGGGCATCCCCGTCGTTCCGCCGGTGTACAGCAGGACGAGATGGTCGCCGGAGCGGCCCCAGTCGCCTTTGACATTCTCGTCGGTCCCGGCCGCCGCCGCAGCTTCGTACTCGGTCGCCCACGACGGGCAGTCTCCCGACCCGTCGTCGACCCACAGCCAGGTGGTGACGCGGGGAACCCTGGCGCGCACGGCCTCGCACTGCTCGGTGAAGGTGCCGTGGAAGACGACGGTCGTGACGTCGGCGTTGTCCCACAGATAGACGAGTTCGTCGGCCGCGTAGCGGTAGTTGGTGTTGACGATCGCCATCCCCGCCTTGAACGCACCGAACACCGATTCGAGGTACTCCGGTGAGTTGTAGAGGTACTGCGCGACCTTGTCCTGCTCGGCTGCTCCCTCGGTATCGAGCAGCGCGGACGCAACACCGTTCGCACGACGGTTGAACTCTCGCCACGTCAGCCGGCGCTCACCCTGCTGCTGCGCGAGCTCGTCGGGGATCTGCGCGGCCATCGCTTCCCAGAGATCGGCCAGGTTCCATCCGGTGTCGCTCATCGTGCGCGAACGGTACTCAGCGGGGCGGGCCTTCGCGCAGCCGGTCGTAGGCGGCCGCGACGGGGGAGTGCTCACTCATCGCTCCCCACATCGACTCGATCCACCACGTCGCTCCGGCGTTGGCGTACGCGGCGGGCGAATGTTGGGTCCACTGGCCCTCCACCACGATGTCGGCGCCCGGGTTGGGACCCGACTCGATCATCGTCCGGAGTTCCGCGACTTCGAGGAGGTCGGCCTGTCGAGCTCCACCTTCCGTCTCGGGATCGAGCACCTGAGGGATCACTCCGTCCCACCGCAGGGCTCGGGCCATCGACTTCGGTCGCCCGAGGGCACCGACGCACCAGATGGGGACGCGTGGCGACTGTTCGATGTTGCCGATGGTCGGGAACTCGCTCGGCTGTACGGAGTAGTGGCGTCCCGTGTACTCGAACGGCTGGCCGTTCCAGAGACCGCAGACGACGTCGAGGCACTCGTCCATGAGCTCGGCGCGGGTTCGCCGGTCGCACTCCTCACCGAACGTGTCGAAGCCGGAGTCCACCGCTCCGAGACCGACGCCGAGGGTGACGCGACCGTTCGAGAGTCGATCGACCGTGGCGACCTGACCGGCGAGCTCCCACGGTCGTCGTCGGGACGGAGGGGTGAGCATCGTGCCGAGACGGATCTTCGACGTCCGCACGGCGGCGAGTGCGAGTGAAATCCATGCGTCGACGCCCCACACCGGTTCCCAGACGAACAGCCCGTCCCACGATGCGCCCTCGGCTGCTTCAGCCAGATCACCGATGTCGGCGGCGTCGCCCCACGGGACCACGAAGCCGTACCTCATGATCCGACCGTACCCCACCCGTGTTGCGCGGCGTGTCCGGCACGTCGCCCGACGTACGCCCCGGCCGGATCGCGAAACTTCTCGTCTATGGTCGGCGGATGAATTCCGCTGTCGTCGACGCTGCGATCGAGCTCGCCGAACTCATCGAATCCCACGCCGACGAGGCCGAGGCGGCACGCCGCCTTTCTGCGCCCACCGTCGAAGCGCTGGTCGATGCCGGCCTGATGCGGATGTGTGTGCCTCGAGAGTACGGAGGCCCCGAGGTCGATCCGGTCTCGATGATCCGGGCGATCATGCACCTCGCCCACGCCGACGGTGCCGCCGGATGGTGTTCGATGATCGCCTCGACCACGTCGTCGCTGTCCGCGTTCCTTCCCCCCGAGGGAGCGACCGAGGTCTACGGCGACCCGACGTCGGTGAGCGGAGGGGTGTTCGCTCCGAACGGTCGCGGCGCACGCTCGCAGCGCGACGGGAACGATGGCGTCGAGGTGTCCGGCCGCTGGGCGTGGGGGAGCGGGACGCAGCACTGCAGTTGGGTGCTGGGTGGCGTCATGTGTGATGACAACGCGTTCCGGCTCTGCTGGTTCCCGAAGTCCGACGTCCGGTTCATCGACACGTGGCACACCGGCGGGATGCGCGGCTCCGGATCGCTCGACTACTCCGTCGAGAACGCATTCGCTCCGCTGCACCGCACGATCCAGCCCGGTGTGACCCACCCCGTGGTCGACACCGCACTCGCCCGGTTCCCGAACTTCACCTTGCTCGCAGCGAGCGTGTCCGCGGTCGGACTGGGTGTTGCCCGGCGGGCGCTCGACGAACTCAACGACATCGCACAGGGCAAGCAGCCCCAGTTCTCGTCGCGCACGCTGGCGCACAACGGCTTCACGCAGGTGGAGTACGCGCGTGCCGAGGCCACGTTGCGCTCGGCAACGGCATTTCTGCTCGACGAGATCGCGATGGCGTGGGAGTCCGTCGAAGCGGGGGATCAGGTGAGCCTCGATCGACGAATCGGCATCCGACTCGCGGCGACGAATGCTGCCTCCAGCGCGGCGGCCGCAGCCGACGCCGGCTTCACGCTCGCCGGCGGAACAGCGGTGTACGACACGAGCGTGCTCGGGCGCTGCATGCGCGATGCGCACGTCGTCACGCAGCACATCCAGACCGCCCCGAAACTGAACGAGAAGATCGGCAAGTTGTTATTCGGCCTCGACGACGATGTGAGCATGTTCTGATGTCCGGCGACGCTCCACTCCTGTCGACCTCCGACTTCGAGACCATGCGCTTCGACCGTGACGGTCACGTCCTGACGGTGACGATCGATCATCCCGAATCGCCGATGAATGCCGTCGACGCGACGCTGCACCGCGAGTTCGCCGCACTGTTCGCGATGCTCAAGCGGGAGGACCTGGCGCGGGTCGTGGTACTGACCGGGTCGGGCCGGGCGTTCTCCGCTGGCGGCGACATGGGCTGGTTCCCGGAGTTACGCGACCCGGCGAAGATGCATGCCCTCCGTCGTGAGGCGAAGCAGATCATCTGGGACGAACTCGACATCGAGATCCCGATCGTGTGTGCGTTGAACGGACCGGCGGTGGGTCTGGGCGCGTCGATCGCGCTGCTCTGCGACGTAATCGTGATGGCGGACTCGGCGGCGATCATCGATCCGCACGTTCAGGTCGGATTGGTCGCCGGCGATGGTGGCGCAGCGATCTGGCCGCTGCTCGTCGGGCCACTCGCAGCGAAGCGCCACCTGATGCTCGGGCAGCCACTCGCCGCCGACGATGCCGTGCGTCTCGGTGTCGCCGCCGAGGTGTGTGCGCCGGAGGAGCTCCAGACGACAGCACGGGACTGGGCGGATCGGATCGCAGCACAGGCGCCGCTCGCCGTGCAGGGGACGAAGATCGCCGTCAACCAGCAGATCAAGCAGGCACTGTTGACGAGCTTCGACCTGTCGACGTCGCTCGAGATGCCGTGTTTCGTCTCGGAGGACCACGCCGAGGCGGTTGCCGCCTTCGTCGAGAAACGCGCA
>NZ_JBAVYV010000218.1:0-12619 GCF_049588435.1 Ilumatobacter sp.
GTCGATGGCGCTCCGATCGAATCTTCGTTCATGGGTGGCATCCTCTCATGTGACCGTCGATCATTCGACTTCAGAAGCTGACGAGGAGCTGTGGTGCAGGCATTGGACGATCTCAGGGTGATCGAGATGGGGCAGCTGTTGGCCGGCCCCTTCTGCGGCCAGCTCCTCGCAGACTTCGGCGCGGACGTGATCAAGATCGAACCGCCAGGAACCGGTGATCCGATGCGCGAGTGGGGCCGGGAGAAGGCGGGGGGTCGGTCGCTCTGGTGGCCGGTCGTCGCCCGCGGGAAGCGCTCGCTCACGCTGAACCTCCGCGACGAGCAGGGCCAGCAGGTCGTGCGCGACCTGATCTCCGAGGCCGACATCCTCGTGGAGAACTTCCGTCCCGGAACGCTCGAGAAGTGGAACCTTGCACCCGAGGATCTGCAGCGGATCAACCCGCGACTGATCGTCGTGCGCGTTTCCGGATACGGGCAGACCGGACCGTATGCGAGCCGCCCCGGCTACGGCGCGATCGGCGAGGCGATGGGCGGGATCCGCGCGGTGATCGGTGAGCCCGACCGTGCTCCGTCGCGAGCAGGGATCAGCCTCGGCGACACGCTCGCAGCGACGTTCGCGTGCATCGGCGCGCTCACGGCGCTCCACACCCGCGAGCGCACTGGACGAGGACAGATCGTCGACTCGGCGTTGTACGAAGCGGTGCTCGGCGTGATGGAATCGTTGATCCCGGAGTACACGATCGCCGACTACATCCGGCCGCGCACGGGGTCGATCCTGCCCAACGTCGCGCCCGCGAACGCCTACCCGACCCGCGACGGCCGGGAGCATCTCATCTCGGGCAACCAGGACACGGTCTGGAAGCGTCTCGCCACCGCGATGGGAAAGCCGGAGTGGGGCGACGACGAGCGATTCTCCACTCACACCGCGCGAGGACAGAACCAGTCGATGCTCGACGGGTTGATCGCTGACTGGTCGGTGACGCTAAATGCCGACGACCTCGAAGCGGTGCTCAACGAGCATTCGGTGCCGAACGGCAAGATCTACACGGCACCCGACATGCTCGCCGACGCCCACTTCAAGGCGCGCGAGGCGATCGTCAACCTCGTCCACCCGCAACTCGGCGACTTCCCGATGCAGAACGTCGTCCCCAAGCTCAGTGACACGCCGGGGGAGATCCGCTGGGTCGGGCCGGAGTTGGGCGAACACACCGACGAGGTGCTCAGCGCGACCCTCGGGTACGACGCGGAGCGCGTGGCCGCACTCCGCGAGGCCGGGGTCGTCTGATCCCCGACCACGCTCGAACGAGGGGATGATCGTCACAACCGCCCGACGCGGTCGGTCGGTATCGTTGAACCGGTGGACCGTGACATGCGGTTCTCCCGACGAGGGGCGCACCGTACCGGTAGGAACGACGGGCGCAGGAGGAATCGTCATGGCCTGGATCATCTTGATCATCGCCGGTCTCTTCGAAGTCGCCTGGGCGAGTCTGCTCGGTGAGACCAAGGGCTTCACCCGTCTCGTACCGACCCTCGGCTTTCTCGCCACCCTGGGCACGAGCATGTACCTGCTGAGCGTCGCCACACGGACGATCCCGATCGGCACGGGGTACGCGGTGTGGGTCGGCATCGGTGCGGTCGGAGCGTTCCTGGTCGGCACGCTGATCAGAGGTGACGAGACCAACCCGGCGCAGGTCATCGCGGTCGGTGCGTTGGTCGTCTCGATCATTGCGGTCAAAGCGACCGCTGCCTGACGGTCTCATCTGTCCGGACGCAGCACGACGGACGTCGGGCGCCTCCTTCGACGGCGCCCGACGCGATCGACGGCGTTCATCAACCGACCGAGCGAGTCGGCAAAGATATGAGCAATGCAGATCGCGTCCGAGAGTTCGCCAGCCGCGGGCTCGAAGCGCTGGCGCCGTTTTGGTCGCCGACTTCGCCACCTCCTGCTCGGTGACGGTCGGATCATTCCGCTCTCGGTGGCGCACGGATTGTCGGGATCGGCCGACGCGTTCGTCACCGTCAGCCTCGCCGGATCGTTGTTCTTCAACATCAGTCCGGATGCATCTCGGCGTCAGGTGTTGCTGTACCTCCTCGTGACGATGGCGCCGCTCGCAGTGTTGGCCCCGCTCGTCGGCCCCGCCGTCGACCGGTTCAGGCGGTCGCAACGGTTCGTCGCTGCGATCTTCTACGTGCTGCGAGCGGCGAGCTGCATGGCGATGGTCAGCTTCCTGCTCGACTTGACGTTCTATCCACTGGCGCTCATCCTGCTGATCTCGAGCAAGGCATCCGGCGTGGTCAAGCAGACTCTGGTGCAGCAGCTCGTCGAGGACCCTGACGAACTCGTGGCGACGAACGCGCGACTCGCGCGCTTCGCCAGTATCACGGCAGCCGTGGGTGCGATTGCTGCAGCCGCCCTGCTGTCGGTCGGCGGACCGACTGGGACGCTGAGCGTCGGCGCCCTGTTGTTCGCGCTCGCCGCACTCGTCGTGCTGCGAGTCCGTACTCCGAACCGGGGCGCCGTCGCGACCGACGACGTCGAATATGCCGAGACTCACCTTCCCGTGGTCTTCGTCGGGTCGGTCGGCATGGTGGCGATCCGTGCCGCCGTCGGGTTCTTCTTGTTCACGCTCGCGTTCACGCTGCGGCGCGAGAGCCAGCCGGCGCTCATCTACGGCCTCGCGGCGGCGTGCTACGGACTCGGGGCGTTTGCCGGCCACACCGTGGTCGGCCTGCTTCGCCGGCGGTTCAGCGAACAGCAGTTGATCGGGGTGGCGATCGCGGCACCGGCGGCGTTCACGGCGGTCGGGATCCTCGGTGTCTCCACACCGCTGCTCCTCGTGATCGCAGCGTTCGTCGGCCTGTCCACGACGCTCGGTCGCAATGCGTTCGACAGTCTGTTGCAACGCCGGGCGCCCGAGGCGTTGCTCGGCCGCGCCGGAGCGCGGTACGAGACGCGTTTCCAGCTCGCGTGGGTGTTCGGCGGGTTGATCGCGACGCCGATCTCTCTCGCTCCCGAGGTGAGCATGATGATCTTGACGGCGATCTATCTGCCAGGTCTCGCTGTGTTCGGTCGAGCGCTCCGCGACGCGCGCAAGTTCGAGGAGGCGTCGGTCGATGCGCTGGCCGGCGCCCGACAGCGCGTCATGCTGGCACACCGCGCGTTGGATGCGGGGCAGTACCGCACCGTCATCATCGACGCTTCCGCCGCTGCGGACCTGGCCCAAGCAGTGCACGGACCATTCGTGGACGAGGATCGGGAGCGCCGCACTCTGCTCGACGAGTTGCGACGAGCAGCGATCGACCCGGAGCACGCCGTGACGGGCGATGACGCGAGTCGGGCGCTCGATGCCGTGAGCGGGTTGTTCGACGGAGAGCTCCAGGCGCGTGCGTCGTAGGGACGTCAGGTCGGGATTTCGGCGGCGACACTTGCCGATTTCACGGTGGTCCGATCACCGGCCACGGTGACTTCGAGGAGCCAGGCTTCATCATCGTCGATCGATCGATAGCGCACGATGCGGGCCTCGACGGTCGCCGCATCGGGTTGGAAGTCGTCGAGCACGATCAGCACACCGTCGTCCTTCACCGGCTCGTTGTCGAGGCTCTCGTCGATCGCATCGCGGCCGTCATCGGCGAAACGGATCACCGCAGCGTCGCCGATCTCGGCCACGACGTCGGCCTGGACGCGCACGTCGATCGTTCCACCGGAGCCGGAGGCGAGGTAGATCACCGGCGCCTCGACGTTTCCGTCGTCGTCGATGACCGGTTCGAGTTGATCGATCTCCCATCGGACGATGCTCGTGAAGGCATCGGCGGCCGCCACCGTCGTCTGCTCGGGTTCCGGGTCGGACGAGCATCCGACGAGCGCGACCGCGAGCACTGCACATGCTGCTCGAGCGAAGGACACCGGCCCTCTTCTGCGCCCGCTGTTGCAGATCGATCCCACCGGGCCACGCTAGAGCAGATCGCTGCCCGGGGCGGTAGTTGCCCGCGGCCGGCCACCCGCGACGGCGCGTCCGGTGCTCGACGGCTGATCCCGCCGGTACCGGACGCAACCCGCACCGTTCGTCGCAGTGGTCAGTCCACGGTGAGCTCGGTGACCATGCCGGCGGTGAAGTGGGGAGGGCCACCGGCGACGCCTTCGGGCTTGCCGCCGTCGGCCGCGGCAACGGCGGCCATGTACTCGTCCGGGTCGGCACCGAGTGGGATGAAGCACATGAGGACGTATCGACCGGGTTCGGTCAGTGTCCCATCGCCGACGGCCAGTATTGCCTCCGGTGCCCCCGGCGGCTGCAGCATCACGGTGACCGGTTCGCCGAGCGTCGAATCCAGCTCCGCCGGCGGTCGGGTGAGCAACTCATCGAGAGGGGCGTCGGTGTCGAGCCTGAACGCGACAAGTTCGTGCAGTTCGTTCGCTGAACGGTTGCGAAACCCGACTCGGGTGCCGGCCGGTACCGACCCGGGCACGTTCTCGAAGCCGTAGTCGACGCCGTCGATGGTGACGGTCGTGGCTTCGTGATCTCCCGTGGATGTGTGCTCGGGGGGTCGTTCGGTCGCCGGAGCGGGGGTGTCGGCTCCGGCATCGTCGCCGCAGGCGGCGCCGATCAACCCGAGAAGGCCGAGACATGCGGCGGTGGCGAGTCGTCGACTGATGCGGTGCATGGCGATTCTCCCTGATCTCGGACGGTTCACGACTCGAGCCCGGCGGCCATCGACTGGATGGCGGTGACGATCTCGTCGAGGACGAGCTGGTTCGGCTGCGGCGGGACCGGGGTGGTGGGTACTCGGCGCAGCATCTCGCACGCTCGGTCGATCTGGCTCGGGCCGACGGTCGGGCCGTGGCAGCTGGCGATCGTGGTCGGCGCGAGCCGCTCGATCACTGCGCATGCCTCGTGGAATCGCTGCGGGTCGACCATGGACACCCACGGGCTGTTCCAGGCCTGGAATGTCTGAAAGCCTTCTGCCCAGGCGTCCGGGTCGAGCTCGTCGACGAATGCGGTCGGTCCGAGCACCGGGCTGGCGTAGCAGTCCGAGGCCCAGTACACGCCGGTCTTCGGGTCGAAGAGACCTCGGGTCGTCGGCGAGTCGTAGAGCGGCGGTCGGATGGCGGCCACGGTGCGATCCCCGACGTCCAGCGTCTCGCCGTCGTTCAACCAGCGCCAGCGCATCGGGGGCACGTCGAGACGGTCGACCCCGATGCGATCGCACAGGAACCAGCTGGCGACGAGCGTCGCATTCGGGCACGCGTCCATCACCTCGTGCACGTTGCCGTAGTGGTCGATGTCGTCGTGGCTGAGGAACACCCAGCGGACATCACCGGGATCGACGAGGCCGAACAGATCGTCGAGGTAGCGGGCTCGGTTGAGCGGGGTGCCGGTGTCGACGACGATCGGCTCGGCGCCGCGGATCAGCATCGAGTTCATGTGTACGGCGCCGGGTGCTCCGGGCGGGGAGTAGGTGTCGTGGATCACGAAGGTCTCGGGAGCGATCTCGATCGGAGCGAGCCGTTCGGTGGTCGGATCGGACCGAGTGGAAGTGGAAGTGGAAGTGGAAGTTGGAGTGGAAGTGGAGGTGGATTCGGTGAGTGTCATGAACCCATCGTCCGGACTCGCGCCAGCGGTCGCCATCCCGCATCGCCACGGACCTTGCGACGGTCGCCTGCGGGTGTGAGGAACTCCCAGCGATCTGGGATGGCGCCCGGCTCGCGAAAGGAAGAGAATGAAGCGATGCTCAGTGCGCTCACGGCGGAACGGGTCCGTCGAGATGTCGAGGTCGTCGCCGCCGCGGGGCTCGACCTCTCGACCTTCCTCGCCGAGATCGACGAGTCCGTCCGCCGTGTGTTGCGCCCGACCGCGACCTGTGTCGCCACCCTCGATCCGACGACATCGCTGCTCACCAGCACCTACAAGTTCGGTGACCTCTACGGCAACGACGAGCACGACCTCGAGTGGGGACTGATCGAGTACGGCGGTGACGAGGCGACCTCGTTTCTCGACGTCGCGGCAACCCCGGGGCGGGCCGTCGGCCTGCACATCGTGACCGGGGGCGACCTCGACCGCTCGACTCGGCTCCGCGACTGCATCAAACCGCACTACGGCTACGGCGACGAGTTGCGTCTGATGGCATGCGTCGACGGTCGCATGTGGGGTGCGCTCGCGTTCTTCCGAGACCCCGACGACGACCCGTTCGACGAGGCGGACGTCGAGTTCGCGTCGACGCTGTCGACCATGCTCGCGAACGGCTTCCGCCTCGGTCTGCTCAGCAGCGTGGCATCCCGGCCGTCGGATCGCGTCCTGAGTGGACCGGCCGTGATCATCGTCGATGCGCACGACCGGATGGACCAGATCAGCGTCGGAGCCGAGGAGCGCCTCCGCCAGGTGATGGTCAGCGATCACTGCGCCAGCCCGATCGGAACGATCGCGGCGCTCGTCGCGAGCGCTCGACGTTTCGCCCAGGGGCGGTCGTCGACGGTGCCGCGTGGTCGGCTGCGGTTGCACGACGGCACCTGGGTGGTGCTTCAGGCATCGCCGATGGCCGCTCACGACGGGGTGACCGGCAACGTGGTGATCACGATCGAAGACGCCCGTCCGCCCGAGATCATTCCCCTCGTCGTGGAGGCGTTCGGTCTGACCGTCCGCGAACGCGACGTGACGCAACTCGTCCTCCAGGGTCTCGAGACGAAGGACATCGCAGCGACGCTCCACGTCTCGGCGTACACGGTGCAGGACCACCTCAAGTCGATCTTCGCCAAGGCAGACGTCCGCAGTCGACGCGAGTTGATGGGGAAGATCTTCTTCGATCAGTATCAACCTCGGTTCGGTCAGGAGATCGCCCCGAGCGGCTGGTTCCATCCCACCGCGTGACGCGCTCACGGTGTCGGTCGCCTGGCTCGACGTTGCGTCGCTCGTCCATCGCGGCCATGAACCGATCGGCAACACCTCTCGCGACACATCCACTACGGTGCGGCGGGTCAGGACACGTGCCGTCGCCTGCTCAGCGGTGAGACAGCGCGGCTTGACCATCACCGCGTGGAGGCTGGATGGCCCTCGTCAGAACAATCGGACTGGATCACGTCGTGCTGCGCTGCGCGGACATCGAAGCGTCGCTCGCGTTCTATGTCGACGTGCTCGGGCTCGAACCGGAACGGGTCGAGTCGTGGCGTCGCGGAGACGTCCCGTTCCCGTCGGTGAGGATCACGCCGACCACGATCATCGACCTGTTCGACGGCCCGGGCGATGGCGCCAACGTCGACCACATCTGCCTCGAGATCGAACCGACCGACCTCGACGACCTCGCCGTCTCGTTCCCCGAGTCACGACGAGGTGACCACCTCTTCGGCGCCCGGGGTCTCGCGTCGAGCCTCTACGTTCACGATCCCGACGGCAACACGATCGAACTTCGCAGCTACGGCCGCTAGCCGCATGGAGCGTGTCGAGCGACGTTGATCGACACGCGAGACGAGACGCGCCGGAACGGCGACGTCTCAGGGGCCGACTGGTCGGCTCTCTCAGCTCGTGGGTTGCGGGGATTAGCCTCGCCAAGCGTGACGCACGTCGACCGACAGCACGACGTGCAGTGACTGCTGAAACCGCTCATCACCCCTCAGGGCCACTCGTCCTGGCATTCTCGCTTGCGGGCATCGCTGGGTTCATCGATGCGCACCTCTTCTTGTACGTGACCAACGTCTTCGTCGCGAACATGAGTGGCAACATGGTCAGAGTCGGGATCTTCGGTGGATCGGGTGACTGGTCCATCGCTGCAGGATCGCTCGCAGCGCTCTTCGCCTTTGCGACGGGCGTTGTCGTCGCCATCGCACACCATGACCGGCGGCTTCAGCAGAACAAGACGGTTCGACCCGACGAACTCCTCGTCGTCGAAGCGCTGCTCACGCTCTCGCTCCCCATGATCGTGATCGTCTGCGACGTCGAGTTCTCGAACCAAGCCAGCCCCGTCCACTATCTCGTGATCGGCGTCGGAGCGCTCGCGATGGGTCTCCAGGCCTCGTCGCTGAGACGGGTCGGCAGCATCGCCGTCGCGACCACCTACGGAACCGGCACCATCGTCCGGATCGGCGAAAAGGTGGCGCTCGGCCTCCGTGGCGCCGAACGAACATCTGTCGGTCGGCGCTCCGCCACGGTCATCGTGCTCGTTGGTGTTCTGGCCTGCTACGTGGGGGGCGCCGCCGCAGCTTCTGCGCTCGGATCGGCCCCGCTGCTCCTCCTCATCCCGTCAGCGATTCTCCTGGCCTTCGTCGTCTACATCCGCTCGAGTCCTGGGTTTCGCGCCGCCTACGCCGAATCCCGAACCCGGCGTGCCGAGCGCCGGACGACCGACTACTGAACCGGTCCTGCTCGGCGAGAAGAACAACGCGTGACGAGGCGTCCCGCGCGCTGGATCTCACCTCAGAGATGCGTCTGTGTCGCGGGGCCTCAGCGTGCTTGATCGGGAAGCGCAGCGACGACGGCAATGTCATCGGCGGTGGCCCCGGATCCGTATGCGGATATGTAGAGGCCGCGGTGTCCGCAGCCGGCGTCGAGCGCATAGACGATGGCCTCGTCGTCAGGATTGCTGTCGCCTTCGAAACGGACGATCGCGTCGATGGTCATCTCGGCGGGGTCGTGGCTCGTTCCACACTTCCCGCATACGAGGCGCCTGTCGTGCGACCGGTAGTCCTCGACGTAGCCGGCGAGCGAAAGACGAGTCGTTGCCTGGCTCAGCGTCTCCATCGCGTCACCGTCGGTCATGTCTCGAACCGTAGCGCGCCCACGCATGGAGCTGTTCGAGAAGGTTGGGTGCGCAGCGGCCATCGCACCGCGTGAACCTGCCGACCCCACGTCGATGATCGGGACTGATCGACGTGGCACGCGTCGGCGTGAGCCAGGCCAGTGAATTCGAGCGGTAGCACGCGTGGTCGTGGTGAACCGATCTGATTGCATGCCGGTGCGACGTCAGCCCGGGGCCACGACGCGGTTCGTGTTCAGCGCAGTGAGAACGGCGGGTACTGGTCGGTGGTCAACAAGAACGCATACGCGGTGACGCGCAGTCCCCATCGCCCGACGCCCACCACATAGTCGAACAGGCCGCGCGGGTACCGGCCGGTGATCAGAATGGCGAACCATGCAACGATCACGACG
Organism: Ilumatobacter sp.; assembly: GCF_049588435.1. Classification (GTDB taxonomy): domain Bacteria; phylum Actinomycetota; class Acidimicrobiia; order Acidimicrobiales; family Ilumatobacteraceae; genus Ilumatobacter_A. Next base: position 9,131 of record NZ_JBAVYV010000218.1, read on the forward strand.
AAGAAGGCACCGATTCCCATGAAGAAGAGCACGATGTAGTGGGGGATGGCGAGGAACCACTTCACGAGTGGGAGCCAACGGTTCAGGTCCTGCTCGACGTTCGGGTAGGTGATGTCCAACGTGACGTCTTGATGCTCGACGGTCGACGGGTAGGTGTCGGTCAACAGCACCAGGTATGCGCCGACGCGGGCGCTGAATCGGGTCAGTTCGAGTGCGAAATCGAACCACCAGCGGGGGTATCGCTTTCTGAACAAGATCATCAGCAGCGTCGCGCCGAACAAGGCGCTGCCGACCCCGGCCGAGGTCGTGGTCACCCACTCTCCTCCCGCGGTCTGGGTGACCTGGGTCCCGCCGCCGGACAGGACGCCGATCACGATCGCGATCGGAATGATCAGAATGATGCGAAACGCGGTCGTCACGCGGTTGAGCTCCATCGGATACGCGACATCGAGCTGTGCCGGGTACCCAGATCCCGGCCGCCCGGCATTTGACGGTTCGGCGGATGCCGGTGGTGTTTCGTCGTTGTTTGTCATGGCCAACCCTTCGTTCCGCCGCGGAGCCTACTCAACGCGCCGACCTGGAGTATCGGACGGGTGGATCAGAAGCGGCGACGGTTGTCGCGCTCGTGAGGCGCCAACCGGCCGTCGAGCGGAGCGCGCCACCCGCGCGTTGTGCGATTCGCTCCATCACATCGGCGAGCGTCGGGGATCGTGCGACGAGAGGTCGTTGGTGAGGTACTGCTTGAGGGACTGTCCTGCTGGTTCGGCGCGTTGTTGCAGGCTCGCATGAACGTCCGCGACTTGGGAGCGTCTTGGGCATTGTTGGCGTCGGTTCCCCAGCCCAACGCCGGCATCGCGCCGATGCTGATGGTCCGGCCAGAGCGTGGTCGCTCGTTGTGCGTCAACGGCACCTATTGGAACTCTGGTGATCTCCTCCAGGTCGCCCGACGGATCGGCGCTGCCGTGATGGAGCAACCGTGTGCACCCGCGGAGGTCCAGCGGATGCTTCCGGGGGCCCTGCCGCTGATGTCTCGGCGACCGGTGCTCTGGGCGTTCGGGGTCGTGATCGGCGTGCTCCTGGCACCGACCGTCGCGTTGACCGTCGCCGTCCTCGTGCTCGGCTGAACCGCGGCGACTCGTACAACGTCGGGTTCGGCATGTGACCGACGATCGACGGCGCACGATGAACCGAACCGAGGAGCCGGGTGTCGTGCCATTTCACTGCTCGTCGGGGATTGCCAGGCGCTCCCTTGTCGAGTTCCGGGGTCGGCAGGCACAATGTCGGCCGGATGAACGATCGAGTCGTTGGTTGGGCGTTCATCGGCTGTGCAGTGATCGTCGTTGTGGCCCAGATCGCTCGAACGAGCCAGGGGTACTCCGAGACGCTGTACGAGTGGCCTGTTGTGCTCTTCATCGCCGCCTTGTTTCTCCTCATCGGCATCGCCAACTTGGGAATGGAGACTTCTCGCCGGCTGACGGCCGCGGTCTTGGCAGGCTGCGGCCTTTTCTACCTCGGCGTCGGTGTCGCAGCCCTGGTTTCACCGGACGCCATGACCGTCACGTCGTCGAGACTCGGTCCGACGACGGCGGGAGCGGCACGAGTGGCCGGAGTCGTCCTGGTCGTCGCAGGGTCGGCGCTCCAGGTCGGTGCCTGGCGAGTGGGCCGTCGCAACACGGCTTCCAGACAGGGTTCGGAGCGCTGACGCTCCACATCCCCCACCTCGCACGCGTCATCGGCTGGGGTTGGCTCGGCGAGCGTCCCATTCGGCGACACGTTGCGTGTCTTCGTAGGTCTCCCAGCGCACCAGCCGTCCCCAACGGATCTCCTGGAACAAAATCGCGCGGTTCGCATACGCATCGCCCTGGCCGCTCGGTCCTGAGATGAAGTCGCGCACCCGCACTGCGATCCGTGTGTTCCATGGTGGTCCATTGACAAGGATGTCCTCGATCTCGAACTGGATCCCTTCGGCAACAAAACGCTCAGCAAACGCGACCGCCTCATCAATCCCGAGATGAGTGGCGTGTCGCTCCCGACTCAGAACTTGGGGACGAAACATTGTCGACCAGGAATGCACCCCGGGAAACGCCAGCTCGAAGTCCGGACTCGCCATCTTCAGCATCAGCGAGAAATCACCAGCGTTCAGTCGCTTCACGCTGTGACGCAGGAGGGCTCGAATCGTCGCTTTGTACACGGTGCACCTTCCAAGTGATCGTCGTAGAACGATCACTCTAGAACATTCGCTCTACAGGACGTGAAACGTCGCTCTACACTTCGGAACATGGTGACGACACGGGACAGGATCATCGTCGCCACCAACGAACTGTTCCGCCGCTACGGCTACAACGGCACATCGCTCAGTCAGATCTCCGAGGCCGCCGAGGCAACGACCGGCTCGATCTACCACTTCTTCCCCGGAGGCAAAGAAGCCCTCGGCGTTGCGGTCATTGACACCACCGGCGCCGTGTACCGGGAGCTCTTCGAATCGATCGCAGCCGAGCATCCCGACCCGGTCGACGCATTCGAGAACTTCTTCGACAGCGCCGCCGATGTGCTCGAGGAATCCGACTTCGTCGACCCGTGCCCCATCGGCACGATCGCTCGCGAAGTCGCCAACACCAGCGAACCACTCCGGCGAGCGGCCGAGCGAGCATTCAGCTCCTGGATCGCATCCGCCGAGAACTACCTCATCAACTCTGACATCGATCCCGACGCAGCTGACGACCTCGCCACAATGTTCGTCGCCACCGTCGAGGGCGGCTTCGTCCTGAGCCGAACACTTCGCTGCACGGATCCCCTGAGGGCCATCGCCCTGCACGTCGTCGCCGCCGTCTCCGCCGCACCCCGAACCACTCACGCCACGCTGGCTGAATAGCTCAGACCACCCCTGCTCAACGTGCCGATGCCGCGCGGTGGACGCGCTCGCACACCACGTTGGGACCAGCGGGTGATGATCCGAACGCACATGAGCGAGCATGGGATTGCGACGGCCGACAGCGGCTGATCAACGCATGGGTGGAACACGAAGCGTTGATGCTGCTCGACATCCAGACCAGACTCAGCCCCTCGGCACTCGGCCGATGCGGCCGGCGTACTTCTGGGCGACCAGGCGGCGTCGACGCCGACGTGTCGACGGTGACGCTGCATCACCCATGAAGAATCTCGCTGCTCACGAACCTGTCCTTCCCGTCGACCGACCCCGCCCAGGGCGTGCGAAGCACCGACGATCGACCACCGACGGTTGGTTGTCGTAGGGTTTGGCCATGTCGGACGTCGTTCGTATCGAGATTGGCACGTCGATCTTCGAAGGCGAGATGATCGTCAAGGAAGCACAGGCGGCCGGGATACGCGCAGAACTCGTTCGCAACGAGTGACCGACGTCGCGCCGACAAAGTTGGCGGAGGCGCGTTTGTCGGGTTCGCGACCGGGGCACGCTGGATTCGAGGACGCACCACGCGGAGCGGGCGAGAAGTTTCGCAGGAGGTTCCGATG
>NZ_JBAVYV010000219.1:0-6238 GCF_049588435.1 Ilumatobacter sp.
GGGTTGCAGGGCACCGCGAGGTCGGGCAGACCGCGTGTCCCGGCGGGGGATTCTTTCCGCAGCTGCAGTCGATCGCCCAGAGCACGCAACCGACCAGCTTTCCGACGAATCCGGCGACCTCGAGCACCACGGTGGGCGCGCTGCGGTTCGGAGACTTCGACGGCGACGGGGTCACCGACGTGTTCTCGACGTTCGGCGGCAAGTGGTGGTACTCCTCGGGCGGCTCGACCGCCTGGATCCCCCTGAACACCTCGGGCGCCACGTTCGACCAACTCAGATTCGGCGACTTCGACGGCGACGGCGTCACCGACGTGTTCTCGACCTTCAACGGACGCTGGCTGTACTCCTCAGGCGGCCAATCCGCATGGATCACCCTGGCGAGATCCAGCGCGAAAGTCGACACCCTCGGATTCGGCGACTTCAACGGCGACGGCGTCACCGACGTGTTCTCGACCTTCAACGGACGCTGGCTGTACTCCTCAGGCGGCCAATCCGCATGGATTCAGTTGAACACTTCTGCCACCACTCTCGACCGATTGAAACTTGCCGACTTCGACGGGGATGGGCTCACCGACGTGTTCTCGGGATTCGGTGGCCGCTGGTGGTATTCCTCCGGCGGGACGTCGGCATGGTCGCTGTTGCGGTCGTAGAGGATTGCGTCTCCCGGCGACGTCGAGAATCTGATTCGGGTGGTGGTCTCGAATGCGACAGGGCACGACCGTCGAGATCGTCTGATCCGGCCGTCCTCCATGCGGCCCCGGCCTGCCGACGTTGACCGAATCGATATGGTCCTATTCCGATGATTTCGAAGTGTGATGCGGCGGTTCCGGAACTCAGCGATTCCTGTCTCGTCGTCGACGGAGGCGATCCGGAACTGACCGACGCCCACATCCACCGGATCGCCGGCCACTGGCGGTCGCAGCGGGAGATCATCGTCACCGGTGTCGACCGACCCGGCCCTCATGGCGTCGCACTGTCCATCGCTGCGGCTTGCTCGGGCCGGATCGTCATCGAGCCGGACCGGCGCCACGGCCTTCGCTGCGCGACGATCGTGCCCGCCACCGAGGTCGCGCCGCCCGAGCCTCTCCCCCACCCCCCACGTCCCGCAAACGTGCCGGCGCGGATGATGGTCGGTCCTCCCCCCTCGGTCGCCAATGATCATCGAGAACGAACTCGCCATGCCCGCGGCGGTCCCATCCCCTCGACGCCGGTTTCGATCGTCGTCACCGTCGACGACGACCGGCGAACGTCCCTCGGCCGCACGCTCGCGTGTCTGACCCAGCAGACCTACCCGCGGGAGTTGATCGAGGTCATCGTCGCCGACAGCGGCAGCTCCGAGCAGTCCGACGAGGTGCTCGACGGATTCCGAGCACACGTCGGTGGGGTGCGCCACGTCCGCCAAACCGACGGTTCCCGGATCCGGACGCGCAACCTCGGCATCCGGGCTGCGTCCCACGAGAACGTGCTCCTGCTGGCCTGCGACATGGCGCCGACACCGCGGCTCGTCGAACTCCATGTCCGCCACCTCGAGGCTTTCCCGAACGCGATCTACTGCGGCCATCAGCGACGTGTCGACGCAAACGATGTCACGGGCGAAGCCATCCACCGCTCGATCGAGCCGATGCTGGCGCTGCCGGACGCTGGGTCCGCGGACGAGCAGGTCGACGCCGGTGAGTCGGCCTCGACGAACGATTGGCGCCTCGCCATCGCTGCGTCGACCGCAGATCTCCGATTCGAACCACATCCGTTCCGCGTCGTCCAGGGAGACAACCTGAGTTTCACCAGGAGCCTCTTCGACATCACCGGGGACTTCGACGAGCGCTTCACCGACTGCACATCCGCAGACGTGGAGTGGGGCTTCCGAGTCTGGAATCGCGGGTTCTACATCGTTCCACTGATCGACGCGTGCGGTCTGCGGCAGGTGTCGCCGACAGATTGCATCGGGACCGATCGGGAACGGACCCCGGACCTGAGCCCACCGACGCTCGTCGATCTCTGCCCGGTGCAGTTTCGCCCGGCGAACCCCGACGGTGGATTCACGGTGCCGCTGGTCTCCATCTACATCCCTGCGTACAACGCCGAAGACACGATCGTCGACTCCGTGCAGAGTGCGTTGGACCAGACGGTGCAAGATCTCGAGGTGTGCGTCGTCAACGACGGATCGACCGATGCAACCCTCGAGCGCCTGACCGAGCACTTCCGCGATGACCCTCGCGTACGAATCGACGACCAGGAGAACGGCGGAATCGGTTCTGCATCGAACCGTGCCGTGCGCATGTGTCGCGGTGCTTTCATCGGCCAACTCGACGCCGACGACGAACTGACGCCGGATGCGGTCGAGCTGATGCTCGCGCCGATGCTTCGAGAAACCCGAATCGGTGTCTCGTATGGCTCTTTCGTCAAGATCGACCCGGCCGGCAAGCTGATCGGCGATGCGTACGTGGTCCCGCGTTACAGCCACTTCACAATGCTGCACCTGATGATCGTCCATCCCTTCCGGCTGTTCCGAGCACGCGACTGGCACCGCACCGTCGGGTTCGCGGAAGACCTCCGCAACGCCGTCGACTACGACATGTACCTGAAGATGTCGGAGGTCACCGAGATGGTGCACGTCGACGAGCGGGTCTACCGGTACCGGATCCACGATGCCAGCACGTCACGGAAACACCAGGCGTCCCAGCACCGCAATCACGCGATCGTCGTCGGGCGAGCACTCGAGCGCCGTGGACTCGCAGCGGCCTGGGCAATGGAGCCGCTCGATCCCGACGACCCCCGCAAGTATCGTTTCGTGGAGACCGAGGTTGCTCGACAACGGTCCGCGTTGCCCACCGCGCGAATCCGTGTCGTCGGTGCACCGGACGACATCGAGCGAAAGGTACTCTCCGGGTTCCCCGGCTGGAGACGCGAAGCGGATGTCGACACCTCGACCGGTGTCCTCACGAGTCCCCGGCTGTCGCCAGGGAGAACACCACGGTTCGTCGGAGTACTCCGCTCGGCACTGGGTGACACGAACGCAGAAGTGGACATTTCAACGTGAAGCAACTCTTTCGACAGCTCACCGGCAACGGTCGCCAGATCGCGGCGTGGTATGCGTCCCCGACGGGACTTGTCTCGGCGCTGGCGCTGCTGGTCGTCCTCGCTCTTGCGACGGCCGGACGCGCGGGAGCGGCGGTGTGGGTTCTCGTCTCGTGGCTCGCCGTACTCCTCCCGTACAAGTTCGCTCGCGAGCGGGCGGAGCGAACGAAAGAGGCCGCTCGTGTCGCTCGGCAGCTCCGCCGGGTGGAGGCAGACCTGGCCGCGACGCCGACGATCGCCGAACTCACCGAGTGGCAGGAAGCGGTGGAACGGCAGTCGACGGGTCTGCTCGCAAAGGTCGCTTCCCTCGACCAACTGCGGGAATCGCTGAGACTCCAACGTGAGATTGCTGCCGGGCGGCCGAGTGATCATGGACCCACCGATGCCCCCGAACAGCTGAGCTGAGGATCGATGACGACACCCGCTGACCTCCGGGCGGATTTCAACCAGTTTTCAACGTCGATTCTCGACCCCGAGCGTTTGGCACAGATCGCAGCAGCAGCTGAGGTGCGCCGCGACTGGCTCTCGGCGACGGTGGAGACATCGATCGCGGAGTCACGCCACACGCTGCACGTCATCGAAAACCACCTCGACGCTGCGGACCGGTTGTTGGAAGTCGGGTCGGGTTTGGGGATCACGTCGGCGTTTCTCGCAGCTTCGGGCTTCGACATCACCTCGATCGAGCCTGGTGGCCCGGGTTTCGAGCGCCATCAACAAGTCAATCCGCTGTTGAGAGCGTCATTGGGGATCGACCACCCGCACCACTTCGTGGCCGTTGAAGATGTGGACCGCGCGGACATCCGCGGTGCCTTCGACCTCATCTTCTCCAACAACGTGATCGAGCACGTCGACGACGTCACCCGCGCACTCACGACCCTGAACGAGATGTTGAAGACCGGTGGCATCATGATCCACCACTGCCCGAATTACCGTGTTCCCTACGAACCACACTTCGGAATCCCGTTGCTGCCGTGGAGACCTGCCGCGACGGCAAAGTTTCTGCCCGAGCGGATCAGTTCTTCGGGGCTCTGGGCTTCCCTCAACTTCGTCACCACACGGACGGTGACCGACGTCGGCGAACAGTGTGGTGCCGGCGTCCAATTCGAGCAAGGAGTGCTCGCCGACGCGTTCGCCCGGCTGCGCGAACCGGAGTTCGGCGAGCGCCATCCCATCCTGCGGCGCTTCGCGGCGGGGCTGTCGGTGATCGACCCCGTGGTCCGCCGGATTCCGGCCTCGTGGTCCACCCCGATGACGTTCACCTGGCAACCGCCGAAACCGACCGGAAGCCGGACCTGATCGAGCGGTCACTCAGCGCTGAACGACGGGCAGCTCCGATCGGCGACACACGGCTCGACCACGTCGAGAATCATGTATCGACCTCGCTGCCCCGGCTCGCCAGCCTCGTCGAGGCGTTCCCCGAAGAGATCGTCCTGATCGGTCAACTCGCTGAGGTCGGGCTGACGAATCGCCTGCTCCACGAGCATCACGGCAATCGGAGAGTCCGGTGGGATGCCCAAATCCCACCGGTCGACGACGGCGTCGATCGTGACCGCCAGCGAGTCGTGCGCCTGCGGCAGATCCCAGTCGAGAAATGGCGAGATTCGGCACTGGGAGTAGTAGCCCGCCTGCGGCGTGAACCGAGAGATCAGCACGCACTCGTCTCCGAGCTGCTGCCGGGTGAGGAGGCTCGCAGACCGAAGGTTGCTGTATGCGACCTCATACTTGTGGTGCTCGGCGCGCACGTCTCGCCCGACGTCCACCGCCAGCACGACGAAGACCAACGCTGCGCCCGCGAACGCAATGCGTGCGGCCGGGAGACCACGATCGCGACCCCACGCGATCGCCAGGCGGAACAGCCAATCCCATCCCGACGCAGCCAGGATCGCCCAAAAGGGAACCGTCAGGCTCAGGTAATTGGGAACCACCAGCCCGACCGTGGCAACGATCGACAGAACAGAGATCGTGCCCGCGACGAAACCGAAGATCACGACTCGCCAGCCTGAGCGCTGCACGACCACCGACACCGCTGCCAGCACCACCCCGACCAAGAAGAGGACGCCGACGGCCTTTGACCACATCTGAGCGCTGTGGCCAGACCACGGATTGATGACATGGATGAGGTCCGACAGCCCCGTCGAGAAGGTGAACTCGTTGCGTCCCACCAGAACCCTGTTGGCACTGGACGGCGAGGCGCCGTTGAGGGAGAAGGTGTCCGTGAGCACGATCAGTGCCACGACCAGGGCTGTGCCCACGGCCAGGACAGCCGACTCGGCCACGAGCCGCCAGTTTCGCGCTGACACCACGTTGGGCGCCGCTACCACAGCCATGCCGACGAGACCGGCAGCGATCATGAACGGCGCGCCGAAGCGGCTCAATGTGGACGCGAACGTGGCGAGCGGCACGACCAGATACGACCATCGGAGGCGTCCCGCATCCACGTCACGCAGGTAGAAGACGACCGCGATCATGGCGAATGCCGCACCCGGAGTGTCGGCCAGCAGCGTGGTGGACGTGAACACAAACCCGAACGACAACACGAGGAGCGCGGCTGCCATCGCTCCCACCGACCAATGTGCGAGACGTCGCCCCAGCAACGCAGTCGCCACCACGATCAGCAGACCGAGCAACATCGCGAACGCTCGTGCGGTGGTCACATGAACACCGATGACCCGACCAATACCCGAGAGCATCAGCGGCAACCCTGGCGCTCGATAATCACGCCAGTAGTCGCCGGACAGGAACGTCCATCCGTCGAGCAGGTCCCTCGACCGCAGCGCATAGACCGACTCGTCGTGTCCGAGTGGCGAGCGCACGGCCAGCGCAGGAATCGTGACGGCGAGGAAGACGACTCCGGCGATCACGCTGGCCACCATCAGGCGACGGAACGAGCGATCTGGCTTCTGGGCGGCCCGTGTCGTCGTACTCACCAGAAGGTCACCGTATCCGCCGCACGTCTGCCTGAGTGGTCGCACGATTTCTGGTACCAGCACGTTCAACGCTCGCCGTCAGACCGTTACGCTCAACGCCCTGGGGATCGTGCCCAGCCCGGCGAATGCCCGGCACCGTGAACCAACGCACGAAAGGTCACTCCCATGGATGCTCGCTCCGAAGCTGAGCCTGAGAACACGTCCGGGCTGCGCTCGGTGTTGTCGCTGGCCCCGGC
>NZ_JBAVYV010000220.1:0-8630 GCF_049588435.1 Ilumatobacter sp.
GAGGTGCAGGCTCGGCAGGTGGCGGTGGTTCCGGCGCGGCGGCGGCGGGTGACGCACCCACGACGGCCGCGACGAGCCCGACGAGCACCACCTTCCACCAGTTCACGCAGCTGAGGCTAACGACACCGGTCGCCCCGATGGCGGCACTGCGACGTTTCAGCGCCCCGTGAACCTCGGCTCACGCTTCTCGACGAACGCACGCATCGCCTCGGCTGTGTCGGCCGTCGAGAAGTTGACGGTCTGTGACAGTCCTTCGTCGTCGAGCGCCTCTTCCAGCGTCACGTTCATCGAATTGTTCAGCAGCCGCTTGGTCATCGCCAGCGCGATCGGAGGGCCGGCTGCGAGGCGCGCCGCCCAGTCGTCGACGAACGCGTCGAGCTCACCGCTCGGCACGATGCGGTTGACGAGACCGATCGACTCCGCTTCCTCGGCGTCGATCACCTCGGCGAACAACGCCAACTCCTTCGCCTTGTGCAGCCCGACCCGACGCGGGAGCAGGAACGATCCACCGAAGTCGAGGCTGAGACCGCGCCGGGCGAAGATCTCCGAGTAGCGCGACGTCTCGTCGCCGACGACGAGGTCGCAGGACAGCGCCATGTTCAACCCGGCGCCGACCGCCACACCGCGCACCTTGGCGATCGTGGGTTGACGGAGTCGGTTGAGGGTGAGGCAGATGTCGGTGATGTCGCGCATCGCCGCCAACTGGTGCTTCGGCCGTTCGTTCGAGTCGGCGTTCGACGTGTTCGCCCGCTCGTCCATTCCTCCGACGTCGGCACCCGAGCAGAAGTCGCCTTCAGCCCCGGTCAACACGAGAACACGGTCGCTCGAACTCGCGTCGACCTCGCGGAACACCTGGAGCAACTCGGCCCACATCGTGCCGCTGGCGGCGTTCTTGCGGTGGGGCCGGTTCATCGTGACGGTCACGATGCCGTCCTCGCGATCCACGATCAGGGTTTCGAGGGTGTTGGTCGCCATGTTCGGGACGATACTGATGAACGTGGGCTTCAACCCGTACCGGAAGTTTCGAGCGCGGCCGAGCGACTATCTGCTGGTCGCCGTCGCGGTCATCGTGGCGATCGCGCTCGTCGCGTGGGCATTCCTCGGTTGACGATCGTCAGAACGCCGACTCGATCAGGTCGACGCGCACCCCGGTGATCGCGACGACGTCGAACCGGATGCCATCTCGGCCACGACGGTGCGCATCGAGCCACTCGAGCGCGAGCAGTCGGATCCGACGCTGCTTGGTGACGTCGACGGCGGACGCCGCGGGACCGAACCGATCCGTTCGGCGGGCCTTGACCTCGCTGAACACGATGATGCCGTCGCGTTCGACGACCAGGTCGAGTTCACCGGTTGCCGAGCGCCAGTTGCGGTCGAGCACGGCGTAGCCGAGACGTCGGTAGTGGGCGGTGGCGAGGTCCTCGCCCCACCGACCGCGGGCGCGGTTGGACTGATCGGAGTTGTTCGTGGCGCGCATCGAGAGGCCTTTCGTCGGGGTGTTGACGATGGGGCCGAGCGGGCCGATGATGGGCGCCGGAGCGCCGAGGCTCAGAAGTCGCGCTTCTCGCGGATCTTGGCGGCCTTGCCCTTGCGGTCGCGCAGGTAGTACAGCTTCGCACGACGCACGTCGCCACGCTTGACGACTTCGATCTTCTGCACGGTCGGCGCGTGGAGCGGGAACGTACGCTCGACTCCGACGCCGTAGCTGAGCTTGCGGACCGTGTAGGTCTCCTGCAGCCCGCCACCCTGACGACCGATCACGTCGCCCTGGAAGATCTGGACGCGCTCCTTGCCACCCTCGACGACGCGTACGTGCACCTTGAGCTCGTCACCCGCCTGGAAGTCGGGGATGTCGTCGCGGAGCGAATCGTTGTCGATGAAGTCGGTGGCTTGCATGGCGTCTACCTGCTGGTCGAATCGAGAGAAGGGTGCCCCACCGGTCCCGGTGGGCCGGTCAATGATACGGGTCGGAAGGGAACTCTTCCAACAGCGCCTGTTCGTTCGCCGTCACACCGCCGCGAGCGACGATCAGATCCGGACGCTCGCGCAGGGTCCGGTGCAGCCGCTGCGCCTGTCGATATCGCTCGATGCGGGCGTGATCGCCGCTGCGCAGGATGTCGGGAACGGTCCACCCGCGGAACTCGGCCGGCCGCGTGTACTGCGGCTCTTCGAGCAGTCCGGACTCCCCGAAACTCTCCGTGATCGGGCTCTGCGCATTGGCCATGGCTCCGTCACGCAGCCGGGTGACCGCCTCGATGATCAGACACGCGGCGACCTCTCCCCCGCTGAGGACCACGTCTCCGACGCTCACCTCGTCGTCGACGAGATGGCGGCGAACACGATGGTCGACGCCCTCGTAGCGACCGCAGAGCAGGCTGAACCCACCCGATGCCTCTGCGAGATCCGCCAACTCCTGTGCCATGTCCTGATCGAACCGACGACCACCCGGGCTCATCAACAGGAGCGGACGCGGAGGTTCGGCGGCTTCGACCGACGCGAAGATCGGACCGGGCTTCATCACCATGCCGGCGCCGCCGCCGAACGGTGAATCGTCGACCGTGCGATGGACGTCGCTGGTCGATTCACGGATGTCGTGACAGCGAAGATCGAGCAGACCGTTCGTTCGGCTCTTGCCGAGCAGGCTGTCCGAGCAGAAGCCGTCGACGAGTCCGGGGAAGATCGAGAACACGTCGATCCGCAGCGGCACGACACCGGCTCCGGACGACGGTGATTCAGTCATCGTTCAGTTCGAACAGCCCGTCGGGCGCGTCGACCGTGATCACGCCGTCGGCGACGCCGACGACGAAGTTGGTCGGAACGAGCGCTCCGACATCGGTTTCGAGGATCTCGGCGGCCGGGTTCGCGAGCACCGTGGTGACACTGCCCCGATCGACGCCGTGTTGGTCGACGACTCGAAGCCCGATCATCTCATGAACCCACAGTGCCGACGGGTCGTCGATCGGGGCGGCGAACAGCTCGACGTTCGTCCAGCGTTCGGCCTCGGTCCGGTCGGGAATGTGCTCGAAACGAGCGATGATCCGACCGTTGCCGGCGACGCGACTGGCGACCACGGACACGAGTTGATCGCGAGCGAAGAACTCGGCGCCGGGCGCGACGCGCTCGCGCCGATCGGTCGTCAGCTGGACGAAGATGTCCCCCTTCAGGCCATGCGGGCGCCGCAGGTGGCCGACGGCCAGCCAGCCGTCCGGGGGTGAGCTGTTGCGGCCTGACGGCCTCATGGACTTGCTCAGTCGAGGAACTCGATGTCGATTTCGACATCGTCCTTGCTCGCGGCCGCACGGGTCACCGTGCGGATGCTCGCTGCGGTACGCCCACGGCGACCGATGACACGACCGAGGTCGCCGTCGCCGACACGAACGTTCAGGGCGGGACGGTTCCCGGATTCGTCGACCTCGACGGTGACGGCCTCGGGATCGTCGACGATCGACTTGACGATGTGAGTCAGAACTGCGACGGCAGTGCCGGCGAATTCGTTGTTCGCGTCGTCGCTCACTTCGATGCCTTGGAGGCTTCGAACTGCTCCATTGCGCCGGAAATCTTGATGATCTTCGCAACGCGCTCGGTCGGCTGGGCGCCTTCGGCCAGCCACTTGACGATCTTGTCGTTGTCGACGTTGATCAGCGAGGGCTCTTCACGCGGGTTGTACTGTCCGAGGATCTCGATGAACCGGCCGTCGCGAGGCGAACGGGCGTCCGCCGCCACGATGCGGTACTGAGGTTGCTTGGTCTTGCCGACACGTGTGAGTCGCAGTTTGACTGCCATCTTGATCGTCACTCCTGGGGATCGAATTCGAGAACGTCGAAAGGCTAGCGCCAGCAGCATCGTTCCCCTCGTCGCCGTCTTTCACACCACCTCCCCTGGCGGCTACCGTCCACCCGATGAGCGCCGACTCCTGGATCGCTCTGATCGTGCTGATCGTCACGATTCTGGTCCTCGTCACGGACCGTCTCCCTCCCGTGGTGGTGCTCGGCGGAGCCGTGGGCGTGTTGTTGTTCACCAACGTCATCGAACCCGACGTGGCCCTCAGCGGTCTCTCGAGTCCGGCCCCGGCCACGATCGCTGCCCTCTACGTGCTCGCAGGTGCCGCGACCGCCACCGGCACGTTCGCCACTCTCGTCGACCGCACGCTGGGCAAACGCGGGTCGCTGATCGCACTCACCGGGAGCACGGCGGCATTGTCGGCGGTCGTCCCGAACACCCCGTTGATCGCGATGTTCGCACCGCGCGTCGTGCGTTGGGCTCAGCGCACCGGGAACGACGCGTCACGATTTCTGCTCCCGCTCTCGTTCGCCAGCATCCTCGGTGGCGTGGTCACGCTGATCGGCACCTCCACGAACCTCGTCGTCTCCGATCTGGTCCAGCAGTCCGGTGAGGAGCCCTTCGGGGTGTTCGAGATCACGGTCGTCGGCCTGCCCGTCGCGATCGTCGGCATCACGGTGCTGTCCACGATCGGTGCCCGCCTGCTTCCCCGCCGGACGGCGGCGGACGAGGATCTCGGTCGACGTGCTCGCGAGTTCCAGATGGCGGCTCGGGTGACGCCGGATGGCCCGTTGGTCGGCCGGACGATCGCCGATTCCGGGCTCCGCAATCTGGATGGGGTCTTCCTCGCGCTGATCGAGCGCCACGGTGTCGACGGGGCGGAGGTCGTGTCGATGAGTGCGGCCCCCGACACCGTGCTCGAAGCCGCTGACGTCTGTTGTTTCGTGGGCGATGCCGGTCGCGTGATCGGGCTCCACGACCTCCCCGGTCTCGAAGCGACCGAACAGTCGCACGTGCTCCAGGCGGAGGGAGCCGGCACGAAGGTGTTCGAGGCGGTCATCTCCCCGACCTCCCGCCTCGTCGGACACTCGTTGCGGACCGCCGAGTTCCGCAGCCAGTATCGCGGGGCGGTGATGGCGATCCACCGCGCCGACGCCTCACTCGGCGGGCAACTCGGACGGATTCCGCTTCGCCCCGGTGACGTGCTGCTGGTCCTCGCCGAGGAATCGTTCGGTCATCGTTGGCGCGGTGACCTCGACTTCTCGCTCGTCGCCTCCGTCAACGAACCGCCTCCGGCTCGACGAAGCGGTGGGTGGCTCGTGATCATCTCGACGATCGCACTGGTCCTGATCGCTGCGACCGGGCTGCTCTCGCTGTTCGAGGCCGCGCTGCTCGCCGCCGGTGCGGTGATCCTCGGCGGCGCGATCACCCTGCACGAGGGATGGCGGGCGATCAACCTCAATGTCGTCCTGACGATGGCCGCGGCGATCAGCCTGGGGGCCGGAGTGAGCCAGAGTGGGCTGGCCGGCGAGATCGCCCAGTTGGTCCAGCAGGCCGATCGACTCGGTTTCGGCGACGTCGGACTCGTGGTGGCCGTGATGCTCGCGACGCTCGTCCTGACCGAGTTGTTGACCAACACCGCTGCGGCCGCCGTGATGGTCCCGATCGCGATGTCGGTCGCCACCGAGGCGGGCGCCGAACCCCGCATGCTCGCCGTCGCGGTGCTGATCGGCGCATCCTGTTCGTTCCTGTCGCCGGTCGGGTACCAGACGAACCTGATGGTCTACGGCCTCGGTGGCTACAAGTTCAGCGACTTCACCCGCGTCGGGGCCCCACTCACGATCGCCACCGTAATCACATCCGCGATCATCATCCCCGTCGCCTTCGGCTGACACTCCCGCGAGGCCGGCGCGGGAGCCCCGGTTCAGCGTGGGAGTCCGGGCATTCCCGGCATCCCGGGCGCATCCGACCCGGGCATTCCGGGCAAGTTCATGTCCTCGAGGTTGAAGCCGGCGGGCAGTCCCTGGGGCCGCTTGGGGCCACCGCCCTTGCCCTTCTTCCCCTTCTTGCCGCGCTTGCCCGGCATCCCGCCGCCGAGCACGCCCATCTTCTTCATCATCTTCTGCATGTCGTCGAACTGCTTGACGAGACGGTTGACATCGCCGACCTGAGTGCCGGATCCGGCAGCGATCCGAGCGCGACGGCTGCCGTTGATCACCTTCGGGAAGGTGCGCTCCTCCATCGTCATCGAGCGGATGATCGCCTCGATCGGCTTGAGGTCGTCGTCGTCGATGTTCGCATTCTTCAGTTCCTTCGGGATTCCCGGCATCATCGACATGAGGCTGCCGAGCGAACCCATCTTCTTGATCTGCTGCATCTGATCGAGGAAGTCGTCGAGCGTGAACTGTCCCTCCATCATCTTCTGGGCGGCCTGCTCGGCCTGATCCTGCTCGAAGGCCTTCTCGGCCTGTTCGATCAGGGTGAGCATGTCGCCCATGCCGAGAATGCGGCTGGCCATCCGGTCGGGATGGAACTGCTCGAACTCGTTGATCTTCTCGCCGGTCGACGCGAATGCGATCGGTCGGCCGATCACCTCCTTGACGGACAGGGCCGCGCCACCGCGGGCGTCGCCGTCCATCTTCGACATGATCACGCCGTCGATCTTCAACGTCTCGTGGAAGGCCTCGGCGGTCTGGACCGCGTCCTGACCGGTCATCGCGTCGATCACCAGGAACGTGTAGTCGGGGTCGACCGCGCCGGAGATCAGGCGAACCTGCTCCATCATCTCGGCGTCGATCGACAGGCGTCCGGCGGTGTCGACGATCAACACGTCACGACCGAGTCGCTTGGCCTCCTCGAGGCCCTGGTGGGCCGTGAGGACCGGATCCTCGGGGTCGGAGTAGACGGGAACGTCGATCTGCGCACCGAGCGTGCGGAGCTGTTCGACTGCGGCGGGCCGCTGGAGGTCGGCTCCGACGAGGAGCGGCTGACGGCCCTGCGCCTTGAACCAGCTCGCGAGCTTCGCGGAGTTGGTGGTCTTTCCGGAGCCCTGGAGGCCCGCCATCAGCACGACCGTCGGCGGCTTCGATGCGAACTGGATGGACAGTGTCTCGCCGCCGAGCGCCCGGGTCAGTTCGTCGTTGACGGCCTTGACGACCTGTTGGCCAGGATCGAGTGCCGTCGAACGGGTCGCCCCGATCGCATGCTCGCGTATGCGGTTGCAGACCGAACGGACGACGGTGACGTTGACGTCAGCTTCGAGAAGCGCCGAACGGATCTCCTTCATGACCTCGTCGACGTCGGACTCGGTCAGACGCCCCTTGCCACGGATCTTCTTGACGATGCCTTCGAGCCGGCCGGAGAGATTGTCGAACATACGTCATCCAACGCTACCGGCCCCGTGCCATCGGGTGTCAGGCACCGGATGGCGCGGGCGGCGCACGAGCGCGTCACGTAACGGGTCTGACCCGTTGCGTCACGCTCAGTGTTCGAAGAGGGCGTTGACGAAGTCGTCCGGATCGAACGGGATGAGGTCGCCGATCGTCTCGCCGATCCCGACGAGCTTGACCGGGATTCCGAGGTCGGTCTCGATCGCGAACACGATCCCGCCCTTCGCGGATCCGTCGAGCTTGGTGAGCACCACTCCGGTCACGTCGGTGGCCTCGTTGAACTCGCGCGCCTGGATCAGACCGTTCTGGCCGGTCGTGGCATCGATCACGAGCAGCGTCTCGGTCACCTCACCGGCACCTTTCTCGGCGACCCGGCGGACCTTCTTCAGCTCGTCCATCAGGTTCGACTTCGTGTGCAGACGCCCGGCCGTGTCGGCCATGACGAGGTCGATCTTGCGGGACGCAGCACGCTCCACACCGTCGAAGATCACCGAACTGGGGTCGCCACCCTCCGCACCGCGCACGAACTCGGCCTCGGAACGGTCGGCCCAGGTGCTGAGCTGTTCGGCCGCCGCAGCACGGAACGTGTCCCCCGCAGCGAGCAGGACCGAGCGGCCCTCGACGCTCTGCTGGTTGGCGAGCTTGCCGATCGTGGTCGTCTTGCCGACGCCGTTGACGCCGACGAACATCCACACGTTCGGCTCGCCCGGCCCGCGATCGACGAAGTTCAGCGCACGATCGCTCCCCCGCAGACGACTCGCCATCTCCTCCTGGAGGGCATCGAGGAGTGCGGACGGCTCGGTGATCTCCTTCGACGAGACTCGTGCCCGCAGCCCCTCGATCAACTCGTCGGTGATCGCTACGCCGACATCGGCTCGCAGCAACGCTTCCTCGAGATCCTCGAAGCTCTCCTCGGTGATCCCGCTGCGCCCGAGGACGCCGGAGATCGCACCCGCGAACGTGGAGCGAGCCTTGGCGAGACGATCTCGCAGCGTTCCCGGTGCCGGTTCGGGCTCGGGTTGGGGTTCGACGACCTCCGGTTCGACGATCGCAGGCTCGATGTCCTCGTCGACCGCGGTCGTGGAACGCTCCTCGAGGATCGTGCCCGACTTGGTCGTCGACCGCGGCGCGCCGCCCGGCCCATCGACCGACGGCCTCGACGGCGGGAGTTGACCCTGCTTCCGACGATTCAGGACCACCACGCCCACGCCGAAGACGAGGACGAAGGCGATCAGTACGAGCAGGAGAACTTCTACGGCACCCATCGTCCAGCGACGCTACCGCCGCCCTCCGACCTCACCCCGCACGCTTCGCACGCACTCGAGGCACCCCTGCGCCCCGCCCCGCCGCAGAAACTTCGTGGAATCGTGACGCCCAGCGACATGAATCCACATCATTTCGATGGGACGGCCGCCCATCACCGGAAATTTCGAGTGATGTCGATGGTCACCGTCACGATCC
>NZ_JBAVYV010000221.1:0-18232 GCF_049588435.1 Ilumatobacter sp.
CCGTCGCGACCATGCGGATCTTCTTCACCGGCGGCAGCGGCAAGGCCGGGCGCCACGCAGTGCGGCATCTCGTCGACTGCGGTCACCGGGTCACGAACGCCGACCTCGTTCCCCTCGGCCATCCCGACGTCGCCGACCTGCGAGTGGACCTGACCGACTCGGGTCAGGTCGTCAACGCGCTGTCGTCGTATGCCCGCCACGACGAACTCGAACCAGGTACCGGTGTGCCGCGCTACGACGCCGTCGTCCACTTCGCGGCGGTGCCCGCGATCCTGATCCGACCCGACAACGAGACCTACCGCGTCAACGTCCAGAGCACCTACAACGTGCTCGACGCGGCCGTTCGGCTCGGCATTCCGAAGGTGATCTTCGCGAGTTCCGAGACCACCTACGGTGTGTGCTTTGCCGACGGAGAGGTACGTCCCGAGTACGTTCCGATCGACGAGGACCACTCGACGGTTCCCGAGGACAGTTACGCGATGTCGAAGGTCGTCAACGAGGCGACCGCCCGCTCGTTCCACGCCCGTTCGGGGATCGACATCTACGGACTGCGGATCAACAACGTGATCGAGCCGCACGAGTACGCCACGAAGTTCCCGGCGTTCGTCGCCGATCCGGCACTGCGGCGACGCAACATCTTCGCCTATATCGACGCCCGCGATCTCGGCCACATGGTCGACTGCTGCCTCTGTACCGACGGCCTCGGCTACGAAGTGTTCAACGTGTCGAACGACGACACGTCGGTCGCAATCACGAGCGCCGAGGTGTACGAGCGGTTCTACGACGGGGTGCCCCTGCGCCGCGAACTCGACCGATTCGAATCGTTCTACGCCAACGACAAGGCGAAGCAGCTCGTCGGTTTCATGCCGCGACACGGCTGGCGCGACATCGACGCCATCAACGCCAACGACAACACCGTCGACTCCGAGCGGTGAGCGAACCGGCGTCCCGGTCCTGAATCAGGCGGGCGGAACGGCCTCGTCTCGCGGCGCGCCCGACAGTGCGCCCGCCAGCGGTCCCGTCCAATCGTCCGACGACGAATTGTCCGACGACGTGTCCGACGACGTTCCCGACGGCGCGCCCGTGGCCGGATTCGTCGACGCGGCGCACACGCTTGCCACGATGTCGCGGGTGTGGGCGAGCAGCTCATCGAACGACGCCGCATCCCCGAGGGCGTCGACCGAGGACACCGTGACCGAGAACCGGCGCTCCGCCGCCTCGGGACCGCCGGGATAGTGGCCGACCCACATTTGCAGGAGTTCGACCGCGTGGTCGTCGTCGCCGAGACGTTGCAGCACAGCCGCGATGTCGCCGACCGAACGCCACATCACCTCGTGCTGGCCCAGCTCGACTGCCGAGACCAGTGCCCGGAGCAGGAACTCGAGCGCCCCCTCGGGCCGCGCTCCGTGGGCGAGCACCCCGGCGCGGGTGAGGTCGACGTAGACGCTGACGTGGCGGTTGTCGACCGTGGCCGAGAGCTCGGCAGCGGCCTCGGTCAGCCGGAGCGCCTCCTCGGGACGCGAGTCGCGCAGAGCCCGCGCGAGCACGAGATACGAGAAGGCGATCCCGGTCGGTTGACCGACCCGCCGGGCGTCCGCGACCAGTGTTTCGGCAGCGGCGGTGTCCGGTGCGAACATGTGCACGAGACAACGCGCCGTGATCCAGCGTCCGTTGCGTCCCTCGGTCTCGGCGACCACTCGGGCGGCATCCTCGTACGCGGCCAGGGCTGCGCCGTGGTGTTGTCGGCTGGCCTCGGCGAAACCCCGAGCGAACGGGAGGATGCGATGCATCCGCCCGCCGTCTTCCGCGAACGTGCGGATCGCCTCCTCGGCCGCGTCGAGCGACGAGGGCATCAGCGGATCGTGGCGCAGCCCCGACATCGCCAACGCCGCCGGGACCAGTACGTGCCCGGAATCGAGCAGGGTCGACGGGTCGACCCAGTCGAACACCTCGACCCGTCCCTGCATCGACGCGATCTCGTACATGGCGACGAAGATCCGCAACGCGGTGTCGATGTCGCCACTCGCCAGCGAGTACGCCACCGCGCTGCGCAGGTTGTCGAACTCGCGCAACTGGGCGTCGACCCACCACCGCTCGTCCGGCCCGGACCGTTCGCGCTCGGCCGTCTCGGCGAACGACAGGTAGAACGCGGCGTGGGAGCGTTCGGCGACCATCAACGTGCCGTGTGCGACGTGGCGGTCCAGCGCGAACGCGTGCAGCGACGCCAGCATGGTGAAACGCGTCGTCTCACCGCTCGTGTCCGTTCGGACCAATGACTTCTCGACGAGTTCCCACAGCGTCTCGCCGGCATCGCCCACGTCGACCTCCGAATGTTCGGCGACGAACTCCACCGCGTCGAGGTGCGCGCCGCCGGAGAACACGCCCAGCAGCTCGAACATCGCTCGCCCACGGACGTCGAGCAACTCGTAGGACCACTCCATCGCGCGGTACAGGGTCTGGTGCCGACTCGGTCGCGCCCTCCCGTGGTCGCGGGTGGTCAGCAGCTTGAAGCGTTGATCGAGTGCCGTCTCCATCTCGGCGAGGGTCATCGATCGGACGCGGGCGGCCGCGAGCTCGATCGCCAGCGGAATTCCGTCGAGACGTGCGCACAGTTCGCTGATCCGGTGCGCGTTCTCCTCGGAGCCACCGAGCTGACCGCCCGTCGACTGTGCGCGGTCGATGAACAGCATCTCGGCCGGTCCCGCGCCGGTTCGCCCGCACGCGAGCGGTTCCACGACGCAGACCACTTCGCCGGAGATCCGCAACGGTTCCTGGGACGTCGCGAGCAGCGCGACGTTCGCGCAGTGGAGGATCATCTCGTTCACCAGGTCGCGCACGGGTTCGACGAGGTGTTCGACATTGTCGAGGACCACCAGGACCTCGCGGTGGGCGAGATGGACCACGATGTCCTCGATCGGGTCGCCGCCGAGGTCGCTGACGTCGATCGCCGCCGCGATTACGTGCAGCGCCTGCTCGGCCGACGTCGCCTCCTCGAGCGAACACCACACGCTGCCGTGGGACCATCGATCGAAGGCGCGCCGTGCGACCTCGAGCGCCAGCCGAGACTTTCCGACGCCGGGCGGACCGACGAGGGTGACGATCCGCCCCCGCTCGAGCGTCCCCATCACACTCGCCATCTCCTCGACCCGGTCGACGAGCGTCGTCGTCGGAGTCGGCAGTGAACGATCGACGTCGGACCTCTGGGCAAGACGGGGAAAGTCGGACCGCAGCTCACGATGACCGAGCTGAACGAGACGATGCGCGTGTTCGAACCCACGCAACCAGGCCTCCCCGACGTCGTCGAGCGAGTACTCGGGCGCGAGTTGGGGGCGAGCGGTGGCCGCGGTGACCGAGGAGATCAACACCTGACCGCCCTGAGCGACGGACATGATCCGGGCCGCGAGGTTGACCGGGCTGCCGAAGTAGTCGCCCACTCGGGCCTCGGCCTCGCCCGTGTTCATCCCGATCCGCAGCGGGAGCCCGCCGTCGCGCCACTCCCGACCCACGATGTCGATCTGGATCGCACCTGCTGCGAGGACCGCGTCGGACGGCACGGTGAAGGTGGCTCCCAAGCCGTTTCCGGCGTGCTTGAACACCCGACCGCGGAACGCCTCGATGTGGCGGTGCTGCAGCTCCTCACTGGCCTGCACCGCCGCCCCCATCCGGGAGGGCTCGTGCTCCCACAACTCGGTCGAGCCGACGATGTCGGTGAACACGTACGTCAACGCATCCCGGGAAACGCCGTCGAACCCCATGCTGCCACTCTTGCAGGTCGTACGCTGGGAGGATGGAGTCCATTGTCCTGCTGTGTACCGACGGCTCGGACGTGTCGATCGAAGCGATCCAGAAGTCGTTCCCGTTGCTGGCACGCCCGGCTCGAACGATTCTCGTGGCGGTCGAGTCACCGGTCGACGCCGAGAACACGACCGGAACCGGTTTCTCGGGCCGAGCATCGTCGCCCGACTTCGCCGAACAGGTTCAGACCAGCGGCGATCGTGCCGCGAAGAAGCACCTCGACGCGACCGCTGCCGCGCTCGGCCTCGACGATCCGGAGTTGATGTGCATCGTCGGGGTGCCCGGCCGGGCGATCTGTGAGCTCGCGTCGTCGTTGCCCGCATCCGTCGTCGTCATCGGCAACAGCGGCAAGGGTGGCCTCAAGCGGGCGATGATGGGCTCGACGTCGGACTACATCGTCCGGCACGCTCCGTGCCCCGTGATGGTCCAGGCCGTCGGCCATCACTGACGCCCGGAACGGCGGCGCGATCAGCGTCTCCGTACCCGGCAACTCATAGTGTTGGACCGCTCGTCCATGACAAGGAGCTCGCCATGTCCAACGCGACCATGCACACCGTCCCGCGACCGGGAGTGGTCACCTTCATCGGTTTCATTCTGTACGTGCAGGCGTTCCTGGCGTTCGTCGCCGCGATCTCGCTGCTGATCTGGCGGAACGGGATTCTCGACTATCTCGAGACGCAGAACTCGCCGCTGTCGAGTGGAGCGCTCACCGGCACCGTCATCGGGGAGGTCATCGCCGCGGTGCTGCTGTTCGTCGTCGCGAGCGGCATCATGCGCGGCAGCCGAGGGATTCGTGTGCTCGTGGCGGTCGTCCAGGCGTTCAGCATGGGTGTGGCGATGTACGTGCTCGTCGCCCATCACACCGGCGGGTTCGTCTACCGGGCCGTGTTCTCGCTGTTCGTCGGCGTGTTCGTCCTGTGGGCGCTCTACGGCCACGAAGAGTCCGACGAGTACTTCAACGAGAAGCTCTGACACGTCGCGGGCGCCGTTCCGCCGACGCGTGATTTCTCGAGCACGACCGAGCATCACCGAGAATCAGCTGCGAAAATCCCGGCGCGGACCTCGACCGCCACACCCTCCTCATGTTTCTCGCCATCAAAGAGATGTCACGCGCCAAGGCGCGCTTCGGGCTGCTCGTCATGGCGATCGCGCTGCTCGTCTTCCTGATCCTCTTCCAGCAGTCGTTGCAGAACGGTCTGATCACCGGCTTCGTCGGAGCGATCCGCAATCAGAACGCACCCGTCCTCGTCTACTCCGTCGACGGCCAGCGGGTGATTCAGGGGAGCATCATCACCCCCGACCTCGAGGCCGAGGTCCGCGACACCCCCGGCATCGGTGAGGTCGGCCGACTCGGACAGGGCACGTTCACCGGCGCGCCGAGTGGCGCCGACGGTGGCACCGTCGACACGACGATCATCGGCTACGAACTCGGTGCCGACGGCGAGGGACTCGGAGCTCCGAGCGAGCTGAGCGACGGCCGCTACCCGTCGGGCGATCTGGAGGCGGTGGGGAGCACGGGAGGCGACGACGAGTTCGCGATCGGTGACACCGTGGTGCTGCAACCGGGGGGCTTCGAGATCGAGGTGGTCGGACTCGCCGACGACATCCAACTCAACGTCTCGCCGACCCTGTTCGTCTCGTACGACACGTGGTCCGATGCGGTGCAGTCCGTCAACCCCGATGCCGGTGAGCCACTCCCGAACGTGATGGTGGCAGCTCCCGCCGACGGCACCACCGATACCCAACTCGTCGAGAACATCAATGCGGAGTCGCTCGATCTCGACGCGCTGACCCGCTCCGACGCCGCCGCCGAGACGCCCGGTGTCTCCCAGGTGCAGCAGTCGTTCCGGCTGATCTTCCTGCTCTACGGCCTCGTCGTGCCGTGCGTGACCGGTCTGTTCTTCCTGATCATCACGTTCCAGAAGGCGAACTCGCTCACGCTGCTCCGCGCGATCGGCGCGCCGGCGCGGCGCCTCGTCGCGTCGCTGCTGATCCAGGTCGTGATCATGGTCGGCGCCGGCCTGATCGTCGGAACCGCGCTCTACTTCCCCTTGACGGTGGTCGGGCTCGGCGGGCTCTCGCTGCGTTTCGAGACCGGCGCGGTCATCTTCTGGTCGATCCTGTTGTTGACGCTCGGCATCGCCAGTTCACTCGTCGCCGCCCGCCGGGTGCTGCGGATCGACCCGATCGAGGCGACCACCGGAGCGGGGGTGGGCGCATGAACCTCGCGCTGAAGGAGTTGCGCCGCCGGCCCGGGCGGTTCGCGACCGCGACCGTCATCATCACGCTCATCGCGATCCTGCTGATGTTCCTCGGCAGCCTGCTCGACGGGTTGATCGAGTCGTCGACCGGTGCGATCCGTGCCCAGGACGCGGACGCGCTCGTCTACTCCGCGTCGGCGCAGGCGTCGTTCCCCCGCAGTCGGATCGAGCCCGACATTCGCGCCGCGGTCGAGTCGGTCGACGGCGTCGACGAGGTCGGCGGCATCGGTCTCGTCCAACTCGGTGCCCGGGTACCCGACAACGGTCCCCGCGACCTGGCGAACGTCGCGATGTTCGGCTACGAACTCGCACCCGATGGCGTGCCCGCGCCGCCCGCCGACGGCCAGGCGTATGCCGATGACGTGCTGAAGGCCGACGGCATCGAGGAGGGCATGACCATCCTCGTCGGGCCTGCCCGCACCCCGGTCGAGATCGTCGGCTTCGTGTCCGACACCAGCTTCAACGGCCAGGGCGGACTGTGGGCAAACGAGTCCACCTGGCGCACCACGCTCGCCGACAACCGCCCCGACGCACAGCTCGCCGACGGCGTGTGGCAGTCGCTCGTCGTGCGCGGTGACGCCGACCCGGACGCGATCGACGCCGCCACCGACGGGGCGACCGACAGCTACACGATCGACGGCGCGGTCGCCGCGATCCCGGGCGTCGAGGAGCAGCAGGGCACGTTCAACCAGATCATCGGCGTCACGATCGCGGTCGCGCTC
Source organism: Ilumatobacter sp. (assembly GCF_049588435.1). Classification (GTDB taxonomy): domain Bacteria; phylum Actinomycetota; class Acidimicrobiia; order Acidimicrobiales; family Ilumatobacteraceae; genus Ilumatobacter_A. The sequence continues at coordinate 6,779 of NZ_JBAVYV010000221.1, forward strand.
GTCGTGATCGGGCTCTTCTTCGCACTGATCACCGTCGAACGGGTGAGCCTCTACGGGGTGCTGAAGGCGTTGGGCGCCAAGTCGATGACGATCTTCGGCGGGCTGATGGTCCAGGCTGTCGTCGTCACCCTGATCGCGTCGGCGATCGCAGCGGCGCTCGTCGTTCTGCTCGACCTCGTGATCCCACCCGGATCGATCCCGATCGCCGTGTCCGCCGGGTCGATCCTGTCGAGCACGGCACTGCTCCTGCTCGCCGCCGCGGTCGGCTGTTCGTTCTCCCTCCGCCGCGTCCTCAAGGTCGACCCGGCCTCAGCCATCGGAACCACGTCATGAATCGTCACGTCATGAATCGTCACCTCATGAATCGTCACCTCATGAATAGTCACCTCATGGAATGTCACCTCATGAATAGTCACCTCATGAACAGCCATGTCATGAATAGTCACCTCATGAAAGCCACGTCATGAACGCGCTCGAACTGTCCGACGTTCGCAAGATCTACACGATGGGCGACGGCTCCGACGTCGTCGCCCTCGACCATGCCAGCCTGACGGTGGCACATGACGAGATCGTCGCGCTGGTCGGACCGTCGGGGTCGGGGAAGACGACGCTCTGCTCGATCGCCGGCGGGATCCTGTCGCCGACCGAGGGACGGATCGTCGTCGGCGGCGAGGACATCTCGGACTACGGCGACAAGCAGCTGACGGCGTTCCGCCAGGAGTCGATCGGGTTCGTCTTCCAGTCGGTCAACCTGATCCCGTTCCTCAACGCCAAGGAGAACCTGACGGTCGTGGACGAGCTGGGCAAACGGACGGGCAAGGAAGCCCAGCGACGTGCCGCCGACCTGCTCGCCGAACTCGGACTCGGTGAGCGGATGAAGAACATGCCGTCGCAGCTCTCGGGGGGCCAACGCCAACGCGTCGCGATCGGTCGGGCGCTGATGAACGACCCGAAACTGGTGTTGTTCGACGAACCGACGTCGTCGCTCGACACCGAACTCGGCGAGCAGGTGATGGAGCTGATCCGCACCGAGATGAAGCGGCGCGGAACCGCCGCGATCGTCGTCACGCACGACGAGCGGATCACCGAGTTCTGCGACCGCAGCGTGCACATCGTCGACGGCCGCCTCGCCGCCTGAAACCCAGCCTCCGACGAAGCCCGACCCTCGCACACCGCCGTGGGAGATCGTCCGAAAATGTGACAGTGTGAGGGGGTGGCGGAATGGCGATCACGGACGTTGACGTTCCTCTTCACGGACATCGAGGGTTCGACGCGCCGCTGGGAGCTCGACCCCGAGGGGATGCGCGTCGAACTCACCGCGCACGACGCCGTTCTCCGTGCCGCGATCGAGGGTCACGGTGGCGACTGGTTCAAGCACACAGGTGACGGCGCGGCCGCGGTGTTCGACTCGGCACCCGAGGCCGTCGCGGCGGCGATCCAGGCGCAACGTGAGCTCGGACTCCCGGTGCGGATGGGCCTCGCGTCCGGACAGGCACAACCGCGCGACGGCGACTATTTCGGAACGTGTGTCAACCGGGCCGCACGCGTGATGGGCGCAGCGCACGGCGGTCAGATCCTCCTCGCCGATTCGACGGCCGGCCTCGTCGACACCCGCGGATACATCGACCTCGGCGTCCACACCCTGCGCGACGTGTCGGTCCCGATCCGATTGACGCAGGTCGCGGTCGACGGGCTGGAGATCGACTTTCCCCCCGTCAGCACGGTCGGGGCCGTGCACGGCAATCTCGTCGCACCGTCGTCGCGCCTCATCGGTCGGGGCGACCAGCTGGACGAGCTCGTCACCACGGTGCGCGACCACCGCCTCGTCACCCTCACCGGGATGGGTGGGGTCGGCAAGACGCGGCTCGCCGAGGAGGTCGCCGGATTGATCGCCGACGAATTCCCCGACGGCGTCTGGGTCGTCGAGTTGGCTGCCACCGGAACGGCCGACGTGGTGCCGTCACTCGTGGCGGACACGCTCAAGGTCCGGGTCGAGACGAACTCGTCGCGCACCGAGAGCATCCTGCACGCCCTCAGCGGGCAGAAGCTGCTGATTCTGCTCGACAACTGCGAACACGTGATGGATGGGGTGCAGCGCCTCGTCGAGACGGTCCTCCAGGCCGTCGACTCGGTGACCGTCCTCGCGACCTCGCGCGAGAGTCTCGGGATCCCCGGTGAGCGGGTCTGGCCGGTTCCTCCACTCGACGTCGAGGCGGGAACCGGGTCCGAGGCGGTCTCGCTGTTCGTCGAGCGCGCACAGGCCGCCAACCCCCGGTTCCGTCCCGCCGCCGGCTCGGCCGAACTCGCCGCGGTCGCCCACATCTGCGTCGACCTCGACGGCCTGGCACTCGCGATCGAACTCGCTGCCGCCCGGATGGTGTCGATGAGCCCGCAGGACGTGGCGCAGCGACTCGACCATCGACTCCAACTGCTGTCGGCGGCGACGGCTCCCGGTGGTGCGCCGCACCATCGCACGCTCCGCGACACGGTCGCGTGGTCCTACGAACTCCTCGACGCCGACGAACGGTCGCTGCTGGCACGGTGCGCGGTGTTCGCCAGCGGGTTCGAGTTGGAGTCGGTCCACGCCGTGATCGAGGATCCATCGCTCGACGAGTACGCCGTCCTCGACCTGCTCGATTCGCTGGTCCGCAAGTCGTTGATCGTCGTCGACATGAGCCACGACCGGACGCGCTACCGGATGCTCGAGACGATCCGCCAGTTCGCCGAGGAACAGCTCGAACGATCCGAACTGACCCACGATCTCCGCCACGCCCACGCGGCATTCTTCTCCACTCGTTCACAGGAGATGTGGGAGGTGTGGAACAGTCCGTCACAGCGTGATGCCATCGACTGGCTCGACATCGAGTTCGCCGAACTGCGTGCCGGATTCCGGTGGGCCGCGGACAACGACGAGGTCGAGTTGGCAGCCCGGATCGCCAGCCACGCCACGATGCTGTCGTTCGTTCTCCAACGCTTCGAGCCCGTCGCGTGGGTCAACGAGATCATCGATGCCGCGACCGACGCCGACATCCCCCAACTGCCGCGCCTCCGTACGGCGGCATGCGTCAGCGCGCTCGCCGGAGGCCACCAGTCGGCGATCGATCACGCTCACGAGGCGATCCGGCTCGAGTCCGAACCGGGTCGCGATCCCTTCGAGTACGGCTGGAGTCACTTCTGGGAGGCGATCGGACACCGCTACCTCGGCGACTTCGAACGGTGGTTCGAGATCTGCGGTGCGCTGGCCGAGCGGACCGGTCTCGCCCATGTGATGGGGAGCTGCGGTCTGCTCGGGGTGCTCCCCGGAGTCGGCCGCCAGGAGGAGGCGCGAGCGATGGCCGATGACGTCGTCGCAGTGGCCAAGCAGAGCGGGATCCCGTTCTGGATCAGCTGGGCACGCACGTCCTGGGCCCGGGCCTACGCCTCGTCGGACCCGGTCGCAGCGCTCGTCGCACTGCGCTCCAGCCTCGAGTACGCGCGCGAATACCGCATCGACTACATCGGCGCGATCGTGCTGCGCGAGACCGCCACGCTCGAGGGGACGCGCGGTGGAGTGCACGAGGCGCTCGACATGTTCTCCACCGTGATCGACGAGTACCGACGGTCGGGAAACTCCGCGAGTGCGGCCACGACGCTCGGCGAGATCGCGGTGATGTTCGATCGTCTCGACCGGCCCGAGATCGCCGCCACCACCTACGGGGCGAGTGTGCCGCTCGGCTTCGCGATCGCCGAGAACCTGCCGCCGGTCCTCGACCGACTCCGCGACCAACTGGGCCAGGAGAAGTTCGACGAGTGCGTCGCCGTCGGATCGGCGATGGACTTCACCGAGGCGATGGCCTACACCCGCCGAGTGCTCGACGTCGCGACCGAACAGTTCGCCGGCGAAGACTGATCGTCGCCCGGACCGACCGGGTCGGTGGGGTCGGTGTCAGCCGTGAATGACCGGACACCGGTCGGCTCCGCGGCGCTCCTGGGATGCTTCGTACACGGCGATCCGCGACCGGAGGACGGGATCATCGGACAATCCCATGCCGGGGAGCAGCCGACCGGGATTGAAGCTCATCTTCTCGCAGAACCGTTCCTGGTCGGCCGCGATCCCCGTCAGCGTGACCGTGCCCATCAGTACCCGAATCCGGTTGCGCGGCCAGGCTCGGGTCGGGTCCGCCGAGTCGTCCCACGGGTCGGCGACCTGCATCCGGAGTGAGAACGAGCTGCGACCGCGCGCGAGTCGTTCGTGCAACTCCTCCTGCAGATAGTCGCGACCGAGCGATGCGCCGTACTCGTTGCGCTCGTCGGTCAGCGGCATGTTGCTGTGCACACCATCACCGGGCTCGACGGAGAACCGCACCATGTGGTGAATCCCCGCGTCGTTGACGACCTCGAACGCGTGGATCGCGTGGTAGGTGGTCCGGGCGTAACTGTCCGGTGGCTTGATCAGCGAGTTGGACAGGACGAACGACTGCGCCTGCGGGTAGCGGCGTTGCCACGCGAGGATCCCTGCGTTCGGTGATGTGGACATCTCGGCGTCTTCGGGAGGGATCGGCGACATCGCCAGCAGGGAGCGGATGCGTGCGAGGATGCCCGGCGTGCGGACCTTCCGAGGGACGATCGCCCGTTGCATCTCGAGCAGGTCGAGCGGTTGGTCGATCATGAACGTGTCGACCGAGGTGCACAGCAGGTCGGTCTCGAGCAGCGGCTTCTCCGGATCCTTGGCCACGATCTGGTCATCGACGATCGTGCCGTTGGGATAGAAGCGGATCGCCATGCCGCGCACCTGCCGGCGGCCGTCGGGATCGGGTTGTCCGTTGCCGTTCGAGAATCGAACCCGGACCGGGATCCAATCCTGCGCGAATTGCGCGGCAGACGAATACGACCGCGCCGTGCTCGACCCGCGGAACCAACCGATCACTCCGATCCCCTTGGTGTGGATCGGACGCGTCCCGGCGACGTGGTCGGGAAAGGCCGGTTGGAAACCGTCGAGCATCTGATCGACCAACTGTTGCGTGATCTCGGCCATGCCCAACGGTAGCGGAGCCGGCGACCCGCCGATTCCGCTACTGTCGGAACGCTGAGGAGGGCGCGGGCAGCGAGTTCGACGCGATGACAAGATGACCATCGGTGCAACCTTCGAACGCGTGCTGTCGCCGCTGCTGATCAGATACTGGCGGTGGCGCGACCCTCCGACCTACGCGCCGCCGAAGTTCTCGATGAACCCGAGCGACAACATGCAGGTCCCGATGAACCTGATCATGCCGCTGAAGGACAACTCGGCGGTCGGGCGCGCGCGGTTGGCCAAGGCGTTGCTCGGTGCGGTCGAGCAGGTCATGGCGGGGCTCAACAACACCGAGATCGTGCACTTCGGTCGATTCACGATCGTCGACGGCAACCTCGTGATGTTCAGCATCTACGACGGCGACTTCGCCAACTACATCCGCGACTTCATCTACAACGTCGGCACCGCGTTCGATGGTCTGTTGACATTCGTCGTCGATCCACCTCCGCTTCCCGTCGAGAGCGATCCCGACGCGTTCATCGAGTGGGTGCGTGAGCGCGACGCCCTCCAACTCCCGGAGAGCGTCGTCGACCTCAGCGACGACGTGTTGCGGTTGCCCCGTGATCTGGCGATCACGCTCGACGAGCACGAGAACGCCCAACTGTTCGTGTATCGCGCGTACCCGGGTTTCTCGGCCGCGCAGATCCGCGAGGCGCTGGATCTCGGATGGTGACGCACATCGACCTCGCCGACGTGCAGGGCAACCTGTTGCGCGGATACGGGAGCGGCAAACGCTACGTCCGCCATCTGATCGTGACCGTCCGCAACGCCGCAGCGGCTCGGTCCTTCATCGCCGACGCCGCGGACGGGATGCCCCCCGGCCCGGCGATCACCACGTCCGAGGAGTGGACCGTGCGTCCGCTCACGTGTCTCAACGTCGGCTTCTCCGCAACCGGCCTCGCCGCGCTCGGACTGTCTCGCCAGTGTGTCGACTCGTTCCCCGCAGCGTTCCGCGAGGGAGCGGTGGGTCGGGCGACGAAGGTCGGCGACGTCGACCAGAGTGACCCGAGCAACTGGCGCGATGGCATGAGCGATCCGGACAAGGTCCACGCGATGTGGACGATCTTCGCCGACACCATCGACGCGCGCGATGCGCTGTCGAGCGAACTCGAGGTGGCCTGGCGTCGATCGGGGGCGTTCTCGACGACCGCGCGGCTCGACGGGGAGGGTCTCGACGACGACAAGGTCCACTTCGGCTATCGCGACAGCATCTCGCAGCCGCGCTTCGAGATCGACGGCGAGGTGATCGGACGCGAGGACGCACAGCCGGTCGCCCCGCTCGGCGCGCTCCTGCTCGGACCGTACGAGACGACCTTCCCCGACGTGCAGTGGACGCTTCCCGAGCCGTCGGAGCTCGCCGTCAACGGTTGCTTCAACGCGTTCCGGGTCCTCGAACAGGACGTCGTCGGATTCGAGCTGTTCCTGCACGAGAGCGCACAGCGACTCCTCGCCGAACATCCGGGCATGGTGCACCCCGAGGTCGATCCCGTGGAGTTCATCGCGGCGAAGCTGATGGGACGATGGCGCAACGGGGTCCCGCTGTCGTACGCGGTCGAACACGCCGCGATGCAGATGCGTCCGGGTGGGGAGACCGAAACGGACGGACGGTTCGTCGACGGGATGCCGGTGCTCGGCGACAGCGACGACCTCAACGACTTCGACTACCCCGACGAGCGGCACGACTTCGACGACTTCGACGGGACGATGTGTCCGATGGGGGCGCACATCCGCCGCGGGAATCCGCGTGGGAGTCGAATCGTCCAGCGCAGCGCCAATCACACCCGACCGATCGTCCGGCGGGGTGTTCCCTACGGTCCCGCGTACGACCCGTCGGCGGGCGACGATGGCGTGCCGCGTGGGTTGCTCGGCAGCTTCCTCTGCGCCGATCTCGCCGCGCAGTACGAGGCGCTCATGTACGACTGGATCAACCTCGGGTTGCAGGACCCGCGCGTGACCGGCACCAACGACGTGATCATCGGTGCCAACCGCTCGGCGTCGAGTCGCTTCGAGATCCCGTTCGCCGACGGGTCGTCGCTGACGCTGCGCCACTTTCCCCGCTTCACCCACACCGTCGGGTCGGTCTACCTCTTCTGCCCCTCGATGACGGCCCTCCGCCACATCGCCGCGACCCCCTCCACCCCCTGACCCGACCCGCCCCCACCCGGGTGTTTGCGTCCGACCGGGTGTTTGCGTTGCCGGAAGTACCGCAGAAACACCCGGATGGACCCAAACACCCGCATGGGCAGTCGGATGGGCAGTCGGATGGGCAGTCGGGGTGGGTAGTCGGGGTGGGGAGTCGGGGTGGGCAGGAGACGGTGGTCGGGAGACGGTGGTCGGGAGAGGGTCGGGAGGAGAGGGAGAGGGAGTGGTCAGGCGTTGATGTTGGCTTTGAGGAGGCGCGGTTCGAGTCGCCAGGGAGCGGCGGGGGAGCGGTCGAGTTCGGACTGCAGCGCCAGCAGATCCTGCTGGAATCGACGCATCGCGTCCTCGCCGTGAGCGTCTCCGGCGATCATCGGGATCCGGTCGTCGAGCAGCATCAACCGATGTGAGTTGAGGTTGAGGTTGGCGTTCACCGAGTGTTGGTACACGTCGACCGGGAGCCGCCGACCGTCCTCGTAGATCCGCACCGGCGACACGTCGGGCCACAGCTGATAGTCCCACAGCCCGGTCCCGGTGATCTCGTGCTCGACCGTCGCGAGGTAGATGATCGTCGCCGTCAGGGTCGCCAGCGCATCGAGACCGATCGAGCCGCCGCAGACCCCGCGGATCCCGTTCGCAATGCTGCTGTCGACGTCGGCCAACCACTCGCCGAGTGCCTGATCGTTCGCCACGTCGTCGTCCGACGCGTAGTACAGGTCGAGGTAGCGGGAGGTGTGCGCCAGCATCGCCTGGTACAGCGCGGTCCGGTTGTCGTGAGCGGGACAATCGAGCGTGTCGATGCCGCGACGGGCCGCGTCGGTGACGGGGTTGATCATCGCAAGGTCGAAGTCGGCGGCGGTCGCCTCGAACAACTCGCAGAATCCGTGCTGGGTGAGTCCGAAGATCGACTCGAAGTCACCGCCCGGTTTCATCTGGATCTCGGTCACGAAGTCGTTGCTCGCATGCGTTCCGAACACGTGTGGCCACAGCAGTCGCCGCACCGGATGCCGCGCCGCGAGGCGTCGTCGTGTCGCCGCCTCGAGTGGCGCGCCGCTCGTGAGATGCAGGAAGTTGAAGTGGCGGACCAACGACGCGTGAGTCGTGATCGAACACATCGCCAGCCGCGTGGCCGACTCCCAGTCGGGCGAGTCCGGTGTCGACGACCCCGCGGCAGAGTCGATGCGGACCGGATGCACACGGCGCGCGTCGGGATCGCGTTCGAAGATGACCGTGGCGCCGAGTCGGACGAGTCCCTGCTGCGCGTCGAACTCGGTGAGCACCGACAGATCCCATGCGAACGTGCCGTCGTCGCGTGCTTCGAGATAGCTGGCATACGGACTCGCCACGGCGAGCTCGCCGAGGTCGGCGGTCGTGCGTTCGGGTGCGGGATAGCACCGCCGATGGCGCGTCGTGAATGCCCGGTCGAGCGCCGCCTCGGCGTCCGCGGGGATTTCGGGCAACCCAGGTCGTGTCAGTGGCCATCGCGAGTCGATGAATCCCTGCACCTTCGTGAACCGCTGTTTCAGCGGAGCCGCCTCGTCGTCGGGCACCGTCGCGGCGACCGCGAGTCGGGTGATCGGAATCGAGGGATAGACGCTGTTCAGCGGGACCATCGAAAAGCTCGGGTCCGGTCTCGTCGGTTCGGCGATCGGCGTCGGCTTCTGATGTTCGTACTTGAACACCGTCAACCGGTTCCAGAACCCGCGGCGAAGTCGCCATGTCCACCCACCGCGGTGGGTCGGGGCATCGTCGCGGGTGCTCGCGTGCGGATCGGTCACGGTCACGGTCACGGTCACCATAGTTCCGGGGGAGTGGCCGAAGTTCCGGGGAGTGGCCACGAAGTGGGGTGCTAGTTTTCATCGGTCGACGGGAGGGGACAAGCGATGGAGGCCATGAAGCGCGGCGCTGCGCGTGCCGACGGCTCCGCCCTGATCGAGGCCGGCCGGTTCCGCGAGGCGCTCGCGCTGCTCGAGACAGCTGCGGACGACGAGTCGATGACCGGCGACGACCACGCGACGCTCGCGCTCGCCTTCTTCCTGTGTGAGAAGTACGAGCAGGCCGCGGACCGATACGCGGCGGCATGCGCGACCGACGCGTCCCGCGTCGACTGGAACGACATGCGCGAGCGCGCCGTCGCCAACGCCCACTCCGAACTCGACGTGTACGTCCCCGACGTCCATCTCTTCACCGACGACGACCTCCTCGCTCCCCCGCCGACGCCGAACATCCCCGCGCGTCCGGCACCGCTTCCACCCCACGGTCACTGGCGTCGGCTGCGCCGCTTCGTCGGCCACGAGGTCGGCTCGATCGGTGGCGCGCTGATGGGCGCGGCGACGAACGTGATCGGCAAGCGGTACCACGACGCGGTGTGGACGAACTGGTATCGCCGGAGTCTGTACCGCGGCATCCTGTCGCTCGCCTACATGCGCGAGCATCTGATGGCCGAGAACCTCATCCGGACCTATCCGCGCGGTGCCAACGTCGGGTTCCTCGCCGATGGGCTCGAGCCACCCGACGGCGTCACCCACTTCCGCACCGCCGACGGCAGCTGGAACAACCTCGACGACCCCAAGGAGGGTGCGGCGGGGACGCGCTTCGTGCGCAACGTGGCCAACTCGGCGATCCGCCCCGGTGACGACGCGGACCTCATGTCGCCGAACCCACGGACCGTGAGTCGGGTGTTCCTCACGCGTGAGGGGCCGATGAAGGAGGTGCCGTTCCTCAACCTGCTCGCCGCGTCGTGGATCCAGTTCCAGAACCACGACTGGATCAACCACGCCGACAGCCTCGAACACGACCTGATCGAGATCCCGCTCGACGAGGACGATCCGGCACGGCAGCGCTACCGCCAGCGCAACATGTTCGTCGGACGCACGCAGCCCGATCCGACGCGCCAACCGTTCGGCGAAGAGACGCCCGCGACGTTCATCAACGAGGTGACGCACTGGTGGGACGGTTCGCAGTTGTACGGCAGCGATCAGGCGACCCAGGACCGGCTGCGCAGTGGGATCGGCGGCACGCTCCGGCTCAACGACGACGGCACCCTCCCACTCGGAGCGAACGGAGTCGAGGACACCGGGATGAACCGGAACTGGTGGGTCGGGCTGTCGATGATGCACACTCTGTTCGCCCGCGAGCACAACGCGATCTGCGAACGACTCGCCGCCGCCCATCCGACATGGGACGACAACCGACTGTTCAACGTCGCCCGACTCGTCAACGCGGCGGTGATGGCGAAGATCCACTCGGTCGAGTGGACGCCGGCGATCCTCCCGAACCACGCGCTCGACCTCGGCCTCAACGCCAACTGGTACGGCATGTTCACGTACATGCGCAAGCCGGAGAATCGCCGGACGGTCAGCGAGTTCAACGTCGAGAATCCCGAACTCGGAGGCATCGTCGGCAACGCGATCAACAAGTACGACGCACCGTTCGGACTGTCGGAGGAATTCGTCGAGGTCTACCGACTGCACTCGCTGCTGCCCGAAGAACTGCACCTCCGACGCCACGACACCGGTGAGTCGATCGAGGACCTGCCGGTCGGGCTGACCCGTCAGGCCGGATCGGCGAAGCTCACCGCACGCATCGCGCTGGTCGATCTGTTCTTCTCGTTCGGGACCCAGCATCCGGGCCAGCTGGTGCTCAACAACTACCCGGCGTTCCTGCAGGAGCTGAGCGTCCCGGGCAATCCGCTGTTCGACATGGGGACCATCGACGTACTGCGCGCCCGCGAGCGCGGAGTCCCGAGATACAACGAGTTCCGGCGGCAACTCCGTCTGCAACCGATCCGGACCTTCGCCGATCTCACCGACGACGCCGACGTGATCGCGCGTCTCGTCGACGTGTACGGCGACAACGTCGAACACCTCGATCTGATGATCGGCACGCTCGCCGAGGACTCCGACACACGCCGACCGACCCACTTCGGGTTCGGCGAGACGATGTTCCAGATCTTCATCCTCAACGCCAGCCGTCGGCTCCAGGCCGACCGGTTCTTCACCGATGACTACCGCGAGGAGGTGTACTCGGCGGAGGGGATGCAGTGGGTCGACGACGCCACCCTCAAGAACGTGTTGCTCCGTCACATCCCCGAACTCGCCGGGACCGGGCTGGCCAACGTCACCAACGCGTTCGAGCCGTGGGACGACGACGTGTCACTCGACCCCCTCCGGCACCCACTGCGGGCGTACAACACCTCACTGAGGCCCGATCCGTGGCTCGGCGACTCGCGACGCTGACGTGCGGCGGCGGCGTGTGCGGCGGTG
>NZ_JBAVYV010000222.1:0-2927 GCF_049588435.1 Ilumatobacter sp.
GCCGATTCCTCCGGTCAATCCAACAACGATCACGAAAACGAATACTGCCCGACTCCGAGGAGCCGGGCAGCATTCATCGTTCGGACAACTGGTGTCAGGCACCAGTTGGCAGGATCACTCCGATGCGGGCGTCTCTTCTTCGGTGGGTGCGGCCGCGACAGCGGGAGCTTCTTCGGCAACCGGAGCCTCGTCCGCGGCCGGAGCCTCGTCGGTCGCGACCTCGTCGGTCGCGGGAGCCTCGGCGCCGTCTTCGGTGGCCGGGGTCTCACCCTCGCCGGCGTCGCCGTAGTACTCGCTCCAAGCGGCCTCGGCCTCGGCCGATGCTTCGCCCTGGACGTAGTTGCCGGCTTCGTCGATCTCGAAGTGCTCGCGGTACTCGGCAGCGAGCTCTCCACCCTCGGCGGCCTGCTTGATCGAGAGGCTGATCCGGCGACGCTGGAGGTCGAGGTCGATGATCTTGACCCACAGCTCCTCGCCCGGCGTGACGACCTGCTCGGGGCTGTCGACGTGGTGTGCCGACATCTCCGAGATGTGCACGAGGCCTTCGATGCCGTCGCCGACCTGGACGAACGCGCCGAACTGCACGAGCTTGGTGACCCGTCCGTAGACGAGCTGGCCGACCTGGTGGCCCTCGGCGAACTCCTGCCACGGATCCTGCTGCGTGGCCTTCAACGAGAGGCTGATGCGCTCCCGGCTGAAGTCGACGTCGAGGACCTGCACCTTGACCGGGTCACCCACGGTGACGACGGAGCCGGGGTGGTCGACATGCTTCCACGACAGCTCGGACACGTGGATGAGTCCGTCCATGCCACCGAGGTCGACGAATGCGCCGAACGAGACGACGCTCGACACGGTCCCTTCGCGGACTTCGCCGACCTTGAGGTTGTTGAGGAACTGGTCGCGGGTTTCCTTCTGGTTCTCTTCCAGGTAGGCGCGACGGGACAGGACCACGTTGTTGCGGTTCTTGTCGAGTTCGATGATCTTGGCGTGGACCTGGGTGCCGATGTACGGCGCGAGGTCACGGACGCGGCGCAGTTCGACGAGCGATGCGGGCAGGAAGCCGCGCAGGCCGATGTCGACGATGAGGCCGCCCTTGACGACCTCGATGACCGGTCCGGACACGACTTCGTCGGCTTCCTTCTTGGCCTCGATGTCGCCCCATGCCCGCTCGTACTGAGCGCGCTTCTTCGAGAGGACGAGGCGTCCTTCCTTGTCTTCCTTCGTGAGGACGAGTGCTTCGATGACTTCACCGATGCCGACGACCTCGGACGGGTCGACGTCGTTGCGGATGCTCAGCTCACGGCTGGGGATGACGCCTTCGCTCTTGTAGCCGATGTCGAGGAGGACTTCGTCCTTGTCGATCTTGACGACGGTTCCGTTGACCATCTGGCCGTCTTCGACCTCGACCATCGTTCCGGCGATGGCCTCTTCGAAGGACATGCCGAGATCGTCGGAGGTGATCTCGCGGGGTGTGTAATTGCCCTCTTCGTCGAACGTTCCGAATTCGGAAGCGGTCGAGGAGGAGGAGGTAGCGGTGTCGGTCAAGGGAATCGGCTTTCGGACAATCAGAAATCAGGAATGGGACATTGCGCGCTCGGGCGAGAACGCAACACAAGATCGTAACAGCACCATGAGGCAGCCGCACTCGGCGACGCCATGCGCCGGCGCGTCCCGAACCCGAACGTCGACGATGTCACACTTCTGGTCAACGGATCGTCAAACAGGCATGAACCACACGCACTCCTCTGATGTCATCGTGATCGGTGGCGGGTTGGCCGGTCTGGCCGCCGCTGCCCTGGTTGCCCGAGGCGGCCACTCGGTGACCGTTCTCGAACGGCGCGGACGCCTCGGCGGACTCGCCACCACCGACGAACGCTCCGGCTTCCTGTTCAACCAGGGCCCCCACGCGCTCTACCGGGGCGGACCCGCCTGGAAGGTCCTCTCCGAACTCGGGATCGACCTCGCCGGTGGTCGCCCGACGCCGCGCTCCCGGCTGATGATCGACGATCGATTGCAGGTGCTTCCGACCGGCCCGGGCTCGCTGCTGTCCAGCCGAGCGCTCGGATTCGCCGAGAAGGTCGAGTTCGCACGCTTGCTCACATCACTCGGCAAGGTCGATCCGTTCGACCACGCGGGACTCACCGCCGGGCAATGGATCGACCGCAACGTCGGACGAGATCGGCCCCGGCGTCTGCTGCGCGCGCTCGTCCGTCTGACCACATACGCCGGCGACATCGACACGCTCAGCGCCGACGTGGCGATCGCACAACTGCAGACGGCCCAGCAGGCGGTGCACTATGTCGACGGAGGCTGGCAACGAATCATCAAGGGCTTGGCCGCCCGACCCGGCGTCTCGATCGAGACCGACGCGGCGGTCGACGAGCTCCCCGATGCCCGGGTCGTGATCGTGGCCGCAGGATCGCCGACCCTCGTCGGACACCTCACCGGCCGTGCCTACGACGTCGGTCCGAGCGCGGATGTGTCGTGCATCGACCTCGGGCTGTCCGCTCCCCCACCCCACGATTTCGTCATCGGCGCCGACCGTCCGTTCTACTTTTCGAACCATTCGACGGTCGCGAAGCTGGCACCCGAGGGTTCATTCGTGGTCTCGGCCATGCAGTACCTCACGGCCGACACCGAACCGGACCCCGACATGATCTGGTCCGACATCGACCGGATCGGCATCGATCGCGACGACGTCACCGTGAGCCGCCGACTCCACCGGATGACGGCCGTCTCCGCGATCCCGACCGTCGAGACCGGAGGCCGCCGGGGTCGCCCGTCGGTGACGGCGACCGATCACGATCATGTCTTCATCGCCGGCGACTGGGTCGGGAGCGAGGGACACCTCGCGGACGCGAGCATCGCCAGCGCGCTGGCGGCATCGCAGGCGGCGCTCGCACACCTCGCGGCGCCGAGCACGGTGG
>NZ_JBAVYV010000223.1:0-13624 GCF_049588435.1 Ilumatobacter sp.
GACGGGAGGACGTCGGCCTCGATCGTCGACGCGACCAGCGCCGCTCCCGACAGCACGGTCAGCGATTCGACGAGCGCCTCGGGTCCACGGCGTCGGGCAGGAATCTCGTGCCACGCCGGGAGGAACCGCGCGAGTGCCTCCTGCTCCACCGGTTCGACCTCGCGGCGCAGCGCCGCGAGCGACCGACGGCGGAGCTGACGCAGCACGTCGACGTCGACGAACTCGCGCGAGACGCCATCGGGGCGGAACTCGCCCAGCACGACGCGTCCCTCGTTCTCGAGTGCAGCGAGTGCTCCGGCGATCCGCTCGGGCGGCGCGTCGAACCGGGCCGCGACGTCCGCCGGCACGAACGGACCGTGGGTCCGCGCATAGCGACCGACGAGCTCCTCGAGTGGACGGGCCACGGGGTCGGTGAACGCCATCGGGAGACCGACCGGGATCGCACATCCCAGGGCATCGCGGTACCGCGCTGCGTCCTCCGCGGCGGCGAACCGCATCTCCCGCCCGACACCGATCTCGATCGCCCGCTTCTCCTCGACGAGCTGCTGCAGCCACACGGCACCGAATCCACCGGTCGGATCGAGTTTCGACGTGTCGACCGAGTCGCGCAGCTGTTCACGATCATCGGTGCAGCGCAGATCGACCTCGGCCGCCGAGAGGTCCCCGACCTTGCGCAGGACGTCGTGCAGCTCGTCAGCCGATCGGGCACGACGGTGTTCGGCCACGCACTGCAGCTCGAGTTCGACGTCGGCGAGGACCTCGGGATCGAGCAGGTCGCGCAGTTCCTCGGCACCCAGCAGGTCGCGGAGGAGATCACGATCGAGCGCGAGCGCGGCAGCTCGACGCTCCGCGAGCGGCGCATCACCCTCATACATGTACGCGGCGATCCAGTTGAACAGCAGGCTCGATGCCATCGGGCTCGCCTTGGCCGTGTCGACCGTGACCACGCGGATCGCGCGCGACCGCAACAGGCCGAGCACCTCACGCAGCGCCGGCACGTCGAACACGTCCTGCAGACATTCGCGGGATGCTTCGAGCAGGATCGGAAATGTCGGGAACTTGGAGGCGACAGCCAACAGGTCGGCTGCGCGCTGCCGTTGCTGCCAGAGCGGAGTGCGCCGATCGGGCCGGCGACGCGGCAGGAGCAGAGCGCGCCCCGCGCACTCGCGGAAGCGGGCCGAGAACAGGGCGGTCTGCGGGAGCGTCGACACCACGAGCTCGTCGATGTCCTCCGGTTCGATGAGCAGCGCTTCGACCGGGAGC
Organism: Ilumatobacter sp.; assembly: GCF_049588435.1. GTDB lineage: Bacteria > Actinomycetota > Acidimicrobiia > Acidimicrobiales > Ilumatobacteraceae > Ilumatobacter_A. The sequence goes on from NZ_JBAVYV010000223.1 coordinate 1,264, forward strand.
TCGTCGGCCGACTCGGGGAGGCGGATGACGATCCCGTCGTCGCCCCACATCGTCTCGACGGGGATGTCGTACCTGTCGATCAGTTGCCGTTCGATCGCCATCGCCCAGGGCGCGTGGACCGGTGTGCCGAACGGACTGAGGATGCACACCCGCCAGTCCCCGATCTCGTCCCGGAATCGCTCGACGACCACCGTCTTGTCGTCGGGGACCGCCCCGGTCGCTTCGGCCTGCTCGTCGAGGTACTGCACGAGGTTCGTCGCCGCCAACGCATCGAGCGAGTAGTGACTCATCAGCCGCGAGACGTCGGCCCCACCCACCTCGACACCCGGATCGTCCTCCGAAGATGCACGTTGGTGCCTGGCACCGATGTACGGGGTTTCGTCGGTGGACAGGTCGCGGATCTCGCGGACGAAGGCACCGAGCGCCCGGCCGAGTTCGAGGGGACGGCCGGGGCGGTCGCCGTGCCAGAACGGCATCTTCCCCGGCTGTCCCGGCGCCGGGCTGACCGTCACCCGCTCGAAGGTGATGTCCTCGATCCGCCACGTCGACGCGCCGAGCACGAACGTCTCACCCGGACGCGACTCGTAGACCATCTCCTCGTCGAGCTCGCCGACCCGCGTGCCGTCGGGAAGGAACACGCCGAACAGTCCACGGTCGGGGATCGTTCCGCCGGACGTGACGGCGAGCCGCTTCGATCCGTCACGGGCCCGGATCGTGTCGTTGACCCGGTCCCACACGATCCGCGGGCGCAGTTCGGAGAACTCCTCGCTCGGGTACCGGCCCGACAGGAGGTCGAGCACGTTGTTCAACAACTCGTCGGAGATCTCGGCGAAGTTCGCGCACCGCCGGACGATCGCGGTCATCTCGTCGACCGAGCATTCGTCGACCGCCGCGACATGGGCCACGATCTGCTGCGCGAGGACGTCGAGCGGGTTGCGCAGGAACCGACTCGACTCGATCTCGCCGTCGATCATCCGACGCGCCACCACGGCGGTCTCCAACAGATCGCCACGGTGCTTCGGGAAGATCGACCCGCGTGACGGTTCGCCGACCTGGTGGCCAGCGCGACCGATGCGTTGCATGCCGCGACTGACCGCACCGGGCGACTCGACCTGGATCACGAGATCGACCGCACCCATGTCGATTCCGAGCTCGAGTGACGATGTCGCCACGATGGCACGGAGTTCTCCGCGCTTGAGCTGATCCTCGATCACGACACGCTGCTCGCGGGCGAGCGAGCCGTGGTGCGCTTTGACCAGCTCCTCCACCATCGCCCCGGTCTCGGGATCGACGATCCCGGGCACACCCTCGTCGACCGCCAACTCGTTGAGCTTCGCGGCGATCCGTTCGGCGGCTCGACGCGCGTTGCAGAAGATGATCGTCGTGCGGTTGGCGAGAATGCGCTGCAGGATCTCGGGGTAGATGCTCGGCCAGATCGAGGTGCGCCGCTCGGACAGCGCGGCGCTCGCCGGACCCGAGGTGAGTTCGGTCGAGACCTGTCCGAGCGTCGACATGTCCTCGACCGGGATCACCACCTCGATCTGCATGTCCTTGCGGATCCCGGCGTCGATGATCCGAACCGGACGTTTCGTCCCGTCGGCCTCGGCGGTCCGTGGGGACGCGTACCCACCGAGGAACTCGGCGATCTCCTCGAGCGGGCGCTGCGTCGCCGACAGTCCGATCCGCTGCGGCGGATTCTCGGTGACCTCCTCGAGTCGCTCGAGCGTCAACGCCAGGTGGGCTCCCCGCTTCGTGGTCGCCATCGCGTGGATCTCGTCGATGATCACCGTCTCGACCCCGACCAACGTCTCGGCCGCCTTCGACGTGAGCATCAAGTACAACGACTCGGGCGTCGTGATCAGCAGGTCGGGCGGGTTCCGGATCAGTTTCTGGCGATCGTTGGACGGGGTGTCGCCGGTGCGCATTCCGACCTCGGGAGCGACGAACGACTCACCGAGCCGCTCGGCCGCGAGACCGATGCCCTTGAGCGGTGCGCGGAGGTTCTTCTCGATGTCGAACGCGAGCGCGCGGAGTGGCGAGATGTAGAGCACCCGGGTGCGATGCGACTTGGCCTCGGGACGCGGTGTCGTCGTGAGCCGGTCGATCGAGGCCAGGAACGACGTGAGCGTCTTGCCCGACCCGGTCGGCGCGCAGATCAGCGTGTGTTCGCCGGCCGCGATGTGCGGCCAGCCCTGTACCTGGGGCTTCGTCGGCTCGGGAAACGATGACGCGAACCACTCCCGCACGGCGGGCGAGAACGCATCGAGCACAGGGTGGTGGGCGATCCCGACAGGATATCAACGATGGGAACACCCGTTCTGTCGCGCTTCGATCCTTCCGCTGCTCAGTTGCAGAGTTCGGCGGAGAAGTCCTGGTGACCGCGTCCGGGCTGGCACTGGAACGTGTACGTCCCCGAGACGAAGCGGAGCAGACCGTCATCGCCGCGTGCGGTCGAGATCACCCGCTGCGACGCCGCCACGGAGTCGTCGAGGAATCCGAACGTCGTGATCGAGATGTCGGGTGCATCGGTCTGGTCGTACTCGATGAGGACCGATTCGTTCGGGCCGACCAGTGATTTCAGCTGCAGGGCGAACAGCTCGGGATCGGCGGCCCAGAACGGTTGGTTCTCGTCGATGTACTCGTTCAGGCCCGGCGCGCTGGTCGCTCCGTCGCGGTCGGTCTCGAACCTGCCCGGCCAGCCGGGTGTTGCGACCTCGTCGAGCTCGCGACGCACGAACGTGTCGCCGTCTGCGACGATCACCGTCCCCGTGGGTTCGAGCAACTGGATCGAGGCGGCGTCACCGATCGGCTGGAAGTACACGTCACCGTTGTCGGGCCAGTCGGGCCCGAACTCCACGATCACCTGCACACCTCCCGAAGCCGTCTGGACGAAGTCCCTCGACAAGGCTCCGCCATCGGTGGTGGCGACCGTCGGCGGGAAATCTCGTGGGTACTGGAACACCGTCGGCAACGCGAACCGGGTGAACGTCGACTCGCCGTCGATGCGGGTCAGGCTGTTGCCCTCTCGACCGAGGTTGAGGTCGAACGAGGGAGCGTTCGACTCGACCGTGTCACCGTCGCGGTCGACCCAGCGATAGATCACCGCATCCGGTTCGGGCCGGGTGCCGAGTTCCCCACAGCAGTTGACGACGGTGAGCCCCGCACGGCGGGGGACCAGAGTGCTGTCCCCGGATCCGTCCAGCCCGGTCCACCGCTCGACGACCTGCCCGGCGCGGTCGCCGACGAGTGGGATCGCGAGCAGGTCGTTGCTCGGGTCGGATGCACCGGGCGTCATCGTCCGCAGGTAGGCCACGTCGTCGGGGCCGACCGCGACGAACAGCGCGCGCTCGAGCGGGACGACATCGGAGTCGATCGGGATCTCGCCGCGGAGGTCGGTTCCGGTCGCGTCGAAGATCTGCAGCATCTGATCCGCCGGGTCGTAGACGACGATCCGTCCGTCCTCGGTGTTCGCCAGTTGCGTGCAGTCGAACTCGGAGACGCAGTCGCGGGCGATCGCCGTGGTCCGGTCGCTCGGTTCGGATGAAGGCTCGATCGTCGTGGATGAACCGGAGGTCTCGTTCGCTGTGATCGTGTCGGGATCGGACACGGGTGGGAGCAGGTCGTCGAGCAGTGCGAGGTCGACCGCGTCGTCCGTGATGCGCGCCAGCAGCGTTCCCCAGACGTCGCTCGCCACGACGTCCCAATCGTCGGGCAGCCGGACCCAGCGACCCGATCCGTCCGGGTCGAGGACCGCCACGACCGGCATCGAGTTCTCGCCGAAGTCCTGGTCGGGGGTCGTGTTCGCTCCGATCCGTTCGGCGTAGAGGACCCGTCCGTCGCTGCCGGGCACGACGACGTCGGGACCGGTGTAGCTCGACTCCCACTCCGGATCACGGGTGATGTCGAGCTCCCAGGAGAGGTCGGAGCCGACGACCGAGACGATGTCGCGATTGCTCCCGTCGACGCGTTGGTCGACGTCGAGCAGTGGGAACGGTGTCCCGTTCTCCGTCGATTCACCGGACCCACGCGGCTCGCCGTTCTCGTCGACGTAGCCGATCACGGTTTCGTTGGTGTTGCGGCCGCGGGCGATGACGCCGTCGGGACCGTGCCCGAAGAAGTACGGCGGAAGTTCGAGATAGGCATTCAGCGGCACTTCCTCGACCGCGACGACCTGCCCTTCACGCTCGCCGAGGAACGGAATCGCCACGAAGCGCAACCCGGACGGCACGCCCGACTCTCCGTCCTCGAACGCCGGAGCTCCGAGGCCGTAGACGACCGGGCCGGGGCCACTGACGATCGCCGAGAGGTCCTCGTCGACCGGCACGGTCCGGTTCTCGATCCCGGAGACACCGGGACCGACGATCGTGATCGTGTTCGTGTCCGGCTGGTTGACCACCACGTGATCGGCACCGACGGCGAACTCGATGCGGTTCCCGTCGGGGTTCGGCTCCAACGGGACCGAGGCGTAGGGAACCGGTTCGAGCAGTTCGGGAGGATTCGCCGCGTCGACGCTGATCGTCTGACGAGCCGGCAAACCGTCCGGGGCGATCGTGGTCGTGGTCGGATCCGGCACCGTCGTCTCCGGAAGCGTCGTCTCCGGAAGAGTCGTCTCGGGAAGCGGGTCGACGACGGACGGTTCCGACGCCGGGACGATCACATCAGTGCCGTCGGAACCACGGTCGAGGACGGTGACCAGCCCGGCTCCGATCATGGCAACGACCGCAGCTGCGGCGCCGAACAGCACCCATGGCGATCGCCGGCGCGGTTGCTGGACGATCCCCGGCGACGCGGCACCGACGTCGCCCGACGCGATGCGCGACCTCACCGATGCGAGGGCCGACTCGGTCTCGGCGGCGGTCACGGACGCCTCGTGCTCGTGGACCGCGCCCATCGCGATCCCACGGAGTTCGATGTCGTCGGGGTTGTCCGGGTTCATGACCGTGCCTCCTCGTCGCGTCCGATCGTCTGGTCGTCCAACGGTCCGTCGACCACGCGACGGAGGTTCCGCCGCGCCTTCGACAGCGCGGACTTCACCGTGCCGGTGGCGATCTCCATCGTTTCGGCGATCGTCGCCACCGATTGATCCTCCGCGTAGTACAGCGTCGCGGCGAGGCGCTGCTGGGGCGACAGCGACGCGACCAGGTCGCTCCATCGACTCGACACCGCGAACAGTTCCGGATCGGTCGAACCGCTCGGGTGGACCGGATCGGTCTCCGCTCGGCTCTGCGCGCGCTCGACGGCCGATCGCTCCGCCGTCCGCTTCCGGTGCTGGTCGATGAGCAGATTGCCCATGACCCGTCGGCACCAGGCGAGCGGTGAGTCGTACGCCGCCAGCTCGTCGCGGTGGCGGTGGGCGCGGAGCAGGGTCTCCTGCGCCAGTTCCTGTGCGACGTGGCGCTCGGTCGACATCGCGAGACCCATCGCGACGAGGCGTGGATAGGCCGACCGGAACAGGTCGTCGTAGTCCTCGTCGGTCACGCTGCGATTCTCGCCTTCATACTCTCCTACACGCAGCGACTACCTGATCGGTTGCCGGGCGGCGGAGATCCGGGCGGGCTGCTTCGTTCGGCCTACCCGTGATGATCGGGATCAAACGCCGTCGAGCGCCGATGTCGCCGCCTCGTCGACCCGCCCGTCGACGAGGCGCAGCACCCGGTCGAAGCGCACCGAACGGAGCAGCGACCGGTCGTGGCTCACCATCAGCACGGTCCCCGTGAACCGGTCGAGCGCCGCTTCGAGCTGTTCGATCGCCTCGAGATCGAGATGGTTGCTCGGCTCGTCGAGCACGAGCAGATTCGCACCGTTCGCCATCATCACCGCCATCGCCGCCCTCGTCCGTTCGCCCGGCGACAGTGTGTCGCCGGGACGACCGAGTTGCCCCGACACGAGCCCGAACTTGGCGAGCAACGTGCGGGCTTCCGCCGGTTCGAGACCCGTGGCCGTGCAGAACGCGTCGAGCAGTCCAGAGGCTCCGACGACCGCGCCGCGGGCCTGCTCGATCTCGCCGATCACGACGTTCGCACCCAGTCCGGCTCGCCCCGTGTCCGGTTCGATCCGGCCGAGGAGCAGGTCGAGCAGTGTCGTCTTGCCGCTCCCGTTCGATCCGACGATCGCGATCCGATCGCCGTACGCGATGTCGAGATCGACGGGTCCGAGCGTGAAGTCACTGCGCCGGACCGTCGCCCCCGATGCCGTCGCGACGATGTCGCCGCTGCGCTCGACGGCCGGAATGTCGTAGCGCAGCTCCCACGGCGTGCGGGGTTCATCGACCGCTTCGAGTCGATCGAGCGCGCGATCGGTCCGGGCGGAACGACCGGCGAGCTGCTCGGTCTGATTCAGCTGATGGTGCCGGATGAACTTGTCCCGCTCGTCGGATCGCTTCACCCGACCGGCCCCCTGCGCTGCCCACTCGCGCTCACGCTGACGCCGGTCGAGCAGCGTTCGGCGCTGGGTCTCGTAGTCGTCGTAGCGCGATTTGGCGCGGTCGAGAGCGAGCGCCCGCTCGTCGAGGAAGGCCGTCCATCCGCCACCGAACAGCTCGACGCGATGGGAGTGGTGGTCGATCTCAGCCACGTGGGTGACCGTTCGATCGAGGAACGCGCGGTCGTGGCTGACGAGCGCGACGGGAGCGTCGAGCGCCCGCACCCAGCTCTCGAGTCGTTCGAGTCCGTCGAGATCGAGATCGTTCGTGGGCTCGTCGAGGAGCACCACGTCGAACCGCGAGAGGAGCAACGATGCGAGCGAGATCCGCGCCGCCTCACCGCCGGACAATGTCGCAGTCGGCTGGTTCCGGACCCGTTCGGTGATGCCGAGTTCGGAGAACATCTGCCCCGCGCGGGCGTCGAAGTCGGCGGCGCCGAGGGAGAGCCACCGCTCGAGTGCATCGGTGTAGGCGTCGTCGGCTCCCGAGCGACCCTCGGCGAGCCCCTCCGTGGCGGCGTCGAGCGCGGACTGCGCGTCGGAGACTCCGGTGCGGCGGGTCAGGAAGTCGTCGACCGTCTCGGTCGCGGACCGGTCCGGTTCCTGCGGGAGGTATCCGACCGTGGCCGAGCGCGGCATCAGTTCGATCACACCCTCGACGGTGCTCGCAGCGTCGACGATCCGCCCGGCGAGCGCCTGCAGCAGCGTGGATTTTCCGATCCCGTTCGGGCCGATGACACCGATCCGCTGACCCGCGATCACGCGCAGGTCGACGTCGGCGAGGACGGTGTCGGGACCGCGCGTGACGGTGAGTGAACGGGCGATGAGTGCAGCGGGCATCTGGACCTCCGGGGTCGGCGTGCGGGTCGGAACGGCGAACGATGGACGTCACTGCTGCTTCATCACGCTCGACAGTAGTCTCGACAGTCCCCTGAGCGCACCGTGCGTTTGGGGTCCCGCACTCCACACCCCCCTCCCCCACCGTCTCCTCGCCTCCCCCACGCACCTCCACGCACCTCCCCGCACGTGTCGACGATCACCCTCCGCCCCTGGCAGCGCGCCGCGTTCGACCTGTTCACGGCGGGGGCTCGGCCGGATCCGACCGACGGCACGATCCACCAGGACTTCCTCGCCGTCGCGACCCCCGGGGCCGGGAAGACGACGTTCGCGTTGACGTGCGCCCGAGCAGCGCTCGCCGAGGAGTCCCGCCCACTCGTCGTCGTCGCCCCGACCAGCCACCTGAAGACGCAGTGGTCGCTCGCCGCCCATCGACTCGGACTCGAGCTGGACCCCCGCTGGTCACCCGGCGACGGCCTCGCCCGCGACGTCCACGGACTGGTCACGACCTACCAACAGATCGCGACGGGTTCGGCCGCAGCCAAGTTGTCCGGTCTCGCCGCCGATGGCTTCGTGATCCTCGACGAGGTGCACCACGCCGGCCACGAGAAGGCCTGGGGCGACGGGATCCGGACGGCCTTCGGGCACGCGTATCGCAGGCTGTCGCTCTCCGGCACCCCGTTTCGTAGCGACGCGGTCCAGATCCCGTTCGTCCGCTACGACGCCACGGGCGAAGGCGAACTCGCACACGCCGACTACACCTACGGCTACGGCGACGCGCTCCGCGACGGCGGCGTCGTCCGCCCGGTCTACTTCCCACGCGTCGACGGCGACATGGAGTGGACGACGGCCGCAGGCCATGTCGTGTCGGCATCGTTCCAGGACGAACTCACGCGGGACCAGGGGTCGATGCGGCTGCGCACGGCGCTGAGCCTCGAAGGCGAGTGGATGCCGTCGGTCCTCGCGAAAGCGGTCGATCAACTCCGCACGATCCGCACGGCGCCCGCCGACGAAGGCGGTCAGCCCGATGCCGGCGGGCTCGTCATCGCGAGCGATCAGGAGCACGCACACGGGATCGCGCGCCTGCTGCGCGATCGGTTCAACGTCCCCGCCGATGTGGTCGTGAGCGACGACCCGGGTGCATCGAAGAAGATCGAGGAGTTCTCGAAGAACGACCGACCGTGGATGGTGTCGGTCCGCATGGTCTCCGAAGGTGTCGACATCCCCCGGCTACGGGTGGGAGTGTTCGCGACGACCACGTCGACCGAGCTCTTCTTCCGTCAGGCGATCGGTCGATTCGTTCGCTGGCAGGCCGGACGCGCCAGCCAGAAGGCGTACGTCTACATTCCCGACGACCCCCGGCTGCGTGCGCACGCGTTCTCGATCGCGGAGGCGCGCCGTCACGTCCTGCGCCCGCCCGGTGCCGAGAACGACGCCGACGAGTTCCAGCCCGACGGTGGGCTCGAGGAGCAGCGCGTCGCCGACGATGCCGAACAGCTCGCACTGTTCTCCGAGTTCTCGGTGGTCCACGCTCATGCGACCGACATCTCGATCCACACCGTCGGTGCGGACGGCGGTGTGATCGCGGGTGACAGCGATCCTGCACACGTCGAGGTCCGATTCGAACCGACCTACGACACCGCCACCCCGGCCTTCGACGACGAACCGGACCCACCCGCCCCGTTCTTCGCCTCCGATCCAGCGCTCCAGATCGATCTCCCCGAGATCCCGACCGCCGCCGGACTCGTCCCCGCCGGATCGCTCAGCAACGCGGAGATCAAGGACGACCTGCGCACGCGCAATGCTCACGTCGCGAAACGACTCGTCGATGTCACCGGATGGAACCACGCCAAGGTCCAGGCCGAGATGAACCGTCGCGCGGGGGTCAACCGCGTCGCGACGGCGACCAACGAACAGCTGGCTCGCCGCCTCCGCTACAGCGAGTCCTGGTTGCGTCAACTCCTCCGCTGACGCCCGGCGACACGTCGTCGCAGGCATGGTCCGAGCCAACGGCAACCGGCCCCAGACCGGACGGGTACACTCGGACCATGCCGGCAGCCGGAGAGCATCATCCCGCGTTCGAGGAGTACTGCGAGTGCATCTTCGAGCTGCGCGAAGACGACCTCGACGTGATCCAGGCGCGGATCGCCGAACGTCTCCAGGTCAGTCGCCCCGCCGTCAGCGAGATGATGAAGCGGCTCGAGGCCGAGGAGCTGATCACGTCCGACGACGGAATCCGACTGACGACGACAGGACGCACGCTGGCCGAGAAGATCGTCCGCCGCCACCGGCTCGCCGAACGGTTCCTCACCGACGTCTTGAACCTCTCCTGGGCCGAGGCCCACCACGAGGCAGGCAAGTGGGAGCACGTGATCAGCGAGTCGGTCGAGAAGGCGATGGTCGAACTGCTCGGTGACCCGACGACCTGCCCGCACGGCAACCCCATTCCGGGGAGCGAGTACGTGGCGCCCGACGCCGCCCCGCTGTCGGCGATCGCCGTGGGCGGCGGATTCACCGTCAGCCGGATCACCGAAGAGCTCGAGTTCGAACCCGGATTGCTCGAGTTCCTCGAGGAATCGGCGATCCAGCCCGGCAACGCCGGCGTCGTGACGGCCTCCTCACCCGACGGCACCCTCACGGTCGAGATCGGCGGACGCCACATCGGTGTCGGTTCGTTCGCGAGCGAGCGCATCCTCGTCTCATCCTGACGTGTCGTTCGTGCCTCGGCGCGCCATGATGAAACCCATGAACGGGCGCACACGATTCGGCTCGGTACTCCTGGTCGCCTCGGCGACGGCAGCGCTGTTCACCGCCTGCTCGACGACCGTCGACGAGACGGATGCGGACGACCCGGCCGCCGACCTGAGCGAAGCTGAGTTGACCGGCGGCGAAGGCCGCGAGATCGCCGAGGACGACACCAGTCCACTCGACACCGGCGAGATCGTCGATCCCGGCGCCCCGGCGACCACGTTCGTGATCGAGGGATCCGCTGCCGACCTGCTTCCCGAGATCGGAATCGAGATGAGTCGCCTCAGCGCGGAGATCGCGGGCGACGGAGACGAAGACGCAACCATCGCGGGGATCGAGGCCATGTGGGCCGCGATCATCGACGAGGTCGAGTCGACGCACCCGGAACTGGTCGACGGGATCCAGGTGACGATCGTCATGGCGCGCACCGCGGTCGACCGGAATCGACCCGCCGACGGCGACAAGGCGTTCGGCCTCCTCAACGACTTCGTCGACGACTACACCGGCGACTCCTGAGCGGCCCCCGAGCGGAATCGGCGCCGCGCCTCAGGAGTGGCTCGACCGACCCGTGCCGAGCGCGAGCGGGTCGGCGGCCGCGTCGAACCGGAGATTCAGCTCCAGCGTTCCGAGCATGATCCCGGGCTGATGCATCCAGGTGTTGCCCGCCCCGTACTCGATCGAGTCGAGGCGGTCGAGCAGCGCTCCCCAGGCGACCTGTTGTTCGAGACGCGAGAGCGTGGCTCCCGGGCACACCCGCGGCCCGGTCGAGAACGTGACGTGACGCGCGATCGACGCTCGGTCGAGGTCGAGGTCGAACGGGCAGGCGAATTCCTCCTCGTCGACGTTCGCTGCACCGAAACGCATGTGCAGCAATGAGCCCGCCGGAACGGACACCCCCTGGAAGACCTCGTCACGCGTGGTCATGCGCGTCGAGAGCCCGTGCGTCGGAGCGCGCATGCGGAGTGTCTCCTCGACGAACGCGCGCAGCTTGGTCCGCTCGGTCCGCAGCGTGTCGAACGTGCCCGGCGTCTCGCAGAGCAGTTGGGCCTGCTCCTCCAGCGCGTACTGCGTCGTCTCGAGGCCTCCGAGGATCATCGCATGGACGATCCCGGCGATCTCGATGTCGCTCAGCTTGCGGTCGAGCGCCTCGTAGTGCACGTCGCACAGGAAGCTGACCATGTCGTCCTGGGGATCGGCACGTTTCGCCGTGACGTGTTCGTAGATGTAGTCCTGGAATCCGTCGAGGCGCCGATTCATCTCCGCGGCCTGCTCGGGCGTCAACTCGTGCTTCAGGCCGGTGCCGTGGACGAACGGTGTGACCGCAGCGTCGCCCCACTCCGCGAGTCGGGGGATGTCCTCCTGGGGAAATCCGAGGATGCTCGCCATGACGCGCTGCGGCAGCGGACGCGCGAACCGGCTGATGAACTCGACCTCTCCGTCGTCGATCCACTCGTCGATCAGCTCGTTCACGTGCCGCGTGATCATGTCGCGGTGGCGCAGCGCGCCCGTCCCGACCCACGGGTCGGTGAGCTCCCGACGATGCTGGAAGTACAGCTCCTGCGTGGGTCGCAGCGACACCATCGACGCCTGCATCAGGCTGTGCGTCTGGGCGTACGCCTCGTCCGGTGTGAGGCCCTGCTCGGCGAGCTGGCCGACGCGCATCGTCGAGACGACGCGGTACCGCTCGGGATCCTTGACCACCGTGATGATGTCCTGGTGCTTGGTCAACACGTACGCATCGGAACCGGGTGCGAGACCGCCACCCTCGATGCGCAGCACCGGTTCGTCGCGGTGGAGGATCTCGTAGGCCTCGTACCAGTGTTCCTGTGCCCCCTCGCCGAACAGGTCGACGTCCTCGAGATGTACGGGGCACGTCATCGGACTGAGCTCGTGGTTCACGTGCTTGGGATACGGCGCCATCGGCAAGGACCTCCCGGCCTCGGATCGGTGTTCGACCCGATCAGTCTGTCCAGTGCGTCACGCGTCGGACGAGTCGCACCGGAACCGCGCCGTCATCCGGCCGACGTTCAGCGCATGGGCGCGGGGAGGTCGTCCGCATGGACGACCGTGAGGCGCTGCGTGGAGCGGGTCAGCGCCACGTACAACGAGCGCATGCCGTGCTCGGTCTCGCTCACGATCCGGCTCGGCTCGACGACGATCACCCCGTCGAGTTCCAGGCCCTTGACGACGCTCACCGGGACGAGGGTCACGCCGGAGTCGAGACCGGTACGGGTCGCGGTTCCGTGTTCGATCCCCCCTGCCGTCAGCGCCTCGGAGAGTTCGGGCAGCATCCAGTCGGGGGCGACGACGCCGAGCGATGCGCCGGGGAGCGCGTCGTGCATCGACCGCACCGCGT
>NZ_JBAVYV010000224.1:0-3453 GCF_049588435.1 Ilumatobacter sp.
GCTGGATGAACTCCGGTACTCGCTGCGGTCGGTCTGGGAGCACGTTCCGTACGCCCGTCACATCTACATCGTGACCGATGGCCAGGTTCCCCCGTGGTTGGACACCGCCGATCCACGGATCACGATCGTGGAACATGCCTCGATCTTCGAGGACCCGTCAGCGTTGCCGACCTTCAACTCTCACGCGATCGAGACTCAGCTCCATCACATCGACGGACTCGCCGATCACTACCTCTATCTCAACGACGACGTGTTCTTCGGGCGGACCTCCGACTGGGCCACGTACTTCGAGCGTTGTGGAACGTCACACTTCTTTCCGTCGACCGCCCTGTTCCCCGTCGGCGAACTGCACGCGACGGACAAATCCGTCGACCACGCCGGCCGCAACCTCCAACTCGAGCTCTTTCGTGAATTCGGATGGGCTCCCCGCAACAAACTCATCCACACACCGCATCCGCAGCAACGGCAGCTGCTGATCGAGGCAGAGCAGCGCTTCGATGACAGGTACCGAGCGACGATGCACGCGAGATTCCGCTCAACCGGCGACGTGTCCTTCGCGGCCGCTCTGCACCACCGCTATGCGCAGGTGACAGGTCGCGCGAGTGTCGGAAACCTCGCGTACGAGTACCTCGCGCTCGAATCGGACAACGTCGCCGATCACCTTGCTCGATTGCGCTCGGCGTCGTTCGACACCCTGTGCCTCAACGACGGGGAGATGACGCACCAGCAACAAGCGGACGTGCGACCACTTCTCGCCGACTTCCTCAACCGACGCTTTCCGTACCCGGCGCCGTGGGAAATCGACGGAGCACTCAGGAGTCATCCGAGCACGTGAGTGCACGAATCGTTCGGGCAGAGACCGACGCTCAGCTCCGTGTGTCGCGGCAAGGTTGGCGGTCAGCCCGCCTCATACCGCTCGAGCACCTCGGCGACGTCGCCCAGGGCAACCAGCCTGCCCTGGTCGAGCCACGCCACACGGGAGCAGGTGTTGCGGATCTCGTTGAGGTTGTGGGTGACCATCACGATCGTGCCCGCGGCCGCTTGGATCTCACGCACACGTTGGAGACTCCGCTCGCGGAAGTCTTTGTCGCCGACGGCCAAGGCTTCGTCGATCAACAAGATGTCGGGAACCCGCAAGGTGGCGATTGAGAACGCCAGTCGCGCACGCATCCCGGAGGAGTACGTGTTCATCGGGCGACCCATCGCCGCTCCCAGGCCGGAGAAGTCGATGATCTCGTCCATCTTCTCGCGCACCTCGTCCGGCTCGAGACCCATCGCGAGTCCCCCGAGCATCACGTTGCGGTAGCCCGACAGCAGGGGCTTGAGGGCCGCACCCACGCCGAGCAGGCTGACATCGCCGCGGACGCGGATCGAGCCGGCAGCGAGCGATTGCAAGCCAGCGATTGCACGCAGCAACGTCGACTTCCCCGACCCGTTCGAGCCGACGATGCCGACCGCCTCGCCGACGTGGACATCGAACGACACCGACTTGACGGCGTGAACTTCGATCGAGGTGCGACCGCGGAACCCGCGTGTCACGAGGTCTCGTGCGCTGAAGTACTTCTCCTCGTACACCTTGTAGGTGATGTCGACATCCTCGATCTCGACAGCCACCGGCGCGCGTGAGGAGTCGTAGTCGAGCATCGACGTGGCGGTGAGGTCAGTCACGGGCATACGTCTCCTCGGCAGCGCGGAACCAGAGGAAACCGATGACCAGAAGTGCGACCGACCACACGATCGCCGATACCAGCAGGTCCGTCTGCAGGTTGCCGGACATGATGCTCCATCGCGCCAGCGTGATGAAGCAGTAGTACGGGTTCAACGTGAACAAGGTGTTCAAGAGGGGGTTGCTGTCGACGTAGGCATCGACACTGAAGATGACCCCGGACAGGTACAACAGCAGCCGGAATGCAAACGGCAAGAGTTGGGTCGTGTCGGCGAAGTGCGTGGTGAGGCGTCCCGCAACCATCGCCGAACCGGCATTGAACATGGTCATCAGCACGAGGATGAAGGGCAACATCAACCATCGCCAGCTCGGTGTGATGCCGGAGACGAGGGCGACAGCGTATGCGACCAGAAAGGTCGGGATCGCCGCCAGCGCCTCGGTCGCGGTGGACGTGAGCGGCAGGATCACCCGCGGAAAGCGCACCGCCTTGATCAGTCCGCGGTTCGACACGACCGATCGCGCGCCGTCGATCGTGCACTTCTGGCCGTACTGGAAGATGAACAGCCCGATCGTCAGGAAGGCGAGGAAGTCGTCGACGCCACGGTCGGTTTGGAGGATGACACCGAAGACGAGGAAGTACACCGCAATCGACAGCGCTGGATTGAGGAGGTGCCACAGGCCACCGAGCACGTTGGTCGCCTGGCGCGAGCGCAGTTCGTTCATCGCCACGTGGCGGATGTAGCTCCAACGACTTCGCACATCGCGGAGATATGGGCCGAGCTTTTCCGCCTCGTGGGCGTCGCGGAGTTCGGGCAGACCGCGGCTACCAATCGAGACGGACATCGCGCATCACGCTATCAACGGGTGGGTTTTCGGTGGTCGATCGTCCGATGCGGCCGTCCGCCTGCCCCGTGCCGTCGCCGTTAACATCGCCGCAGTGATGGCCGATCGAGTGCAACGCCTCCGAGCCCTCGTGCAGCGGTACCGCGTCGATCGTCGCCTCCCCCCGCAGGTCTCCGAGCTCTATCGGCGCACCTCGTCGCTGCGGGTGAAGAGGCGCAGGGACGATCTCGCCGGTCGCGTCCGCCCAGTTCTGGGATCGTCGTCCGCCGAGCGCTCGTCGACAGCGCCAGCGGCCTTCGGCTCTCGCAGAATCACGACCGCCGGACCTCTTCCGGCGCCACTGTTCGAGATCGGACATGCCACCGCGACGGCTGTGAGTGACGCGTTGACCGCCCATGGTGTCGATCATTCCGTTGTCGGTCGTCGTGGTGACGGGCTCGAGTTCGGAGTGGCGCTCGCCGACAGGGTCGCTGCGATCTCGGCGCTCGCCGGACTGGATGCCCCGGGCTGGTACGTCGAGTGGACCGGCGCGGAACGCACGGGGGTCGTCCCCGCTCGCACGGCACGTTCGAATCGGCACGTCATACGGGCACGCGAGTGGAATGTGTTCCAAGCGTTTGCGTGGGGCGATCAGGCGGTCGGTTCCGAGCAGGGCGCAGTGATCGGATTCTGGGAGGCAGGTACCTCCGGCCTGCTCGAGAAGATCGGCGACCGCGGCCAGGAGCGTTTCGACTCCCGTTCTCCGGTCACCACCGAGATCGTCGACGGACGGCCGTACCCGGGACGCGCCGCATTCCCCGTGGGAGCGAACCTCGAACACGTCGTCGACCCGATCGACATCGTCTATACGTGGGTCGATGGCGCGGATCCCGACTGGCAGGAGGCGTTCCGTTCGACGGCCGAGAGGTTGGGGCGCTCGATCGATGAGACCGCGCTCGACCCCG
>NZ_JBAVYV010000225.1:0-46535 GCF_049588435.1 Ilumatobacter sp.
GGCATGGACGGTCGGGACCTCGATGAGTCCGGCCTGCTGGTACAGGGCGCTCCCGAGCCCGTCGGCGGCGGCACCGGTGCGGACCGCGACGATCGGCTTCGTCCGGCTGACCCGCCGCGAGATGCGCGCGAACTTGCGCGGGTTGCCGAACGACTCGGTGTAGAGGCCGATGACGCGGGTGAACTGGTCGTGTTCCCAGAACTGGAGCAGGTCGTTGGCGGACACGTCGGATTTGTCACCGAGCGAGACGAACCAGCTCAGACCCATGTTGAGATCGCGTGCCCGTCGCAGGAGCGATGCCCCGAGCGAACCGGACTGCATCGAGATCGCGACCCCTCCGGCGGGGAGCGTCACGTCGATCAATCCCGCCTGCAGCGCCGAGTCGGGGTGGAGGGACGCGACTCCCAGGCTCGACGGTCCGATCAGTCGAAGTCCGTGCCGGCGGGCGCGAGCGACGACCGTCGGCACGTCGAACTCGTCACCGTCGGGGCTGGTCACCACCACCGCGCCGCGCATCCGCTTCTCGATGCACGCGTCGATCGTCGATTCGAGCGAGCCCGGCGGAACGGCGATGATCGCGAGCGACGCCTCGGGCGGAAGGTCGCCCACCGATCCGTAGCACCGGACTCCGTCGAGGTCCTCGAGACGCGGGTTGACCGGGTAGACGGGCACGTTCGCCTTGGACCGCACGTTGTGCCACAGGACGTTGCCTGCCGAACCCTCGCGGTCCGACGCTCCGATCACGGCGATCGCACGTGGGAGCAGGATGCGCGCGACCGCGCGGGAGTCTGCCCGTTGCTCGCGTCGTTCGACCGTGTCGATGAACTCCTCGGTCGCCGTCAGTTCCCAGTCGAGATCAACGACGCCCGAGTCGAAGCGGCGCTGGAGGGGCCAGCCGGCTTTGGCGAACACCGCCAGCATTCCGCGGTTGTCGCTCAACACCTCGGCTGCGAACCGCGCGATGCCGTTGACCCGCGCGATCGCAGCGAGGTGCTCGAGCATGAGCGTGGCGATCCCGAGACCGTGGTAGCGGTCGTCGACCATGAACGCGGCCTCGGCCTCGTCGCGACCGGGAAGGCGTTCGTAGCTGCACCATCCGACGAACTCGTCGTGCACCTCGACGGCGAGCGCGACCCGGTCGACCATGTCGACGGTGGTGAAGTGGGCGAGTTCTGATGTCGAGAGCGTCGGCTTCGGGGAGAAGAACCGTCGATACACACTGTCGCGCGATTGCGCCATGTGGAACGCGAGCAGCGCCTCTTGATCGTCGGGCACGAGTGGGCGGATGAATGCCGTCGAGCCGTCGCCCAGAACGACGGTCGTCGCCCAACGCGATTCGGTCGTGTCGGGCGTGTTCACCGGACCAGCATGGCACCGATGACGACCCAGCGTACGCTGGACACGTGGATCAGCCGATCGCCGTGTTCTCCGCTGTCGATCTCGACGCGCACGATGCGCCCCTGGGACATCCCGAACAGGTCGGTCGTCTCCGGTCCTCGCTCGAGGGAATCGGTGCCGCCGGACTGAACGATGCGACCCGTATGGTCGAGCCTCGCCTCGCCTCCGTCGACGAACTCTGCCGAGTCCACGATGCCGCGATGGTCGAGCGGATCCGGGTCTTCTCCGAGGCGGGTGGCGGTCACATCGACGGCGACACGTACGTCACGTCCGGCTCGTGGACGACCGCGCGCCGCGCCGCCGGCGCGATGCTCGATGCGGTCGATGCGCTCGAGTCCGGGACCTGCGACGTCGCGTTTGCCGCGAGCCGCCCGCCGGGTCACCATGCCGAACATGCCACGGCGATGGGCTTCTGCCTGTTCAACAACGTGGCCGTGGCGGCGCGAGCCCTGACGGACCGAGGTGAGCGGGTCGCCATCATCGACTGGGACGTGCACCACGGGAACGGAACGCAGGACATCTTCTACGACGATCCCCAGGTTCTGTACGTCTCGACGCACCAGGCTCCGCTGTATCCGGGGACCGGGCGCGCTGGCGAGACCGGGGGACCGGCGGCGCCGTTCACGAACCTCAATCTCCCGTTCGCTCCGGGGACTCGCGGCGACGTGTTCCGTCGTGCCGTCGACGAGGTGATCGCCCCCGTGGTCGAACGATTCGACCCGACGTGGCTGATCATCTCCGCTGGCTTCGACGCACACCGCAACGACCCGCTTGCCGGGCTGCAACTCACGTCCGCCGACTACGCGGATCTCGCCGATCGCCTCCGCCAACTCGTCGGAGCCCGTCGCGTCGTCGTCGGGCTCGAAGGCGGGTACGACTCCGACGCGCTGCGGATGTCGACCGGTGCGACCCTGAGCGCGCTCGTCGGTGAGCACTACCGGCCCGAGGAAGCGTCGTCCGGTGAGATCGGTCTTCCCGTCATCACGGCGGCGCGCCAACTCTGGGACGTCTGAGCCGACTGCTGCTCAGGGGGTGCGGTCCGGTTTGGCGGAGCCGAGTCCGAGGTCGGACGCGACCGCCGGGACGACGATGTCGCAGATGTCGCCACCCGAGGCGACCGAGTTGCCCGAGATGGTCGCCGCAACGGCCGTCGCCCCGTCCTCGAGCACCCAGACGCACGATTTCGCACCGGTGACCGTTCCCGTGTGGCCGAATCCGTATTGATCGGTGAACACTCCGGGCGGCTGCAGTATGGCCCGGTCGGCCGGGCTCAGGTGGTCGAACACCGTCGCGAGATCGTCGGTCGACACGACGAGCGTTCCGGCGCCGCCGAGCTGGGACAATCGGACGACACCTTCCCAGTGTTGGAGATCGCCGGGAAGCAACTCGTCGCCCGTGAGATGAAGCCCCGATGCGCCGACCGGGTCGAACACGAGTCGCTGCAGCGCGACGTCGAGCGGCTCCCCGGTCACGGATTCGATCACGAGGCCGAGGAGGCAGTAGTTGCCGTTCGAATAGACCCACTGACCGCGATCGCCCGCGGGCGGTGACGTGAGCAAAGACGGGATGTGATCGCGACAGGAGATCCCACTGCCGGTGAACCACGATTCCTGTGCCTTGGGGACGCCGCCGGTGTGGTCGAGCAACTCGCGCACGGTGACGTCGTTCCATCCGTCGTTCTGCCCGAGGTCGAGATCGGCCCATGGCGCGGGCGCCGAGACGTCGATGAGCCCGAGTTCGTCCAGCCGGGCGATGCCCAACGCGACGATGAGCTTGCTGACGCTCGCGACGACCATCGGTGAGTCGCTCGTCGCGTCCGCCCCGTCGATCGTCGCACCGGCCGCGTCGTGGAAGACCATGTCACCCCCGCGGGTCACCGTCAGCGACGCACCGCTGTTCGCGCCGGCGAGGCGATCGAAGGCCGCGGCGGTGTTCGAGAACGAACCGTCAGCCAGTGGTGCGGGACCGGCGACGGTCGGTGGGAGTGTCGTCGAGGACGCCGGCGCCGTCGTACTGGTGGAGGTCGGATCGACGGCCGGAGGAGCAGCGGTCGTCGCACTCGGCGCCGGTGCGGTCGGCTGGGCAGCAGTGTCGTCGCTCGCGATCGACGCATCGGTCGATGCCGTGTCGACAGCGGTGACGTCATCGGATGCCGTGGAAGGAGATGAACCCGATCCCTGGGCGATGAAACCGGCGATGAGCAACCCGGCGATCAGCACGATCCCGAGAATCCATGGCAGCGGACTCCTGGTCTCGTCCTGCCGGATGTCCACCGCCACCAGGATATCGCTCGAGCGTGTTGACCTGCCGCATCGATGTGCGACGCGCCAGAATGGCCCGATGCAGACCGTTGTCGACTGTACGGATCTCGATGGTGAGCTGCGGTTCTTCGTCGATCGGGCGGGATTCCGGGTGCACCTGGTGTCGCCGGCGGACGACCCACGACGAGTGGTGGTCGAACGCAATGGCTCGCTGATCGAACTGCGGCGTGGCTCGGAGGATCATCCGGTTCGTGTGCGCATCGACGGTGAGCCGCAGGACGACGAGATCGTCTCGCCGGGTGGGTCGATCATCGAGCTCACCTCCGGCTCCGATGCGGTGGACATCCCGCCCAACCGACCGACTCTGACGGTCATCGAGGCGGTGAACGGAGACTTCGGGACCGGTCGGGCGGGGATGCAGTACCGCGATCTGCTTCCGGACCGGTGGGGCGGTCGGTTCATCGCCAGCCACATCAGGATCGACGAGGAGGGTGACGTCGCCGACTGGGTGCACTTCCACCGCATCCGGTTCCAGATGATCTTCGTCGCGGCGGGATGGGTCGACGTGGTGTACGAGGGCCAGGGCGAGCCGTTCCGGATGTATCCGGGCGATTGTGTGCTCCAGCCACCCGAGATCCGGCACCGCGTGCTGCGCAGCTCCGGCGGACTCGAGGTGATCGAGATCGGCTGCCCGGCCGAGCACGACACGCTCGCCGATCACGAACTCGACCTTCCGACGACGCGGGACGAGCCGGATCGGTCGTTCTCGGGTCAGCGTTTCGTCCGCCACGTGGCCGAAGGGTCACAGCCCACCTCGTGGATCGATCCGTCGCTCGACGTCGTCGACACGGGGATCGGGGAAGCGACCGATGGCCTCGCCGGTGCGGTGGTGGTGTCGTCTGCGTCGGGTCCGGTGGGACGACCATTGTCGCACGACGGCGAGTTCGCACTCGTCGTGGGCCTCGCCGGGGATGCCGTGCTCGACCTGGGGGAGCGGACGGTTGCCCTCGCGGCGAGGACATCGGTGGCCATTCCTCCCGGGACCGCCTGGAGTTGGTCCGAACACGGCGCGGGCCACCGCGCTCTGGTGGTGACGCTCCCGGCGGACGGAATACGGGGATGCTGAGCCGGTCGGCTCAGCATCGCATCCCGTCCGCCGGAGGCGGCTCGATCAGCCGATGATCTTCGTCTTCAGCGCGGCGTACTCGTCGTCGCTGAGCTTGCCGGAGTTGTGCATCGCTGCGGCCTTCTCGAGTTCGCTGGCGGCGCCGCCACCGGCGACGTCACGGACGTAGCTGTCGAACGACTCCTTGGCCTCGACCTGCTCCTTGGCCGAACGCTCGGCCATGCCCTGACCGCGAGCGATCATGTAGACGAGCAACGTGATCAGCGAGAAGAACACGAGGGCGATGAGCCAGATGGCCTTCGCGATGCCGCTCATCTCCTGGTCGCGGAAGATGTCGACGATGACCGAGAACATCATCATCAACACGCTGATGAACAAGAAGGCAACGAAGGTCACCCAGAGGGCTTCCCAAACGGAAAATGCGAGCATGACGTGGTTCTCCTGGTGAAAGTGCTGTACAACAGCGTTGAGTTCTGTGTCGCCGCCGGCCGGACGGCCGGAAACGACGTGGCGAGAATATCAGCGGCGCGAGCGAAGAGGGCTGATGCCGTTCGTCGCGGAGATTCTGCGTTGGGTGTCGGTCACGCAGTGCCGGGCACCGCTCAGGCGAGCCAGTCGAGGACCCGGAGCTGCATGACGTCGAGCAACCCGTCGTCCTCGCCGGTGATCGAGGTGTCGAGCACGTCGGCAGATCCGACGAGGCGATGCGCGAGCATCTCCTTGGTCAGCTCACAGTCGCGGCGGAGCTCGGCGAACGTGTACCCCGACACCCCGGCCTCGACCAGCGCGTCGTGGTAGGTGTGCAGCAACTGGGCTTCCTCGGCACGGTGATCGGCCGTGAGCGCGGTGGCGATGAAGTAGGCGACGTCGACCGCAGGGCGCCCCGATCCGAGACCCTGGAGGTCGAGCACCACGATCTCTCCGTCGGGCCGGAACAGCACGTTGTCGAGGCGGTAGTCGCCGTGCAGGAGCGTCCATGGCACCGCCGCGAGCGACGAGCTGATCTGCGGTGCGCGTTCCTGGATCTCGTCGAGACGGGCGAGCATGTCGTCGCCGACGATCGATCCGAAGCGTTCGACGAAGTGTTCCCGGTTGCGGATGTAGCTCGCCTGGAAGACGCGCGACGCGCGGTTCATCGGCCAGATCTTCGGATAGGTCTCGGCCGCGTCCGTGCGCATCCAGTTGGCCGCATGGAACCGGGCCAGCACCTCGAGCGCCTGTCGGGCGTCATCGAGCGATCCGCCGATCAGTTGCGTCGGGGCCCGGGCGTCGACGATGTCCTCGAGGACGAGGATGTACCGCCGCTTGCTCTTGCCGGAGAACTTCAGGAACTGGCCGATCAACCAGTTCACCCCTCGGATCGGAAGGTGCTCGAACAGGAACAGGACCGGTCGTTCGAGCCATGCAGCCGGGTTCGGGTCCATCTCACCGTGGAGGTAGGCGGGGAGCGGCAGACCGAGTGTCGGGGCCAACCGCTGATAGACGACGATCTCGCGCTCGTAGGACTGGAGGGCGTCTCCGGCAGCGAAGTTCTCGTCGACGTGGGTCGGAACCTTCACGATGACCGACGCGGGAAGGTCGTCGCGGGTCGGCTCGCTCCACGTCAACTGGCAGCGATGGACCTCGCCCATGAACCCGACGTTGACCCCGATCTCCTCGCTGTGCACCTCGGTGACGACCGCGCCGGTGTCGAGCACGCCGGTGAACCACTCGGCGGTGAGTTCGTCCGCGCGCTGGGGGATGTGCGGGCGCTCGCTCGGGGCGCGGCGTCGAAAGGTCGGTCTGCGCATGATGATCTGTGCAACGTACACGGCACGGTGAGGGGTCGAGCGAGTCGTCCGACGGCCCCTCAGAGTGCCGCCGCGTCGGAGACCTTTCCGTCTCGCGCCTGTTGCCAACGCATGATGATCAGCAGCGGCACGCCCGCGATCAGCAGCATCGCGCTGTAGCGCACGCTCTCGGCTCCCGACCCCCAGATCGTCCAGGCCGAGTAGGCGAAGGCGAGGCCGGCGATCACTCCGTCACTGATCAGCGCAACCGGGTTGAAGGCGTCGCGGTCGGTGACCATCAGCAGGAGCTGCGCTGCGGCCGACATCAGGTACGGCAGGAGCGCGGTGACCGTGGTGACCAGGACGAGCGTGTCGAAGCCGTCCTCGGAGAGCTCGGCGACGAAGACGCAGACGGATGCGATGACGCTCGACGCGATCAGGCCGAACATCGGCACACCGCGCGTGTTCTCGTTGCGGAACCAGTTGGGGAACAGGCCGTCGCGCGCCGCTGCGAGTGGCATGTGGCCCTGGAGCAAGATGAAGCCGTTGAGTGTGCCGAGCGCCGAGATGACCGCTCCCGCAGCGATGATGCTGCCACCGGTCGACCCGAAGATCGACTCGGCCGCATCCCCGAACGGATTCGCCGAGACGGAGAGTTCGGCCGGTGTGAGCTGACCGAAGACGGCCAGGGTGCCGAAGATGTAGACGACGACGGCGATCGCGGTTCCGGTGATCGTGGAGACGGCCAGGGTGCGGCCGGCCGGGGGCTGGAGTTCACCGGCGGGAATCGTGGCCGATTCGAGCCCGATGAAGGCGAACAGGGTCAAGGCTGCCGCTGCGCCGAGTGCGGTCAGGGGAGGCTCGCCACTCGGGTTGAATTCGAGGGCGCTGAGGTCGGCGACCATCAATCCGACGATCGTGACCGCGAGCAGCGGGATCAGCTTGAGCACGGTCGTGATGACCGCCATCGCTCCGGAGGAATGTACGCCGCGGGCTGCGATGGCCGTGAGGCCCCAGATGATCGCGAGATTGGTTGCGAGCCTGACGGCGGTGTTGTCGGCGAGACCGTCGAAGAAGTAGCTGAGGAAGTCGACCGCTGCGACCGAGACCGCCGCGTTCGAGACCACCACGGTGAGCCAGTAACCCCATGCGACGATGAAGCCGGCGGAGTCTCCGAATGCGTGGCGTACGTAGATGTAGGGGCCGCCCGTGGACGGATACGCGGAGCCCAGCCGAGCGAAGGTCAGCGCGAGGAGCATCGAGCCGGCGCCGGTGACGATCCAGGCGAGGATCGCGATCCAGCCGAACGCCGACAGTGCGCGGGGGAGGAAGAAGACGCCCGACCCGATCATGTTGCCGGTGACCAGGCACGTTGCCATGAACGTGCCCATCGGGCGCGCCGCGGGCGGGGTGGAGCCCGATCGCGGAGCGCCGTCGGCTGGAGTGATCACCGGGTCAGCGGCGTCGTCGTTGGTCACGCAAGCGTGGCGACAAGGATGGCCTTGATGGTGTGGAGGCGGTTCTCGGCCTGATCGAACACGATGCTGCGGTCGGATTCGAAGACGTCATCGGTGACCTCGAGTCCGTTGGTCATCCCGGTGTGCTCCATCATCTCCTTGCCCACGGCGGTGTTGGCGTCGTGAAACGCGGGGAGACAGTGCATGAATCGGGTCGTCGGGTTGCCGGTGGAGGCGATGAGGTCGGCGTTGACCTGGTAGTCGCCGAGTTGGGCGACGCGTTCGTCCCAGACTTCTTTGGGTTCGCCCATCGAGACCCACACGTCGGTGTGGACGAAGTCGGCGCCGGCGACGGCGTCGGTCGCGGAGTCGGTGATGGTGATCTGCGCACCGGTCCGGGCAGCGATGTCGTGTGCGATCGTCTGGATTTCGTCGCTGGGTTGCAGGTCGGCGGGGCAGCCGAGGCGGACGTCGCTGCCGAGCAGCGCGCCGGTGACGAGCAGTGAGTGGCCCATGTTGTTGCGACCATCGCCGACGTAGGCATACGACAGTGCGTTGTACGGCTTGTGGGAGTGTTCGTGCATCGTGAGGAAGTCAGCCAGCATCTGCGTGGGGTGCCACTCATCGGTCAGGCCGTTCCAGACGGGAACACCTGCGAAGCGGGCGAGTTCCTCGACGGTGTCCTGACCGAATCCGCGGTATTCGATGCCGTCATACATGCGCCCGAGCACGCGGGCGGTGTCGGCGACGGTTTCTTTGTGGCCCATGTGCGAACCGTCGGGTCCGAGGTAGGTGACGGTGGCGCCCTGGTGGTGGGCGGCGGTCTCGAACGCGCACCGTGTCCGGGTCGACGCCTTCTCGAAGATCAGCGCGATCGACTTGCCGCTGAGGAGCTGTTGTTCGGTCCCGTTGTAGCGGGCCGTCTTCAGTGACTTCGACAGATCGAGCAGGAACCGGATCTCTGCGGGTTCGAAGTCGATCTCTTTGAGGAAGTGACGGTTCTTGAGGTTGAAGGCCATGACAGGCTCCTTTGTGACGAACTGGCGTAGGGGTGAGTCTGGGGGTCAGTAGGCGGGTTCGCGGTGGACCGGGCAGGTCATGCAGTGTGAACCGCCACGGCCCTTGCCGAGTTCGAAGCCCTCGATGGTGATGACTTCGATGCCGGCCTTGCGCAGCGCGGTGTTGGTTCCGACGTTGCGCTCGTAGGCGACGACGACGCCGGGCTCGAGGCAGACGACGTTGTTGCCGTCGTCCCACTGCTCGCGGGCCTGAGCGAAACTGTCACCACCGGTTTCGATGACGCGCATCTCCTCGACGCCGAGGGCTTCGGCCATCGCTTCGATGACCGTGCCCGTGTATTCGGCCGTGTGGATCTCGCTCAGCGAGTCGTCGGGTTCCATCACCCACGTGCGCGCGCCGTGCACGACATCGGGGTAGACGGTGACCAGGTCGCGGTCACACATCGTCATCACGGTGTCGAGGTGCATGTAGCTGCGCATCGCCGGAAGCCGCACGGCGAGGACCTTGGTGGCGGCACCCTTGCGGAACAGTTCGCGGGCGATGTAGCCGACGGCTTGAGGTGTCGTGCGCTCACCCATGCCGATCATGACGGCTCCGTTGCCAATGGGCATCACGTCGCCACCCTCGACGTGCATCCGACCCCAGTCCTCCTCGACCCCACCGAGCCAGATGTCGAACTGCTCGGCGGCGAAACGCGGGTGGTAGGTGTAGATCGTCTGCATGATCGCCGTCTCGGGACGCCGCGCCGCCTTGGTCATCGGGTTGAGCGTGACGCCCTCGTAGATCCAACACGACGGGTCGCGTTGGAACAAGAAGTTCGGCAACGGCGGAACGAGCATCGAGTGCTCGATCGCGGACTCGAAGAACAACCCACCCAGGTCATCCATGTCCTCTTTCACCACACCGCCGATCAGGAACTCGGCGACGTCGGTGGGGTCGGATGTCTCGACGAGCTGACGGGCGACCGCAGCGCCGGTGATCCCGACGTTGCGCTCGTTGAGGATGTGCTCGCAGACGAAGTCGATCGCCTCGGGCTTGTTCAGTGACTCGGCGAGGAGTGTCTCGGCCTCGAGCACCTCGATGTCGCGCTCGCGCATCACCTCGACGAAGAAGTCGTGCTCGGACTTGGCCTTGCTGACCCAGATCACATCGTCGAACAGCAGCTCGCCGGCGTTCTCGGGGGTGAGTCGGTTGTGCTCGAGTCCGGGGCGGTGGACGATCACCGTACGCAGCTTGCCGACCTCGGAATGAACTCCGATCGTCATGATTCCTTCTCCTCTGCTCAGATTCCTGATGGGGTTGATCGTTCGCTTGAATGCTGGATGATCGGTGGCTGGTTCAGGAGCGGTACTCGACACCGTTGAACTCGGTCGAGATCAACGTCCCGCCCTGCCCCGACACGAGGTCGGTGATCCCATCCAGCGAACCGATTCCCGCCCGGCGTCCGGTCGCTCGGGCGAACTGGCATGCGGCCTCGACCTTCGGAAGCATCGACCCGGCCGCGAACTCGTCGCGGTGCTGTTCCATCAACGCGTCGGGGTTGGCCCGTGCGATCGCTTTCTGCTCGGGGGTTCCCCAACCGACGAACGCAGCCTCCGCGTCGGTTGCCATCACATAGAGGTCGGCACCGATCTCCTTCGCGAGCAGGCCGCTCGCGAGGTCCTTGTCGATCACGGCTTCGACCCCGCACAGGTTGTGGTCGTCGTCGTAGTACGTCGGGATCCCGCCACCGCCGGCGCAGATCACGACACTGCCGTGTTCGAGCAGCCAGCGGATCTGACGCAACTGGAACACCTGGATCGGGCGCGGTGACGGGACCACTCGACGCTGCGAATCGCCGTCGGTCTTGAAGACCCAGCCTTTCTCGGCGGCGAGTTGGTCGGCGTCGTCCTGGGAGTAGACCGGCCCGATCGGCTTGGTGGGATTCTCGAACGCCGGATCGCGCGGGTCCACCTCGATCATCGTCAACAACGTCGCCAACGGACGATCGAACGGCAACCGATTCCCCAACTCGATCTCGATCAGATAACCGATCATGCCCTGGGTCTCGGCGTCGAGGACATCGAGCGGATACGCGGGCACCTCGGTGTACGCGGCCGCCTCGAGTGCGAGCAATCCGACTTGGGGACCGTTGCCGTGACCGATCACCAACTCGTGCTCGGCCGCGACCGGCGCGAGAGCGTCGCACGCAACCCGCACGTTCGCGAGTTGGTTCTCGTACGACATCAACTGACCCCGGCGCAGCAGGGCATTTCCTCCGAGAGCGATGACGATTCTCATGCGATTGCCGTGGTGACCATGAGGATGGCGGACACGATGACGAACACGATCCCGAGAAACGGCACCACGAACCTCACGTACTTGTCATAGCCGACCTTCGCCAGTGTGAGCCCACCCATGATGATCGCGGATGTCGGGGTGATCAGGTTGACGAAGCCCGACGCCGATTGGTAGGCCGTGACCGCCACCGATCGGGGAACGTCGGCGAAGTCGGACACCGGGGCGAGGATCGGCATGACCAGCGCCGCGTGACCCGACGACGACGGGACCAAGAACGCGATCGGGATGTTCACCACGAACGCGATCCAGGCGAACACCATGCTGTCCGTTCCATCGACGGCGTTCTCCATGGCGTTGAGGATGGTGTCGGTGATGTAGGTGTTCTTCATCACCACCGTGATCCCACGAGCCACCACGATCACCAGTGCGGCACCGAGGAAGTCGGACGCGCCGGCGACGATCGTGTTGACGGTTCCCGCTTCGCCCAACCCGGCGATGATGCCGATGATGATGGCCGCCACGATGAACAGGACCGAGGCCTCCGTGAAGTAGAAGTCGCCGAGCACATCGGCCAATGTGAACAACGGCCAGTCGGCATCGAACACATTCCGCCAGACGTCTTCCCACGGAATGAACCCGTAGATCATGATCGCGAACGCCAGGAAGAACAGCACGAGGACCGACTTCTGTTTCCCGGTCAACGGGTCGACATCCTCGGCCTGCTCGCCGCTCAACCTCAACGCCGACTCACCCGTTTCCGGCATCAACGACTTCGACGGATCGGCCTTGATCCGACGGCCGTACCAGAGCACATAGCTGATCGCCACCGGGACGAGAATGAACAGCATGACGAGGCGTGCAGCGATTCCGTCGGAGATCTCGATGCCGGCGGCATCGGATGCGACACCCGTGGCAAAGGGGTTGACCGTCGAAGCGAGCACGCCGGAACCGGCTCCGAGGAAGATGATCGACACGCCGACGATCCGGTCATAGCCGAGTGCCAACACGAGTGGAACCATGAGCACGTAGAACCCGAGGGTCTCCTCCCACATGCCGTAGGTGGTGCCACCCAATGCGAACACCGACATCAGCACGATCACGAGGATCTGCGGACTGTTGCGATACCGCATCGCGAGTCGTCCGATCCCGACCTGGATGGCGTCGGTCTTCATCGTGACGGTGATGAAGGCACCGACGGCGAGGACGAACAGGAAGACCTGAGCCGAGCCGTAGAGAAACCCGTCGTTGAACGCCCCCACGGTGCCGTCCTCGAGGCTCTCGATTCCGTAGAGGCCGTTCGGAGTCGAGGTCCACAGGATCTGGAACTGGTCCTTGATTCCCTTGTCGAAGCAGGCCTCGCCCTCGGCCACGCTGTCACACGAGTCGAGTTGCTCGTAGGTCCCGGGGATCGGTGCCCCGTCGGCATCGAGCTCGTAGAGCCCTGACGGAATGAGGAACGAAGCGATCCAGACCGCCACGAGCACGATGCCCAAGACGGTGAGCGCAGTCGGGAACCGGATCGCTTTGGCGGTGGGCTCGTCCGATGTGGGCGCGGTTTCGGTCACTGTGGAATCGTCGTCGGTGCTCATGCACGCTCCGTCAACATCGCTGGGCCCCCTGGTGAATTGTCGATGAGACGATCGACTGAGCTGTCGAATCGCGCTCCCCACGACACGACCAATGCACGAGTCGAGGTCAGGAACATAGTCTCAGAACGACGACCCCGTGAACAGGGTATTTCGACTCAGGCTGCAACCACGCGGAAGCCGATGTTCCCGGTGGTGCTGTCGGGGGTGTTTGCGCTCCGCGCATCGACGCGATAGCGCCAGCAGTAGCTCTCGTGGCAGAGATACGAACCCCCGCGCATCACCCGCGCAGTTCCGCTCTCGGGACCGGTCGGATCCTCGCGGGGGGAGCGGGCGTAGTACGCCGGGTCGAACCAGTCGCCACACCATTCCCACACGTTGCCGGTCATCTCGTGCAGCCCGAAACCGTTGGCGGCGAACGATCCGACGGGACAGGGGCCGACGAATCCGTCGTCGCCGAGATCACCTTGTGGAAACTCGCCCTGATACACGTTCATCAGGTGTTCTCCGCCCGGATCGCGGTCGTGTCCCCACGGGAAGTGAGCGCCCTCGACCCCGCCTCGTGCGGCGTACTCCCATTCCGCTTCGGTCGGGAGGCGGGTGCCGCTCCACTCGCAGAACGCCGTCGCGTCGAGCCAACTGACGTGGATCACCGGGTGATCGCCGCGGTCCGAGAGGTTGCTCTGCGGTCCTTCGGGATGACGCCAGTCGGCACCGAGCACCTCCCGCCACCACGGGGCGTTCGCGACAGCGCGCGTGTCCGGAAACACGTCGGGGAGCAGCCCGGCGAACACGAACGAGTTGCCGAACTGTTCGGCCGACGTGCGGTATCCGGTTGCATCGATGAACTCGGCGAAGCGATCGTTGGTCACCGTGTGCCGCCCGATCGAGAACGCGGAGACCTCGACGCGGTGTTCCGGGCCCTCGCCGTCGCTGGGGTAACCCTGCGCGTCGGCTGTCCCCATCGTGAACTCGCCCCCGGTGAGCTCGACCAGACCGAGTTCGTGGGGAACCGACCGGCCCCCTGGATCGGTGTCCTGCACCGCCCCGGCGATGTCGGCGCCGGATTCGGAGGATGGGCGCGATGGTCCGCAGCAGGAGGTCACCGGATCAGTGTCGCACCCCAGGTGTCGTCACGCAGGAATCGACAATCTCGGTGGGTTGGAACTCGCCCACGATGTCCGCGTCGAGACGTAGGTCCCGTCGTCGGTGAGGGCGGTGACGTGGGTACACGTGACCCACAGCGCCCGAATGCGAGTCCAGTCGTGCTCGGCGACGAAATGTGGATCGACCAGGGTGTCGGCGCGGGAGAGGCGCCCTTTCGCGAGGTCGATGGTCCAGTACGCGTCGCGGGTCGACAGGCGGACCCATCCCGGGCCGAGCACGGTGGCGGCAGGGGTCTCGTCGGCGAGCGACGTCGAGTCGTCGCGTCTCGGCTTGAACCACAGGAGATCGTCGGTCGGGCCGCGGTCGAGGTCGACCATGACGGCGGCGCCGGCGGTGACCGCCGAGGCAGCAGCGTCGACGAGCACGCGCGTGATCTCGACATCGACCGGATCCGGTGGCCGGATCACGACGAGGTCGTCGGACATCGAGATTCGGATACCCGATTCGTTCTCGTCGAGGGCGGGGGTCGTGGGGACTTGCATGAGCACACCTCCTCAGGTCCCACCCAATCCTGACGGCCTTCGGTGACGATCTCGCGACGAAACGGTTCCAGCCCTGTGCGTTCGCTCACACCCTGGTCACCACAGGTGGCGGCCGGCGACGAACGGTGGGTGTCACCGGCCGTTGTCCGGCCTGCCGGTCGATTCCGTTGTGTTTCGGCTCCGTGGTGGCGGGGTATCCGCCACTTCATGTCGACGATCGTTGCGGTGTTGCTGGCGGGGGTGCTCGGTGCCGCGGTGCTCCTGGCGATCGCCGCAGTTCGCGGGCGGTCGGGTCGGCTCGAAGATCCGGTCGGCGCTGAGGTCACCGAACACTGGCTGGTGGCGCGTGCTGCCGAGCATCCCCGGCTCCGCCGAGCTCTCCTCCGCGCCGATCGACGCACCTTCGGCGGCGTCGCGGTGGCGATCTCGTTCGCCGTTCTGGTTGCCGCCGGCGTGTTCATCGGGTGGGTGTTCGACACGGTCGACACCAGCCGCGGGTTTGCGCGATGGGACCAGTCGGTGGCGGACTGGGGTCCCGAACATGCCGACGACGCAACCGCGTCGATGATGAAGGTCATCACCCAACTCGGTGGCACCACGGTCCTCCTCGTGCTGATGGTGGTCGTCGGCCTCGTCGACTGGCGCCGACGCAAGGATGCGACGTCTCTCTGGTTCCTGCTCACCGTGGGCGTGGGTGTGGTGCTCATCAACAACGCGCTCAAACTGTGGATCGATCGCGAGCGACCCCCGGTCGACCACCTGGTCGGCGCAGCCGGCTCCTCGTTCCCATCCGGACACTCGTCTGCAGCCGCCGCCTGCTGGATGGCGATCGCACTCGTCGTCGGACGCTGGTTCCCCGCGCGTGTGCGCCCGTGGTTGTTCGCCGCCGCCGCTGCCATCGCCTGTCTCGTTGCCGCCAGCCGCACCCTGCTCGGGGTGCACTGGGTGACCGACGTGGTCGCCGGGCTCACGGTCGGCTGGGCCTGGTTCTTCGTGGTGGCGATCATCTTC
The DNA here is from genome assembly GCF_049588435.1 of Ilumatobacter sp. Classification (GTDB taxonomy): domain Bacteria; phylum Actinomycetota; class Acidimicrobiia; order Acidimicrobiales; family Ilumatobacteraceae; genus Ilumatobacter_A. The sequence goes on from NZ_JBAVYV010000225.1 coordinate 15,558, forward strand.
GGTGGCCGGTTCCAGCGGTTCGGTGAGCCACTCGAGGACCTGGCAGCCACCCCGGCCGCCGACGAATCCCAACTGAACGGAGCCCGAAATGGGAACTGATTCCACGTCATCGGACAACCAGATCCGCGTCGGTGTCATCATCAACGAAGGAAAGGAACTCGGCGGTGGACTCGAGGAACTGCGGTCAGCGCTCGCCGACGCCGGCCACCCCGACCCGCCGTGGTGCGAGGTTTCGAAGAGCAAGAAGGCACCGAAGAAGATCCGCAAGCTCGTGGAGAAACACGGCATCGATCGCTTGCTGATGTGGGGTGGCGACGGCACCGTTCGCCGCGCGATCAACACGATCATCAGCGAGGGGTACGGCGACGTCTCGATCGGCATCCTGCCCGCGGGGACGGCAAATCTGCTCGCCAACAACCTCGACATCCCGATCGACCTGCGTGGCGCGGTCGACGTCGCGGTGCACGGCGACCCGCGACCGATCGACGTCGGCGAGATGAACGGGACGTACTTCGCCGTGATGGCCGGAACCGGCTTCGACGCGATGATGATCCGCGACGCCGACGACGGCGAGCTGAAGGAACGTTTCGGCCGAGCCGGCTACGTGGTGGCGGGGATGCGCAACCGCGACGTGAGCCCGGCCCACGCCGTGATCGAAGTCGACGGCACCCCCTGGTACACCGGCGACGCGAGCTGCGTGATCGTCGCGAACGTCGGCACGATCCTCGGCGGGCTCCAGGCGTTCCCGGACGCCTCGCCCACCGACGGACGACTCGATGTCGGTGTGGTCTCGGCCCGTTCGTCGACCGAGTGGATGCGCCTCCTCGCGAGTGCTGCCGTCAAGCGGGCACATCGATCACCCCTGACGAAGATGGTGACGGCCGAGAAACTCACCGTCACGCTCGACCGCTCGCTCCCGTGGGAGGTCGACGGTGGAGACCGGGATCGCACGGATGTCTTCGAGGTCCGGTGCCTGCCGAAGGCGATTCAGATCTGCCAACCGTGGACGACGGATCCGACAGCTGACACAGGGGAGACATCGCAATGAGTGCAACGGGAGACACCACAGCCGGCGACGACCAGGACGTCGGGGTGGAGCGCGCGGAGCAGTTCGCACGCGAGCACCCAGTCGTCGTCAAGTTCGGCCGGATCGGATGGATCGCGAAGGGAATCGTCTACGCGCTCACCGGCGTCCTGGCGGTGCTGATCGGCATCGATGCGTCCGATGGATCGACGTCGAACGGCGACGGCGGTCAGGAGGCGAGTCAGACGGGAGCGATTGCGCGGATCGCCGAGAATCCGGCGGGAGTCATCGTGCTGTGGGTGATGGCGATCGGCCTCGTGATCTACTCCGTATGGCGGATCGCCAGTGTGCTCCTCCCCGCTGACAACGACCTGAAGAGTTGGCTCACCCGAGGCGGTTACCTCGTCAGCGCCGTCACCTATCTCCTGCTCGCATGGACCGCAGTCACGTTCGCTCGAGCGCCGTCGAAGTCCGGTGAAGGAAGCTCGAGCGAGGACGGCAAGGTCGAGAGCTTCACCCGCGACTTCATGACCAACAACGCGGGACGAATCCTGATCTTCGTGATCGGCGTGGTCCTGTTCGTGATCGCAGGAGTGTTCCTGTGGAAGGCGATCAGCGCCACGTTCACGTCACAACTGCTTCCGGGCAGCGTCGGGCCGGTCTCGCATCGGGCACTCGTCGTGCTCGGGCGGATCGGCTGGGTGGGACGCTCCGCGATGATGGCACTGATCGGCTTCTTCCTCGCCCGAGCGGCCGTCCGCTTCGACCCCGACGACGCTCAGGGACTCGACGGCTCGCTCCGCAAGGCAGCGTCGTCCGGTGCCGGGATGTGGTTGGTCGTCGCCCTCGGACTCGGGTTGTTCGTGTACGGCGTGTTCTGCATCCTCAGCGCTCCCAAGCGGCGGATGGTCGGAGCGGACGAGTGAGCACCGAGACGACAATGTCGGAGACCCCGCCGACCGACGACCGGCCCTGGTGGAAGGCCACGTGGCCGCTGCATCGGCATCAGTGGTTCCAGCTCGGAGTCTCCCTGGTGGTGGTCGTCGCCGCGTTCACGCTGGTCGGCTGGCTGGCCACCGACGCGCTCGCGCCGAACGGCTTGACCCGGTTCGATCAGGACACCGCGGAACGGTTCGCCTCCGGGCGCACCGACCTGCAGACCGACCTCGCCCACTGGGGCTCCACTCTCGCAGCGACCCACATCAAGATCATCGCCACGGCGATCTTCGCCGTCGTGGCAACGCTGGCATGGAAACGCTGGCACGAAGCGGTGTTCCTCGCGCTGACGTTGATCTTCGAAGCGACCGCGTTCATCATCATCAGCTTCATCGTCGGGCGCGCCCGTCCCGACGTCGAGCGTCTGCTCGACTCCCCGGTCAACTCGAGCTTTCCGTCCGGTCACGTCGCGGCGGCCACGGTGTACGGCGCACTCGTCGTGATCGTGTTCTGGCACACCCGGAATCAGTGGGTCAGAGCGTTCGCTGTCGCCACGGTGATTGCGGTCATCGTCGCGGTGGCGTGGTCGCGGATGTATCAGGGCATGCATTTCCTGAGTGATGTGATCGCCGGCGTCGCTCTCGGAGTGGTGTCGTTGGTCGTGTGCCTCCGGATCCTCGGACCGCCGACCTCGTCGGGCTGACGCCGGTCGGAAAGGCCGGCGGGCGGTCAGGCCGGGAGTTCGCCCGCATCGGCTGCGACGAGCGCGGGAGGCCCGACGACGAGTGGGTCGGGTCGTCCGACGACGGAGTGGTCCTTGTCGGGATAGTCGAAACGATCGAGGACCGACCGCATCGCTTCGACCCGACCACGCTTCTTGTCGTTGCTGCGCACCACCGTCCACGGCACCTCGGTGTCGGTGTGCAGGAACATCGCCTCCTTGGCGACCGTGTACTCGTCCCACCGGTCGAGTGAAGCGAGATCGCTGGGGCTGAGCTTCCACTGGCGGACGGGGTCGATCCGTCGGATCGTGAAGCGCGTCACCTGCTCCTTGCGCGACACCGAGAACCACAACTTGATGACCGTCGTGTCCGATGCCTGCAGCGAGCGTTCGAACTCTGGCACGTGGCGCATGAACTCGCTGTACTGATCGTCCGTGCAGTACCCCATCACCCGGTCGACGACCGCACGCGTGTACCACGACCGATCGAACATCACGATCTCACCGGCTGTCGGCAGGTGTTCGATCCAGCGCTGGAAGTACCACTGACTCTGCTCGCGTCCGGTGGGGATTCCGAGCGCGACGACTCGCGCGAGACGCGGGTTGAGGTGCTCCATGAAGCGCTTGATCGTCCCGCCTTTTCCGGCGGCATCGCGACCCTCGAACACGATGCAGACCTTGTGGCCCGACTCCTGGAGCCATGCCTGCAGCTTCAACAGTTCGATCTGCAGGAGACGCTTGTTCTCCTCGTAGTCCTGGCGGGTCATCCGTTCGTCGTACGGGTAGCCCTCCATCCACGTCTTGATCGGGCGCCCGTCGGGGCCGATGAGCACCGGGTCGTCGATCTCGTCGAACGTCCCCTCGACGGACATGCCACGCTCGACGAACTCGTCCGCCGACAGGTCGGCTTGAAGCGCGTCGATCAGCTGCTCGAGTTCGACCGCTGGCATTCCGTGGTCGTTCCGGCCGGGGTACGCGTCGTCGGTCACGGCGGAAATGTAGGTGAGTCGGGACTGTCGCGTCGAACGGCTCGTTCTCTCCGAGAGAGTGTTTGGATCCCGACCGGTGCTGCTCGTCAACCGGCGGCGTCGTCATCGTCGCCGCGGCTGCGGATGAACTCCTTGACCTTTGCGATGGCGAAACCCCAGGCCTGGCCCGGTGACGGGTGGGATGGAACGAGGATCTCGTCGGGGTTCGTCAGCACGTCGACGACGACGGGACCATCGTGAGCCAGCGCCGCACGGATTCCGGACTCCAGGTCGTCCGGATCGGTGATCCGGATCCCACGCGCGCCCATTGCGGTGGCCACGTCGGCCAGGTTCGGGTTGTCGAGGACGGTGCCGAATTCGGGAAGCCCCGCTTCCTCCTGCTCGAGCTTGACCATGCCGAGTCGCTTGTTGTCGAACACGATCAGCTTGACGGGAAGCTCGCAGCTCACCGCGGTGATCAGGTCGCCGAGCAGCATCGTGAATCCACCGTCGCCGCAGAAGGCGATGACCTGACGGTCGGGGAACGAGCACTGGGCGCCGATCGCCTGCGGCATCGCGTTGGCCATCGAGCCGAGGTTGAACGATCCGAGCAGCCGTTGACCATTTCGCATCTCGACGAACCGTGAGAGCCAGACCGTCGACATCCCGGTGTCGGTGGTGAACACGGCGTCATCGTCCGCCATCCGACCGACGATGGCAGCGACCGCCTCGGGCCGAATGCGATGTTCTGGATTGTCCAGCTCCGCGCGAACCTCCCCGATCGGGTGGTCGTCGTGAGCGGGATCGGCGAGCCGGGCCTGACGCGAGCGCCAGCGCTCGTATTTGGCGCTGACCGAGTCGAGGTGCGACCGATCCCGCTTCGTCTCGACGAGATCGTTGAGGATCGAGACGGTCGCGGCGGCATCACCGACGAGACCGACGGCAACGGGAGCCCGACGACCGATGTGGTCGGAGCGCAGGTCGATCTGGATGACCGGAACGGAGTCGGAGAACCAGTCCCGATACGGGAAGTCGGACCCGACCATCACGAGCACGTCGGCGTCGTCGAAGGCATCGGCGGCGGCCGGGTTGCCGATCAACCCGTTCTGGCCGACGTTGAACGGGTTGTCCCAATCGAACGTCTCCTTCGCTTTGATCGTTGCCACGATCGGAGCAGCGAGCTTGTCGGCGAGGGCCAGTACCTGGTCCCGAGCGTTGCGGGCACCGATCCCGGCGAGGATGGTGACGTTCGTTGCGGCATCGATCTGCGCGACCGCCTTGTCGATCTCGTCCTGGGGAGCAGCGGCCGGGCGCGGCATGCCGAGCACCCTGATCGGTTCCGAGTCGACCTCGGCCGGTCCGACGTCGCCGGGGATGGAGAGCACTGCAACACCTCGCTGGGCGAGTGCGGCATCGAACGCCTCCTGCACGACGCGCGGTACCTGCGCCCCGTCGACGATCGTCTGGTTGTACACCGAGACGTCGCGGAAGAGGTGGTCGTTGTCGACCTCTTGAAAATAGTCGGTCCCGATCTCGGCGAGCGGAACCTGGCCCGTGATCGCGAGCACGGGCGCGTGACTCTTGGCAGCGTCGTAGAGACCGTTGAGCAGGTGGATCGATCCGGGTCCGACCGTGCCGGCGCACACCCCGAGGGTTCCGGTCAACTGCGCCTGCGCTCCGGCGGCATAGGCAGCGACCTCCTCGTGTCGCACCCCGACCCAGTCGATCCCGTCCGTGAGCCGAATTGCCTCGGTCACGCTGTTGAGCGCGTCACCGACGACTCCGAAGACGTGGGTGACCCCGTGGGCGACCAGTCCGTCGACCAGCACCTTGCTGATTGTCCGATCCGACATGTCCTCTCCTGTTCTCGGTCGGGTTCCCGGCCGTTCGTTCGCCCGAATGGACTTCCCGCCGGGGACCCGCGCAAAACGTCGCGGTCACACAGGCTTCGACCGAGCGACGCCGAAACCGTCCGCCCTGCGACAACGCGTCGGCGTCGCGCCAAACCATCGCTTGCAGCCTCGGGTGAGGGAGCTCTGTTCGCTGTAGCCGGCCATCGTCGCGAGGCGGCTGAGCGGGAGATCGGTGTCACGGAGATGGTGCGCCACGATCTCGCGACGCACGTCGTCGACCAGGATCTCGAAACTCGTTCCTTCGGCGGTCAGACGCCGCTGGACCGTGCGGGGGTGCATCGCGAGGCGATCGGCGATCGGCGATCGGTTCGAGTGCGAGGCCCCCGGTCGGCAGCATCCGCCGGATCATGTCCCGGATCGCAGGTGAGAGCTCGCCCGTCGGCGGTGGGAGACGCTCGCGAGGTACTCGCCGACGACTCGATGGACCTCGGCGTCAGCGGCCACCGGTCGCGCGAGCTCGGCCCGGAGGATCGTGAAGCTGCTGCTCTCGGCACCGAACCGGATTCGGGATCCGAAATATGCGGAATAGGCGTCCACCGGACCGAGCGGGCGGTGGGGAAGATCGACCGCGACCGGCGACCAGCCATCGCCCAACAGCAGCCGCATGATCCGCAGCGCGACTCCGAGTGTCAGCGCGGTTGCCTGGCGGTGATCGGGCGGGCGGTCGACCTGGATGGTGAATCGGAGGCCGACGGTGCGCTCGCCTCCGGTGTCGACCAACGCGGTCGAGACCGCCGGGCTGTAGACGGACAGGTACCGCGAGGCGGACATGATCGCGCCGGCGACGTTCGGTGCGGTTCGCACGGCGACTCCGACGGGGCCGAGGATCTCGACGCCCTGCATCATCGCGAGTCGCCGGCCGAAGTCGGCGGCGTCGGTGGCGCGGGACGCATCCTCGAGGACCTCGATCAACGACGCGTACGCGATCAGCGCCTCCTCGTCGCCCGCCGCCAGGGGGTCGACGCCAGCGGAGCCGATCACCGCCATCGCACCAGCGATCGACGTCGCCGACGATGCTGACATCGACGTCGTCGATGCGGCCGGATGCTGGGTGACCCCGGGATTCGTGGATCTGCACACGCACTACGACGCCGACGTCGAGGTCCATCCACAGCTGTCCGAGTCGCTCCGTCACGGAGTGACGACCGCCCTGATCGGGTCGTGCGGGTTGTCGCTGGTCGTCGGCGAACCCGAGGACCTCGCCGAACCGTTCTGCCGAGTCGAGGGGATCCCGCGCGACACCGTGCTGCCGCTGCTCGAGAAGATCGTCGACTGGACATCGCCGGCCGAGTACGTCGATCACCTCCGTTCGCTGCCACTCGGTCCGAACATCGTCGGCATGCTGGGTCACTCGACTGCCCGGAGTCATGTGATGGGCCTTGGGCGAAGCCTCGAACCGTGCAGCCGACCGAGAGCGAGATCGACGCGATGCGTCGCCTCCTCGTGTGAGTCGATCGCGGGCAGGAACCGATCGTCACGTTCCTCGACCTCCGGGTGGCGCACGGCAACGACCTCCGCTGGTACAGCGTGGTCGCCAACTCGAACTCGGACCGTCTCGAACAGATCATGAGCCACCCCGCTGCGATGATCGGCTTCTCCGATGCGGGTGCCCATCTGCGCAACATGGCCTTGTACAACTTCCCGCTCCGGATACTCAAGCGGGTCCGTGACGCCGAGCTTGCCGGTTGCCCGTTCATGACGATCGAGCATGCGGTGCACAAACTGACCGCTGACATCGCCGACTTCCACCGCATCGACGCGGGACGGCTGGCACCCGGCAAGCGGGCCGATGTCGTCGTCCTCGATCCGACGCACCTGGACGAGATCCACGAGCAGCCGATGCCCGGCTTCGGCCAACTCGACCGCCTCGTTCGGCGCACCGACGACACGGTCCGCGCGGTGTTCGTGAACGGCAACTGCGCCTGGTCCGGTGGCGTGCCCGCCGACGATCTCGGCACCAGCCGCCGGTACGGCACCGTCCTCGCCGGAGCGGCCGCAGGCTGAGGAACCGGTCAGCTCTTTGCGGTGCCCCGGAACTTCCACCAGCCGTACGCGACTCCCGCGACGACGAGCAGCGCACAGATGAGCGTGAGCCAGAGCAGGCCCTTGATCACCGTGCCCAGGACCCCGAGCAGAAGCAGGACGATGATGATCAGGACGAGCGCAGTCATCGCGCTGCAGTACCCGAACCCGGGGGAGTCAAACGCCGACGTCAGACTTTCGGGATTCGTGGCGACGGGACACACGTACGGGGTCTAGATTCCCCCGATGCACGACGCTCCCGCCGACCGATTGCGACGCCCGATCGGGCCGTGTCGGCGATGACCGACGACCATCGCGAAGCGGCGGTCGGGCTGGACTTCGAGCATCTGTTCACCTCGCTGGCCTCGCCGATGGCGCTGTTGGCCGGGTCAGCCCGGTTCGAGTTGCTCGCTGTGAACGATGCGTACTGTGAGATGACCGGCCGCTCCAGGGCGTCGCTGGTCGGCACGGGCCTGTTCGATGCGTTCCCCGATGTGGCGACGGAAGGAGGCGAGGAGGCGCTGCGGGCATCGTTCGACTCAGCGCTCACCCAGGGGACCCCCCAGGTGATGCCGTTGCACCGGTACGACATCGACGACGGGAACGGGATGTCGGAGCGGTACTGGTCGATCACCAACACTCCCGTCACGGACCCGGAATCGGGTCGCAGGTTCATCCTGATCCACCCCGAGGAGGTCACGTCGTTCGTGCCACCGCGGCTCGCACGTGAAGCGACGGGAACACCGCCATCGACCGCCGGGCAGACGCGTGCCGTGAACACGGTGTTCACCGCGACGATCGAACGGCTGCAGCACCTCAACGATCTCACCGCGGCGCTCGTGGGATCGACCACGGCCGACGAGGTGTCGCGAGCATTGCTGCGGGACGGGCTCGGCCTCGCCGCAGCGGCGGCCGGGTCGGTGATCAGCAAGGACGGCAATCGCTTCGACATCCTCGCCGTCGAAGGCCTCACCGATGACCTCGCCACGGCGTGGAAGTCGTTTCCCTTCGCCCCCGGAACCGAGCCGTTCTCAGACGCCATCGAGTCGGGCGAGCCCGCGTTCTTCGCCTGCCGGGACGACTTCTTGTCGTCGTACCCCCACCTGGCCGAGTACCTCGAGGATGATCACCACGCGTGGGCGGTGCTGCCCTTTCGCGACGGTGAGCGAACGCTCGGAGCGTTCGGCCTGATCTACACCGAGCAGACAGATTTCGACCACACGCACCGTTTGCTGCTGTACACGATCGCCAGCCTGGCGAGCCAGGCGATGTCTCGCGCGCGTTTGATCTCCGAGCAGACGATGGCGATCCAGTCGTTCGATCGCGCATTGCTGGACATGGTGGTCGACGACATCGACGACTTCGTCGTGTCCGGGCTGTACCGCCCGTCGAGCCTGACCATCACGGCCGGCGGTGACTGGTACGACATCGTCGAGCTGACCGACACCACCACCTTGATCGTGATCGGCGACATCGCCAGCCACGGACCGACCGTGGTGGGCGAGATGGCGCACGCCCGCTCCGTGGTGCGAGCCGTCGCACTCGGAGGTTCGCGCAGCGATGACATCGCGACGCAGACGTCCAAGGCGATCGAGCATTTCGGCGACGGCCACGCCACCGCCACGATCGCGATGTACGACCATGTGTCGCGGACGTTGACGTGGTCGAGCGCCGGTCATCCGCCGGCGGTGTTCGTTCCGGCCGATCTCGCCGCTCCGGTCGAGTTGCTCGACGCGCCGCACGGGGCTCCGCTCGGGTTCGAATCCGACTTCGGGTTCAGTGAACGTCTCATCCAGCCGGGTGATCGGTTGATCCTCTACACCGATGGTCTCGTCGAGACGCCGGGCGTCGACCTCGACCAGGCCTTCGATCACCTCACGGAGTTCGTCGAGGGGCGCCGACGCCGGTTGACCGTCGATGACCTGTTCGACGAGTTCCACCCGCAACATCAACAAGCCGACGACGTCGCCATCGTCTCCATCACGTGGCAGCGATGACTCCGCGACGAGCGCCCTGAGTCCTTCGCCGACGGAGGACTCAGACGTCGTCGCGCAGCAGGTCCCTGACCGCGCCGAAGACGTAGATGATCGACATCAGCAGGAAGATCGCGCCGACCGATGCGCGGATCTGATCCCGTCGCAGTGGAGAGCGGTCGGCGACCGGTGATGCCACGGCATCTGCCACTGAACTCCGCCACCCACGCAGGCCTGCCAATCCGACACTCTGTGCTTTCATGCGGCAGGAGTACCCCGGGTGACAAGGTTTCACGCCCTCCGATTCGACCCGGCCGGGATGTCGATGACCTACGATCACCGGGGTGTCGACGACGAGGACCCGCACGTGACCGCCGATCACACCGCCACCGGAGAATCGACGGATCACGACTCGACGATGAGTACGGTGGACGATCAGTTCCGGTCGCTCATGGAGGGGCTGCGCACCTCGCTGCCGGGCATCCAGGTGTTGTTCGCGTTCTTGTTGATCACGCCGCTGCAATCTGCATTCAGCGATTTCACCGATGTCGAGCGTGCGGCGTTCGCGATCGCCTTCTACTCCTCGGGGGTGGCGTCGGTGTTGCTCATCGCTCCGAGTGTGCATCAACGCGTCCGTGCGCCGGATTCCGGACTGACTCGACGATCGAAACGTCATCTCATCTGGGCGACCTGGCTGGCGATCAGCGGTTCGATCGTGATGGCCGTCGCCGTTTCGGCGACCGTCTACCTCGTGTCGAGTCTCGTCTTCGACAGCGTCGTCGCCGCGGGTGCCGCGGCCGGAATCGCAGCGCTGCTGGGCTGGGCGTGGTTCTACCTCCCGATGGTCACCTTCCGACACGAGAGCGACGTCGACGCCGATCATCGGCGGAGCGTCCGGCGTGGTTGACCCCGTCGATCGGGTTCAACCCTGCGCGGGCTGACAGGTGGGGCACCAGTAGGTCGATCGTTCGGTTCGTTCGCCCGCGGCCGAGAAGCTGATGGCGTTGTCGCAGCGGCGACACGCGAAGCGGTGGCGGCCGTAGACGTAGGTCCGCCCAGGATTCCCGGCGCCTGTGGTGGATCGGTAGGGACGTCCACGGTTCGCGACGAGTTGCCGGTGTGCGACCGACCACATTCGTGTGAGCTGTTCATCGGACGTTGCGCCGACGGAGGTGAACGGGTGGAGACCGGCGACGAAGAGCGTTTCGCTCTTGAACACGTTTCCGACGCCCGCAGCAACGTGCTGGTTCAACAGCAGTTCGGCGAGTGACGTGTCCTGCTCGATGCTGCGGCTGCGCTCCAGCACGGCATCGAGGTCGGTGTCGTCATCGCTCAGATCGGGTCCGAGACGATCGGCGGGTGCGTTTCCGGAATCTCGAAGGTGGGTCGAAATGTCTGGCGCGGCGAAACAGAGCGCCCGGCCGAGGGCGGTCTCGATCACGATTCGCAGCCGAGGGTCGCGCGGAGCCGGGCGATCGACCGGGCCGGCGCGCCAGGTCCCTGACATTCCGAGATGGGTGTGGAGTACCAGTCGGCGGTCGAACTCGATCAACAGGTACTTGCCGACGGCGTCGACCCGATGGATGCGGTCACCGACCCGCGGCCGGTAGCCGCGAAGTTTCCTGAACCACAGGTCGGTGACGACCTGACCTTCCAGGATCGGCGTCAGGACCTCTGCGGCGCGTCGAAGCGTGTCGCCTTCAGGCATGGGTCCAGGACATCGGTTGGTGCCCGTTCACCGCCGCCGTTTCAGCCCGTCGATCGAAGGTCATGAACGCCTCGGAGAAGGACAGGGTCGATCGGGCCTGTGCCGTGGAGCACGCTGATGTCACCCGTGGTCTCGAGGACAACTGCACGCACGCTCGAGAGATCGAGGGCGTTCGCCTCCCGCAACTTGGCTCGGACATCGGACTCGGTGACGCGACATCGGGTGAGGGCATCGTCGATCACGACTCCCTCGGACATGAGCAGCACGGGCTCGTTGTCGACGACCTTGCCGAACGATGCACGACGCCGCAGCACGGCGATCACCGCCTGGACGACGAGGAGCGCGGCGATTGCGAGCGCCCCGTTCGCCAGGGGTGTCGTCGTCGTCACGGTCGAGGCCGTGATCGAACCGATCGCCACCGTGACGGCGAAATCGAAGCTCGACATCTTCGACAGTGATCGCAGCCCGATGATGCGGATGATGCCGATGACGGCGATCATCATCAGGAGCGCGGACAGCACGATGCTGACGGCGTCGCTCCACGAACTCCAGAGCCAGTTCGCGATCACGGCTGACGAATCCCCACGGCCACCTCGGCCATGATGCGACACCGTGCCAGTTGGCCGTCCTCGGTCGCACGCCCCGACAGGTTCAGGTGGGTGAATCTCCCGCCGGCGCGGAGTTGTCGACCGAACGTGATCGCCGAGTCGATCCCGGCGAGTTCGGGGTCGCGCGCGGTTCGGAACGCGCGGACCAGCTCGGGTGGGAGCAGCAATCCCGGGAAGCTCGTGAGCGCATGGAGCGACGCGAGATCGCTGATCACGGGGACGGGAGCGGCGACCGCCATCGTCACGCCGCACTCCGTGGCATCGGCGGCAAACCGTTCGAGTTCGTCGAGACCGCCACAGTGGTTCAGGATCGCGACGTCGGCACCGGCGCGCTGCTTCTGCGCCAGTCGCCAGGCGCGACGGTGAACCGGGGAACTTCCCGGGCTCTCGGCCACCGCGACGTAGCCACCGAGTGAACGCGCCAGAGCGGCGAGACGGGTGCCGTCGAGGGCGAAGGTGGCGGTCGCATCAGGCCCGAAGCGCGCTGCGGGATGGTCGCCGGTCACGCACAGAATTGCGTCGGCGCCTGCGTCGACGAGGTCGCCGATCGCCTTGCGGCACTCCCTGACGGACCGATTGCGACACGCGACCGTCGCCGTCACGGTCAGGCCACGAGCCGCGACGCGGCTGACGACGTCGGGCACGGACACGTGCGCCGGGTCATCCACGTGATCACCGATCAGCCCGCCGACGCCTGCGTCGACGAGGATGTCGATCGACTCGTCGAAATCGCTGGCCGACGGGTCGGGACGGATGTCGACGACGATGTCCGGCAGTCGTGGGGGACGTGGCTCGTGCGGGCGACGCCGCCACGGCGGAGCGCCCTCGGTGACGAAGGGGCACGGTCGCGAGTCGACTTCGCACCCCCCGATGGCGGTGACGCCTCCGCACGGTCCGAAGACCATCGATTTCGGGCAGGCTTCCACGAAGCTCCTAACCCGCGCTCGTGTCGTCATCGAACGGGAGGTCGACGACCACACCCGTACCGACATCGTCGTGGCCGATCACGTCGAGCCGGCAACCGAGGTCGATGTCGGAGGAGATCAAGGCGAGCCCGAGATTCGTGCCGAAGCGTGGTGACCACGCGGCGGCGCGAAGTTGGCCGACCGGACGACCCTGGGCCTCGACGAAAAGTGGCTGCTGGAGGGGCTCGATCTTCGATCCGTCGAGGCGCAGTCCTCGAAGCCGGCGCTCCGGTCGTCGACGTGCGAGTTGCTCGAGGGCCACCCGTCCTTCGAAGTGGCCGCACCTCAGATCGACGAGGTCTCCGAGACCGAGTTCGTACGGGTCGGCGTGGTAGCCGGTGTCGGTTCCGTACGAGAGGAGCACGTTCTCGATCCGTTCGGACGGATTCGGCGCGCCGGGTCCGATGTCGAGTGACGCCCCGGCGTCCGCAACCAGGTGCCAGAGATCGTCGGCTCCGTCGGGATCGTCGAGGAAGAACTCGAATCCACCCTGGGTGCTCCATCCCGACCGGGAAACCCGGATGTGGAGTCCGTCGAGTTCGGTCGATTGGAAGTGAAGCGATTCGAGGGCATTCATCGACCCGAGACCGAGCGCCTCCATCACCCCGGAGCTCTTCGGACCCTGCACTGCGAGCGTCGCGGTGTCGAGTTCGGTGACCGTGCAGTCGAGTCCGTGCGCTCTCGCCGTGGCATCGACCCAGAGTCGGATGTCACTGTCGGCGATCGAGAAGCGCCACTCCCGGTCGGCAACGTGGAACAGCACCGGGTCGTTGATCAATCGGCCCTGATGATCGGCCATCGGGGCGTATGTGGCCGTCCCCACTGCGACCGACGAGGTGTCGATGACCGTGACCAGTTGGACCACGTCGTCGGCATCCTCGCCGGCGACCTCGATGTGTCGCTGGGCCGCCACATCCCACATCGAGACACCGGTCGTGAGCCGTTCGTATTCCTCGTCCGGATGCCCGTAGCCCATGGGCAGCCACATGTGATTGTAGGAGCTCACCGAGTGCAACCCGGCCGCCAGAGTGGCGTCGAAGAAGGGCGACTGTCGAACCCGCGGTCCGATCGAAGCGAGAACATCGCGGTCGACTGCCATGAGGGGTCGATACCCGAACTCCTGGCGTTCAATCCCTCCGATCGCTGTCGCCATGAATTCGGAGTGGCAACGAATACCGACGCTCACGCCTGGGTACGTCCGGGACATGTCCGATGTTCCGAACTCGCCCCAACCGATCATTCCGGAGCCGGACCCCACCCACACGCCGACCATTCCCGACCCCGATCCGAATCACGTGCCGCCCGTGCCACCGACGGTGCCGGATCCGGATCCGCAGACGCCCGAACCCGGTCCGTTGGCCTGAATCACACCCCCACCCCACCCCCACACAAGGAGCAATGCACTCATGTCTCAAGATGCCAAGACGACCAAGGATCTGATCGAAGTTCTCGAAGACGGCCGCAAGGGATTCGCCGAGGGCGCCGACAAGCTCAAGGCACTCGACCGACCCGACCTCGCAGCCATCTTCGAACGCCACGCGCAGGAGCGCCAGCAGTTCTCGAGCCAACTCGAGACGATGGCTGCCGCCTACGGCGATGACATCGACGAGGACGGTTCGGTTGCTGCCGCGGTGCACCGCGGTTGGATGACGTTGAAGGACGCGATCTCGGGGTCGGACCCGGACGGCGTCCTCAGTGCTGCGGTCCAGGGCGAGGATCACGCAGTCGAGAAGTACGAGAAGGCGCTGGACGCCGACATCTCGGCCGATCTGCGCACCACGGTGAGCGCTCAACTGGCCGACATCACCCGGGCGCGCGACGAGGTCAAGACTCAGCTGGACGCCGCCAGCTGATCCGGCCGATCTGCCGGTCGCTCGGTGTCGGCTCACCCGTCGGGTGGGTCGACACTGGGCGTTCCGGGCCCTCGAGCATGGCGGATCGGTCGTACCCTCGCACGCGATGAGACTGTTCTTCGTTCGGCACGGCGACGCGTTCGCCGGTTTCCACGGGCCGATCGGCGGGCCGACGGGTTGCCGTGGTTTGACCGACCTCGGTCGTTCTCAGGCCCACGCTCTGAAGGATCTGTTGGCCACCGGTCGGGTCGACGTCGATGAGCTGGTCACCAGCGAGATTCCGCGAGCGATCGAGACCGCCGAGATCATCGCCCCGGCGATCGGTCACGCGAACGTTCCTCGCGACTGCGCGCTGTGTGAAGTCCACACCGGTGAAGCCGACGGAGTCGATTGGGTCGACTACCCGACGCGCTTCGGATCGTTCGACATGATCGACGAGCCCGACCGCCCGTTTGCGCCCGGTGGCGACAGCTGGAACAGCTTCCACGAGCGGGTCGACGACACGATGCATCGCCTCGCCTCCGACCATCCCGCGCAGACGGTGATGGCGGTGTGCCACGCGGGGGTGATCGCAGCCTCGTTGCGCGTCCGGCTTGGCGTCCCGAACGGTGAGCACATCGCTCGACTGGTACCGACCCACACCGGGCTGACCGAGTGGGAGTTCGACGAGCTGACGCGGCAATGGACGCTGCGCGCGTACAACGATGCTCGCCACCTCGAGTGAGGTATGGATCGGCGGGCAGCGGGGTATCGATCGATCATGTCCGATTCCGAGTTCACCGTCGAGAGTGCCCGAACCGCAGCCGAGGTCGGCGACCTGTCCACCTGGGTGGCCCGCTTCCTCGCGAGTGACGGCAGCGACAACGCCGAACTCGGCGAGCAACTGAGCGGCGAGTACGCCGAGTGGTTCGGCCCCCTCCGACTCGAGTTCGACCGACTCCACCGACTCGCAGGGCCACCGGACCAGCCGACGCTGGAACGACTCGGCGACGACGACCTCGAGACCGTCGAGGACATGCAGGAATCGGTCGACGAGGGCTGGTCACCACCGCCCTTCGTCGTGACGTGGCAAGGCGACCATCTGGTGCTGGAGGATGGGAACCATCGCATCGAAGGACTCCGCCGAGCAGGCCACGATTCGTACTGGTGCGTGCTGGGGTTCGACGACGCCGACGCTCGAGCGCAGTACGACGACCAGCACGGATGACGCCCGGTCGCGAACACGACGTGCCGTGAATGACGGCTCCACGTCCGGGGTACTTCGTGGCACAACGTCTCACCCCAGGAGTTCCCATGGCACCGAAGCCCACGCCCAAGAAGAAGCGTCCCGCAGCGTCGAAGAAGACGGCGCAGAAGCACAGCAACCCGTCCCCGTCGGGCGGCGAGACCCATCAGACCGTCGCCGATGGAGGCGACGGGTCGTCGCTGACCACGCAGCAGGGAGTGGTGATCTCCGACGACCAGAACACCCTCACGGTCGGGGATCGGGGCCCTCAGTTGCTCGAGGACTTCGTGCTCCGCGAGAAGCTCTTCCATTTCGATCACGAGCGGATCCCTGAACGTGTCGTCCACGCTCGGGGCTACGGAGCGAAGGGGACCTTCGAGTGCTATGACGCACTCACCGACATCACGATGGCGAGCCTGTTCGCCGCCACCGGCAAGAAGACCGACGTGTTCGTGAGGTTCTCGACGGTTGCGGGCAACAAGGGCTCGGCGGACCTGGCGCGAGACGTGCGCGGGTTCGCCGTCAAGTTCTACACCGATGCCGGGAACTGGGATCTGGTCGGGAACAACATTCCGGTGTTCTTCATCCAGGACGCGATGAAGTTCCCCGACCTCGTCCACGCCGCAAAACCCGAGCCGCACTGTGGTTTCCCGCAGGCGCAGACGGCGCACGACAACTTCTGGGACTTCGTCTCGCTGATGCCCGAATCGACGCACATGTTGATGTGGATCATGTCCGATCGGGCGATCCCGCGGTCGTTCCGGTTCATGGAGGGCTTCGGTGTGCACACGTTCCGACTGGTCGACGAAGGTGGCGCATCGACCTATGTGAAGTTCCACTGGAAGCCGATGGGCGGCGTGCAGTCGGTGACGTGGAACGAAGCCGTGAAGATCAACGGGGCCGACCCGGACTTCCATCGGCGCGATCTGTGGAACTCGATCGACTCGGGAGACTTCCCGGAATGGGAACTCGGCGTCCAGATGTTCGATGACGACTTCGCCGATTCGTTCGACTTCGACGTGCTCGACTCGAGCAAGCTGATTCCCGAGGAGCAGATTCCGGTCACCCCGATCGGGAAGATGACCTTGAATCAGAATGTCGACAACTTCTTCACCGAGACCGAACAGGTTGCGTTCTGCACCGCGAACGTCGTGCCCGGAATCGACTTCACCAACGATCCGCTCCTGCAGGGCCGCAACTTTTCGTATCTCGACACCCAGCTGAAGCGGCTCGGTTCGCCCAACTTCACGCACATCCCGGTGAACGCGCCGCGCTGTCCGGTCATGCACTTCCAACAGGACGGCCACATGTCCACGCAGGCGCCCGAGTTCGGCCGGGCGAACTACGAACCGAACTCGTGGGGCAGCGAGGGTGGCCCTCGGGAAGACCCGGAGCGCGGCTACCGATCGTTCGCCGCGGCGGAGTCCGGCGACAAGCGCCGCGTGCGCGCCGAATCGTTCGCCGACCACTACAGCCAGGCCCGACAGTTCTACGACAGCCAGACCGACGTCGAGCGGAACCACATCGTCGACGCCTTCGTGTTCGAACTCTCGAAGGTCGAAACGGTTGCGGTCCAGGAGCGCATGCTCGCGGGATTGCGCAACGTGTCGGACGACCTCGCGCAGCGGGTCGCCGACGGCCTCGGACTCGCTCTCCCGGACGCTGCCGACGCGGCGCGCCCGACGCGTACCGATCTCGAACCGTCGCCTGCGCTCTCGATGCTCGCCGATCCGCTGGAGTCGTTTGCCGGCCGCAAGATCGGTGTCCTCGTCGCTGAGGGAACCGATCCGAAGGTGTTGGCAGCATTGCGCAAGGCTGCGAAGAACGAGGGGGCGCTCATGGCGCTCGTGGCACCGAAGAAGCACGGTGTGATGGACAGTGCCGGCTCCGAACTCGAGATCGCCGAGAAGATCGACGGTGGACCGTCGGTGGTTTTTGATGCGATTGCGGTCGTGTTGAACGACGAGCAGGCCGAACGGCTGGCGCTCGACGCGGTGGCCAAGGATTTCGTCTCCGACGCCCACGCCCACTGCAAGTTCGTCGCGTACACGGGCAGTTCGACGCCGTTGTTCGATGCGGTCGGAGTCACCGACTTCGACGACGGCTATCACGATCTCGGAACGAAGAGCGCGGCGGCGACGTTCGTCCGCGCCTGCCGGCAGGTTCGGCACTGGGAGCGCCAGCCGGCGGTCGACCAGACCTGATGCGCCGGCACCGCCGACCGCGATCCCGAGCTCTGACGTGTTCGCAGATCGCAGGGATATCTGTCGTCGATTCGGGGTACGTGTGGTCATGATCCAAACGCTCTCGAGCGCACCGTCCCCCCAGACATCCCAGGACCCGTCCGTCGACATCGCTCACGTCGTCGTCGTGATACCTGCGTGCGACGAGGAGGACTCGATCGTCGAGTGCCTGCAGAGCGTCGCAGCCGCCCGCCGGCGGCTTCCCGCAGAGGTGAGCTGCAGCGTGACCGTCGTGGCGGACCGCTGTACCGATCGCACGGTGAGCCGTGCTCTGGCGGCGCTGGCCGGCGGTGACGGTGACGTCGTGCTCGAGTCGAATGCCGGCATCGTCGGAACGGCACGACACCTCGGCGTGGAGTGCGCACTGCTGGATCTCGGCGTCGAACCCCGACGGGTGTGGATCGCCAACACCGACGGCGACACCGTCGTTCCACCGGACTGGTTGACGACTCACCTCGACATCGCACGCTCGGGCGCAATCGGTGCAGCGGGGGTGGTGGAACTGCGTGAGCTTGCGTTGTGTCGAACCGACCTCGTCGAATTGTTCGATCGGACCTACCTCCGACGTCCGGACGGAACCCATCCCCACGTGCACGGTGCCAACATGGGTTGTCGTGCCGATGCATTCCGCGCGGCGGGAGGATGGAATCCACTCGCAACCGGTGAGGATCACGACCTGTGGAATCGGCTCCGGCGCGTCGGACCGGTGACGGCATCCACAGCTCTCACCGTGACCACCAGCGCTCGGCTGGTGGGGCGTGCTCCGGCCGGGTTCGCCGCCAATCTCGCCGCGCTCGATCGAGAGCTCGAGGATCTCAGGCAGACCGTGGCATGACGGTCGCAGCTCGTCGACGAATGGAGCAGGGTGGCATGGCTGTGCGCGACCGATGGGATTCGGTTCTCGCATCGGCGCGGACCTGGTCCCCACCTGCTCGGCGGACGGTCGTGGTGGCTCCGCACCCCGACGACGAGACGCTGTCGGCGGGCGGTCTCGTCGTACATCAACGGAACGTCGGAGTGGAGGTGGTCATCGTCGCGGTGACCGACGGCGAGGCGAGCTACGACCCCGCCGGAGACGCGTCCCTCGCGGCCACCCGCAGAGGTGAGCAACGTTCGGCCCTCGACGTGCTCGGTGTCGCAGATGGATCGATCCGGCGGCTCGGGTTCCCCGACAGCCACGTCGATGAGGACGAGTCCGACCTGAGCGACCGAATCATCGACGTGCTGCGGCCGGGCGACCTGCTCGTTGCGACATGGAACCACGATGTCCACCCCGATCACGAGGCCTGCGGGCGCGCCGCGCTCGAGGCGGCTGCACAGGTGCCGGTGACGCTGATCTTCTCGCTGTTCTGGACGTGGCATCACCGTCGACCCGACGAGATCGACGCCGGGCGACTCCTGTCGTTCGAACTCGACGCCGACGACCGCCGGACGAAACAGCGTGCAATGCGCGAACACGCCAGCCAGTTCGATGGTCAGGGTGATCGGGCGCCCGTCCTCGACGAGCAATGGGTGGAGCCGGCGATGTGGACACACGAATACTTCGTGGAATCGTGCGGTCCAGCCGTCGCCGAGGTGCGACCGTGAACACGATCGGAAGCACGACGGATTGCCTGCGAGACCTGCTCGTGTCGGGTCGTCTCGACCTGCCGGACCCCGCGAGTGGTTCGACCGCGGCACGCCATCGAGCCCTCATCGAGATCGCACGGACCTTGCCGGTGGGCGTGGCGCGGCTCGCGGAGGCTCACTGCGACGCGACGTCGATCCTGCATGAAGCCGGTCGGAAGCCGGACGGGGGATCCCTGTACGGGGTGTGGGCATCGTCCGGTCCCGAAGATCCCCGACTCGAGGCGTCGTCGATCTCGGGAACGAAGCTGTTCTGCAGCGGCCTCGGAATCGTCGACCGGGCACTCGTCACGGTGATCGATCACGACGGCCGCCAACGTCTCGTCGACGTCGATGCCGGTCCGGACGTCGGGATCGAACTCGACACGAGTGGATGGGCGACAGGTGCGCTCTCCGACACCGCCACGGGTGTGGTGCGCTACGACCGTCACCCGATCGATCCGGACCGGATGGTCGGCCCGCCGAACTGGTATCTCGATCGCGTCGGGTTCTGGCACGGAGCGTGTGGACCCGCGGCCTGTTGGGCGGGAGCGACGCTCGGGATCATCGAGGCTGGCGATCGCTCGGGTGGTTCCGATCCGCATCGACAGGCGCAACTCGGTGCACTGAGGGCAGCGGCGTGGGGCCTCGAAGCGCTCTTCGACAGCGCAGCTCGACAGATCGACGCGGCACCCGACGACCGGGTCGAGGCCGAGCGGCGTGCTCGCTCGCTGCGCCATCTCACCGAGCGGATGTGCGCCGATGTGCTCGACCGCTTCGGTCGGGCATTCGGACCCCGTCCGTTCACCACCGATGCCGCGTTGGCGACCCGATTCTCCGATACGCACCTGTACCTCCGTCAGCATCACGGCGAGCGCGAGCTCGGCGCTGTAACCGGCTCGTCGAGCCCGTGACCGACTCCGACATGGCGCCCCACGATGAAGCCTCCGGTGTTCCACTCGGCTACTTCGATGCGATGTACGCCGAGGACGACGACCCGTGGGGCTTCGACTCAGCGTGGTATGAACGCCGCAAATATGCGCTCACACTTGCCCTGCTCCCGCGACATCGATACCGACGCGCGCTCGAACCCGGTTGCTCGATCGGCTCGTTGACCGAGCTGCTGGCCGCTCGCTGCGACGAGCTGATCGCGTTCGATTTCCACGAGTCGTCCGTCGAGAGAGCGCGACGACGTCTGTCCGATCGGTCGAACGTCGAGGTCCGCCAGGAGGTGTTCCCTCGGTTCTGGCCCGATGGCGGGGGAGATCTGGTCGTGTGGTCGGAGGTCGCCTACTACCTCGGCGACGACGGCGCCCGAGCCGCGCTCGATGGGCTGGATCGCTGGCTCGAGCCGGGCGGCGACCTGATCGCCGTGCACTTCACGGGCGAGACCGACTACCCCCGGTCGGGTCGATCGATCGGCACCTGGCTCGATGGAGTGCCCTGGCTCGAGCTCCGCACACGATGCGTCGACGAGTCGTTCGACGCACGCGTGTGGACGCGAACGACCTGACGCGGAACTCGTCGGTCGGACTCCTCGTTCGTCCCGCCCCGTCCGGCTCGAAAGATCGAGTCGCGGCTGAGGTTGCACAGTTCGTCTGGTGGTTTCGATCTCCCGAACGGGGGTACCCATGCTCCGTGTCATCACGCAGCAACGACGCACTCCAGGTGTCATTCGAGTTCGCGCGCGGTCGCGTTCGGTGCACGGTGACGGGCGATCTGATCCGCGACAGCGTTCCGCTCCTGTTCGAGACCGTGCGAGCGATCCTCACCGGCGGTGATCGAGTGGTGATCGATCTGACCGCGACGACGATGATCGACTCCGCTGCTCTCGGCTGTGCCGCCAGACTCCATCAGGTCGCAACCGAGCGCGGGGTGAGCGTCGAGTTCGTCACGGGCCGCAATTTCCAACGCCGGGTCTTCGAGGTCGCCAATCTCGACGGCTACCTGCAGATCGTGCACGAGCCGGTCGGCTGACGGATCGATCCGTGAGCGAATGCGACCGCGCCGATCGGGTACTCACCGATCATGATCCTCCGCGACGCTCGGCAGCTACGATGATGCCGATGGTCGACCTGACCAGTGTGGCGTCCGCTCGCGATTTCGCCGGCGTCCTCGACGCGTTGACCGAGACGTTCGGCGAGGATGCAGCGTTGTTCGCGATCGACCATGCATTCGATCGGATGGTGGAGGTGCGATCGACGCCGGGCGCCACCACGTCGTTCCCCCTGGACGGCGCGATGCGCGCCGCAATGCTTGAGAACCGCCCGTTCGTCGAGGACGATCTGCACTGGATTCCGATCTCGGATCGAGAACACCCGGTGCTCGTCGTGCGCGCATCTCCCGCAAACTTGCCGTCGGACGAGGTCGTGCAGTTGCTGGGACCGATCACCAACGCACACCGTGCCCGCTTCGAGGATCTCGAGCGCGTGCGACGGCGGAGCTCGATGAGCGTTGCGGCCGAGATGCAGTGGGCGTCGCTACCGAACCGTGCGGACCTCCTCGGCCAGTACGCAATCGGAAGCGTGCTCGAGCCGGCCTACGAGGTCGCAGGAGATGCCTTCGACTATGCAACAACCGACGGCGCCCTCTTCGCGTATTCGCTCGACGGCATGGGACACGGGGTTGCAGCGACGATGGCGAGCGTGCTGGCGCTGTCGGCGATTCGGAACACGCGTCGCTCCGGTGGAGGTCTCGCAGCACAGATGAACGCGGCGAGCGCCGTGCTGTTCGAGGAGTTCGCAGGGGACTGCTTCGTCACCGGACTGGCCGTGCGGATCGATGCGAGCGGCATCGAGTTCGTGAACGCCGGTCATGAGCCCGCGTGGGCGGTCGAAGGCGGAGAGGCGCGTTGTCTCGACCTGACGGCCGAGCTCCCGCTCGGAGTGATCGCCGATCACGCGTACGGCGTACAGGCGGGTCGGGCACTCGAACCGGGCGATGGAATCGCGATGTTCTCCGACGGGCCGGCGAACGCCCGCTCGTCCGACGGTTCGGAGTTCGGATCGGATCGTCTCCACGAGGCGCTCGAGGACCGTTGGTCGACGAGTCCGCTGCGCACGGCTCACGGCGTCGTGGACGACGTCATCGGCTTCATCCAGGACGAGCGTGTGTCCGACGACATCACCGCAGTCGTCATCCGCCGCGTCACGAGTGATCGGTGAGCGACACGATGGACGTGATGGAGGACGTGCGTTGCGATTTCGACGGGTGCGACAGCTCGATGATCTTCCGCGTCCTCTTGGCTGTCGTCGATCAGTTGTGCGCCGACGGAGACGTCGATCTGGCCGCCCTCGAGTCGTTGGACATCCCGCTCGAGGACTGCATCGACGCGCTGCATCACCGTGGCGTGCAGGCGGCGGTGGTCACCTCGCGTGGCAATCTGCTCGTCATCGAACTCCGTCTCGAGACCGGAGCCGGGCTGGCCGACGACGGTGCATCGCTTGGCGACGTCAGCGAGATCGTCGAGTCGTTCTTCGATGTGACCATCTCCAAGGACCCCGCGAGCGTCCGCCTCGCTGCGCGGCTGGGATGACGCGGGCCGGTGTGACCGTGACCGGTTCGAGGAGCGGAACACTGTCCGACGTGGAGGCCGATGAACTCTTCCATCGGCACGTCGATCTCGCAGACAGGCTGGCGCGTCGATACAGCTTCGGAGCGGGAGTGGACGAGGATCTTCGGCAGGTTGCACGACTCGGGCTCTTGTTCGCGTGCCGACGCTATGACCCCGAACGCGGAGTCTTCGTGCGGTTCGCCGTGGTCACGATCAACGGTGAACTCAAGAAGCATCTTCGATCGAACGGTTGGGGAGTGCGGGTGCCGCGCTCGCTGCAGGAGGATTCGATCACGGTCGCTTCGGCATCCGAGCGGTTGACGGCACGGCTGAGACGCTCGCCGTCGGTCGGCGAGGTCGCCGACGAAACCGGCTTCGAGCGGGAGCGGGTGATGGAGGCGGTCCGCGTGCGCGAGTCGCGCTTCTCCTCCTCCGTCGAGCATGCTGGGATCGATCTCGCGGCACCTGGGGACTCGATGGACGCGGCACTTCTCTCCCACGCCATGTCGAGACTCGATGACGAGGAACGACGATTGATCGAGTACCGCTATCGGGATGGCATGACCCAATCCGAGATCGGCCGTCTGATCGGAATCTCGCAGCCTCAGGTCCATCGTCGCCTGTCGTCCGCGATCGACAGGCTTCGCAACGAACTCGACGAGCAGGAGGAATGATGAGCAGCGATGTCGCCGAGGTGTCGGTGAGAGGCGGTTTCCGACTCGAGATGCCACCCGCCCTCGTGTCCATCTCCATCAGCCGTTCCACGGTGCGGCGGGTCGTCACCTTCCGTGACTCGGACGCGGAGAGCACGTTCCTGGTCGCCTTGACCGAGATCGTCGCGAACGCAGTCGACGAGCACGCGCGGCTCGGGGTGGACCGGCCGATCGTGCTCGAGGTGCGTTTCGGTTCCGATGAGTTGGTCCGTGTGATCGACTCGGGAGAGGGGTTCTCGACGGCTCTGCGATCTGTTCCACCCATCCCGATCGATGGCGGCGAACCCGACCAACGTGGGCGGGGTCTCCTCCTCGCGCGGGCGCTCGTTCCTGCGATTGCATTCGAGTCGTCGCGCACCGGAACCGTCGTCACGCTGCCGTTCGCCGGGTTCGGGATCGTCCGATGAGCAATCGACCGGGACGCCTCGATCTCGAGATCTCCGTGCGCGGCGACCTCGACGTGCCCGAGGCCGAGATCCGGGTCATCGGGGAGTTCGACCGCGTCCAGATCGCGCGTTTCGATCGCGCCGGTGAAGCGCTGTCGCAGGAACTCGTTCGGCTCACCGTCGATCTCACTCGGACCACGATCATCGACTCGGCGGCGCTCGGCAGCCTGATCAGATTGCGCCACTCACTGGATCGCATCGGTTGTCAGTTACGGGTGGTGGTCTCGGAACCGTTCCAGGTGATGGTGATGAAGGTCGGTGGCCTGTACGACTTCCTCGGTGTCGTCGAGGAATAGCGAGGCCCGATCATTCGTCGGTCGCGCGGCAGAATCCTGCAGTGATCAGCCGTCGAGCGAGGATCAGCTTGCTGGAGTCGTCGAGACCGACGAGGTCATCGATCAGGACGTGATCAGCGCGCCGCAACTGTGCGATCGCACGGGCACACACCGATGGGACGTTCATCCAGTGTCCGTCGCGTTCGATCCGGATGACGGAGTCGGCTCGACGGATCGCCGTCCAGTCGACGGTCCGGATGACGCAGGCCTGCAGTGTGAGGTTCGCGAGTCCGACGGCAGCATTCAGCGCCCCTGGTCGCGGTGGCCGCCTCGTGCGCCGAGTCCGTTCGGATCGAGCGACTTCGGCGACATCGATCGACGCGAGATGACGCCGGACCTCGTCGATCATCGGCCCGAGTTCGGCGTGCATGTCGTCGTCGGCGGTCCGGAATCTGAGCGGAAGTGGATCGTCGAGTCGAGCCGGACCGTCACGGAGGATTCGTTCGAGAACGGATCGATACGTGACCCGCAGGATTCCGAGTGTCAGGTGCAGCGAAGTCTGGTCGTTCGACGAAGCGACGTGCTCGGTACCCGCCGGAACATAGAGGGTGTCGCCGGCGCCGAGTTCGAACTCTCCGAGCGACTCGACGGACCAGCGCTTCGAACCGGCGAGCTGGACGACGATGACGTCGTGTCCGTCCGTGTGCGGGGCCAGACCGGTTGCATGGGGCGGCGTGAGGTAGGCGTTGGCCTGGATCGGGTGGGAGATCTCGTCGCCGAGTCGCTCGGCGAAGAAGAGAACCTTGTGATGCGTGCGATGGAGTGATTGAGCCACGATCGTGGCGCCGCCCGAGAAGAGTTCGGCGACACGATCGGGGTCCACGACATCACGGAAGTCCCTCCCTCCGATGCGTGCCCGGTTCGTGTAGCGATCGCCCGACACCGGCGATCCGTTCTCGACGAGACGGACCACCGGACGCCGGATCCCACTGCACAGAAAGGCATCGAGGTCGCCGGTCGTGAGGATGTCGCGAAAAGAATCGGCGGATGCGCCGTGCCGGTGGAGTGGGGCCCGCCCCCAGTATTCGCTCTCGAACGTGTCGACGTCGCCGACGCAGCGCGCCAACGCCCCGTCGGACGCGGGGTCCGACGGGGCGTGCGGCCTGCGATCAGCCGAGATGCTCAGGTCAGGCCTCGTCGCCGGTGTCCTTGGAGTGCTCGCCGGGGGCGTCGAGGTTCTCGTCGTCCTCGGTCGGCTCGTCGCCGGTGTCCTTGGAGTGTTCGCCGGGGGCGTCGAGGTTCTCGTCGTCTTCGGTCGGTCCGGAGGAGATGTCGTCGTTGGAGATGGATGCCTTGTCGTTGCTCATGGGTCAGCAGTACCCCGACCCGCGAACACCGATTCATGCTCCCGTCGAGAAATGTCGAGCGCTGACGTCGCGGAGCAGCCGGGAGTGTGCCGAATGGAATGTCGCGCTCGGGGGTACTGGTGTCGACGCCCATCGTTCACCGCTTTCGATGTGTCACTCCTCAAGGAGAGTTCTCCCATGGCATTCATCCTCTGGCTCATCGCCGTGATCCTCGTGGTCGTCGGAATCGTCCAGATCTTCCAGGGCCAGATCATCCTGGGCATCGTGCTGATCGTCCTCGGCTGCCTCGTGGGTCCGGGCGGGTACAGCATCTTCAATCGACGGTAGACGCGGTGGAGTCGAGATGGTCGTGCGTGTCCCGGACGAGTTGATCGAGAGAGATCCCGCAGTGCTCGCGCCGGCTGCCGGGCTGGTCGACATCGCCGACGATCAGCCCGGCATCGCTCGGCGACGCCGGGGCAGCGGGTTCAGCTATCAGGACGCATCCGGGAACGACATCGACCTCGTCGAGCGTGAACGCATCGAGGCGCTCGCCATCCCGCCTGCGTGGAACGACGTCTGGATCTCGCCCGATCCCCTCGGATACCTCCAGGCGTCCGGGACCGACGATGCCGGTCGGAAGCAGTATCGATACCACGACCGTTTCCGCTCCTTCTGTGAGGATCGCAAGTTCGCGCGCCTCCACTATTTCGCGCGCGCCGTGGTGGTCATCCGCAAGGCGACACAGCGGGCGCTCGACCAGCCCCTCGGATCACGCGATCACGCGGTTGCGGCGGCGGTCGCACTGATCGATCGTTCGCTTCTCCGCGTCGGAAACGACGACTCGGCGACGAACGGTCATTACGGGGCGACGACGCTCACGGTCGATCACGTCGTCGATGACGACGTGATGATGCTGAACTACACCGCGAAGAGTGGCAAGGAACGCGCTGTCGTGATCGAGGACGAGGATCTCGTTGCGGTCCTTTCGGAGCTGGCCGAGGATGCTGACGACGAGCTGTTCTGGTTCGACATCGAACCCGATGGCGAACGCCGACGTGCCACCGCCTCCGATGTGAACCACTTCATCGTCGAGCAGGTGGGGTCGGCGTTCTCGGCACGGGACTTCCGCACCTGGGGTGGCTCCGCGATCGCGGTCGAGGCCCGTGCCACCGGGTCGCGCGTTCTGGAGGCCATCGACGAAGCCGCCGACGAACTCGGCAACACCCGTGCGGTCGCCCGCAGCTCCTACGTGCATCCACTGATCGTGGAGGCCGACGACGAGACGATTGCTGAGGCGTGGAGTTCGTCGCGCACGTCGAAGTGGCTCGGGCGCTCGGAGAGTGCGCTGGCCAAGCTCCTGATGGACGCTCCTCGACCGTCGGGATGGTGAGCAACCGTCATTCGACAACCATCCTCTGGCTCCGATCGCCGGTCGAGCGGGGTCAACCCGAACCGTGTGCGGATCCGGTCGGGTGTTGGCGGAGTCCGCCGGATTCGTCGCGACGCACTTCGATCCACCCGTCGACGAGGCGCGCCAGATACGCAGGCTGTGGCACCGACGCCGGACCCGCCTCGACTCCTCCATCGGCAGTGTCGAAGCGACTCGCATGCCACGGACATTCGACGCAGTTGTCGACGACAGTTCCGTCGGACAACGGCGCGCCACGATGGGTGCACCGGTCTTCGAGCACGTCGACGTGATCGGAGCGGAGGATCGCCACGAACTGGAGGCCGTCGAGGGTGGCCCGGACCGGTTCGTCGGTCGACAGACTCGACTCCTCGATCAGCCTGGTCCACTCGCTCGGTCCGGATTGGAACGCGGTGGTGTTCACCCCGACCCCACGTGAGTAGGCGAGGTGGCCGCCGAGGTAGCCAGCTGCTCCGACCATCGCCAGCCCAACACCCGAGAGGGCCTTCGCTGCGGTCGGTCTCGTGGTGCGACGAGCGACCCAGGACGCCGTGAACAGGGCGATGGCGGCATCGTTGAGCAACGCATGGACGAGTCCGACCCGTTGTTCGGCCTGCGAGGTGTCGAACCAGTCGGCGACGCCGGTTGCCGCTGTCGGGATGGCTGCGAGGGTGCCGGCGCCGATGAGGCGTCGGGCGGCCGGGGCCGACGCTCCGGATACATCGAGGAGCGCAGCCCCGGCCCAACACCCGATCGGCACGGCGACCAGCATCGGATGGACGCTGTGACCCAGCCAACGTCCGGTGAGACCATCGCGGACGAGCGATGGCCGCCCGAGGGGAGCCGCGATCGATCTGACCTTCGACGACAGTCGATCGAGTCGGGACGCGGCCTCGATGGCCGTCGTGAATCGGTGAAGGGGGTTCATGACTCTCCTCTGGGCGGTGAACGGTGTCACCGTTCGGTACCCGGTTCCGACCGGTCGGATTCGCACGGTTCGACGTAACGGATCGGGCCGTTTCGGTGGTCGACCGTTGCGGGAAGGAAGGCTCGTGCGGGTTTGACGCCGATCGATGCGGGTACGACTCGACTTCGACGGCTCATCGTTGCGATCAGCCGAACCGAGTACGACCGCACGAAGGGAACCCCCATGGGCCTCGCTGACATCCTCGCCGACCACCCCGACAAGACCACGTTCGACCTCGCCGAACTGAACCGCGCCGCTCAGGCGGCGATGGAGTGTTCACTCGCGTGCTCGGCGTGTGCCGATTCGGACCTCGGCCGAGATGCCAATTCGATGGCGACGTGCATCCGCACGTGCCTGGATTGTGCAGATCTGTGCGCGATGACCGCCAAGATGCTCGCTCGGCCGGCGCCCCGTGGCGACGCGTGGCAGAAGGTGGTCATGGCGTGCGTCGCACTGTGCGCCCAGTGTGCGAACGAGTGCAGCCAGCACGACGATCGGTGCTGTCAGCAGTGCGCCGCCGCATGCCGCGAGTGCGAGCAGGCCTGTCAGCAGCTCATCGCCGCGGCCCAGAGCTGACACCCGAAACCGGGACACGCATCGAGCGACCGTGAGCGAGACGAGGAGCATTCGACCGGAGGCGAGGTCCGAGCGTCGGGAGATCGATCGGGATCCATCGGTCGAGAACGTTCCCGCTGCATTCGAGCGTGCGATCGACGAGGGGACGGAGCGTTGCACCCGCGGGTGGCTCGCGCTCGTCGCGACCGGTGCGGTCGGCGGATTCGATGTTGGCGTCGGGGTTCTTGCACTGCTGGTGGTGCGCGAAGCAACCGGGAGTGTCCTGCTCGGTGCGTTGGCATTTCCCGTCGGCTTCATCGCGCTGACGCTCGGCAACAGCGAACTGTTCACCGAGAACTTCTTCGTCCCGGTTGCTGCCGTCATCGCCCGCCGGGTTCGAATGCGCCAGTTGGCACGACTGTGGGTGGTGACCCTGGTTGCGAACATCGTGGCGGGATGGATCGTCGCCTGTCTGATCGTGACCGCGCTGCCGGATCTCGCGGTCACGGCGTCAGAGGCGTCCGCCGACTATCTCGATGCAGGAATCGGAACTACCTTCGCGGCCAGCGCACTGCTCGGAGGCATGGTGATCACCCTCATGACGTGGCTGCTGCACAGCACGCAGTCGATGCCGGCCAAGTTGGTTGCCGCCTATTCACTGGCGTTCGTGCTGGTTGCCGGCCCGCTCGCGCACTCCATCGTCGGATCGATCGAGCTGTTCGTCGCCCTGATCGGCGGGGCGGAGTTCGGGTACGGCGACTGGCTCGGATTCGTGTCGTTCGCCGCGCTCGGCAACCTGATCGGTGGTGTCGGCCTCGTGACGACATTGCGACTCGTCCAGGTCGGCGGACGTGAGATCGCGAGCGAACAGGCGGTGACCGAGGGAGACCGGCACGGTTGACGCGTGAGCCTCAGGGGGCGAGCGAACCGTCGAACGTGCTGCATGCCTCGGGGTCACCGGTTTCGAAACCCTGCTCGAACCAGCTCCGGCGCTGTTCCGCCGAGCCGTGGGTGAAGCTCTCCGGGTCGACGTCCTGGCCGGACGATTCCAAGATCCGGTCGTCGCCGACGGCTTCGGCAGCGCCGAGCGCTTCGCCGATCTCCTCGGGGCGTTCGAGCAGACCTCGGTCGGCGACCGATCGAGCCCAGGTGCCAGCGAAACAGTCGGCTTGGAGTTCCTGCGCGACGCTGAGTCCGTTGGTCGCCGACGGCCGTGACCGCTGGGCGGCACCGACTCGATCGGCGATTCCCGTCACGTTCTGAACGTGATGGCCGTATTCGTGAGCGACGATGTACTGGGCGGCGAGGTCGCCTGTCGCCGCGAATCGTTCCTGGAGCTGTGCGAGGAACTCGAGGTCGAAGTACACGAGCTGATCTGCTGGACAATAGAAGGGGCCGGTCTGGGCCGATGCCCGTCCACATCCGGTGGACGTCGCGCCAGAGAAGAAGACCGTGTCCGTTCCGGGGAATGTGCCCTGGAAGGACAGCGGATACTGCCCTTCCCAGTACACCGACACGTCGTCGACGGCCCCGCACACGATCTGCTCCAGCTCTGATTCGCACGCGGCCGGGCCCGAGTCCTCCACCTGGGCCGCGGGCCCGATCGGTGACGATTCGCTGCCCAAGATCCTGGGCAGCACGATGATCGCGACCACGACCAGCAGTCCGATGACACCACCGCCCGCCTTGATCGGGAGCCTGCCGGGGCCACCACGTGATCCGAACGGCGACCCCGCGGTACGGCCGGCGTACCCCCCACCCGATCCGCGGCGATCGCGTACTCGACCACTGCTCCTTGACCGGATCTTCGTCATCGAGGAAAGCTACCCAGCCGCTTCGGAGCGAAACCCCGGCGATGAATTTGGTGGCCTGGGACGGGGCCGGGTTGGCTGTCGTCGCCGTGTCTGTGAGGCGTCAGTCGTCGCTGTCCGCCAGGACCAGGCAGAAC
>NZ_JBAVYV010000226.1:0-2914 GCF_049588435.1 Ilumatobacter sp.
GTCATCGAGCGGCTGGCCACCGAGCTCGGCTTCTCGGTCGTCAACGACATCTCCGAGTTTCAGGATCGCCAGTACCAGCCTTTGGGCGACCGATCGATCGCCCCGGAAGCCTTCTTCGGCGTCGAGAACCTGGCCCGGTTGGAACGTCGCTGTGCGGCCCTGATGCCTTCATTCGGCTACGAGCCGTCGGGGACGATCTGAATCGCATGACGCCGCCGCAGCGCGCGCACATCATCGCCGGGGTGGTTCTCGCCTGTGATGTGCTCTGTGGCAGAGACAGCCGTGCTTGGCTACCCGCTCCTCGGCGCTTCCGATATCCTGGAACGGTTGTGTACCGCGGTCGCGGAACAGCGCCCTTTCAGCCTGATCAGGATCGGTGACGGCGAGGCAGTCGTCTTGTCGTACGGCGACGACATGTGGCTTCAGGACATCGCCCATGTGCACGGGCACTGGGGCCACGAGCGGGTGACGCTCGGCGACGTCGCGGTCGTGCAGGACGACCTCGAATCAGCGATCAGCGGGGCTCGTCGCGTTGCGCTGGCGCACCGGTCGCTGTCTCGTCTCTCGCTCTCGGACCACCAGGTGTGCTGCAGCGCTTGGATTCATTGGGAGCTGCTCAGAAGCGTACGGGAAGAATTGGGATGCGTTCCCCGAAGCGGCTTTCGTCCGCGACGACTACATCGCGAACCGAGATCTTCCCGCTGCCGATCGGTCCGCCTCGGTTGTCGTCGCCGTCACCGGACTTGACACCATCTTCGGTGATGCCGTGCCCACCTATTCCACCGCCGACGAGCTCGAGAGCCAGATTCGCGTGCTTCTCTCGGATGCACCTCTCCGGCGTCGACTGGCGGCGGCGGGGCGAGAAATCGTGCTGGCTCAACACACACTGGACCACCGCGCTGCGCAGTGGCTGTCGCTCCTCGACGCGGTCTGATCGCCCGAAGCTGCTCGGAGAGAGTCCCGTGTCGTGGTGCAGCCACTCCGGGCTCGGGTTGGTTGAACCGATGTGAGATGTGTGGAAACCGTGATCGGCGACCACCGGAAGCAGGCATCGGGCGGTGTGGCGGCGAAGTCAGCCGGCTCGGTGGCGCCGAACTTCGCTCCGGTGCCACGCGTACGCGGTCTGGACGATCTCACGGAGTCCGTGCGCCGCCCGCCACCCGAGCAGGGTTTCGGCCAACCCGGGATCGGCAAATGTCGCGACGGGGTCTCCAGCGCGGCGCGGAGCGATTTCGTAGGGAACAGACTCGCCAGCGACCTCGGCGGTTGCTTTCAACACGTCGAGGACCGATGAACCGACACCCGTACCGACGTTCAGAGCCACCGTCCGGCCGCCACGACCGAGGTAGTCGAGCGCCTTGACGTGGGCATCGGCGAGGTCGGCGACGTGGATGTAGTCGCGAATACACGTTCCATCGGGAGTCTCGTAGTCGTCTCCGAAGACCTTCAGTCGGCGGTCGCGCAGCAGCAGCGCCTTCATGGCAAGCGGGACGAGGTTCTGCGAGTGGGTCCAGTCCTCGCCGATGCGCCCGTCGAAGCTGGCGCCGGCGGCATTGAAGTAGCGCAGGCTCACCGACCGCAGACCGCTCGTCTGTCCGTACCAGTACAGGATTCGTTCGACCATCGCCTTCGATTCCGCGTAGACGGACTCAGGGTGGATCGGGGCGTCCTC
Source organism: Ilumatobacter sp. (assembly GCF_049588435.1). Taxonomy (GTDB): domain Bacteria; phylum Actinomycetota; class Acidimicrobiia; order Acidimicrobiales; family Ilumatobacteraceae; genus Ilumatobacter_A. Next base: position 1,673 of record NZ_JBAVYV010000226.1, read on the forward strand.
GGTCACGGGAACGACGGCAGGTGTGCCATTGACCGAGCAGGAGGACGAGAAGACGATGTCATGGACACCGGATGCGAGACATGCTTCGACCAGATCGACGCTCCCGGCGACGTTGTTCCTCCAATACTTCGCGGGGACCTCCATCGACTCCCCGACGGCCTTGTAGGCAGCGAAGTGAATCATCTGCGTGACGTTGTGTTCATGGCATGTCGAGGTCACGAGATCTCGGTCGTGGATGTCACCGACGACGAGTGGAGCGTCGATGACCGCCTCGCGACGCCCGAGTTCGAGTGAATCGAGCACGACGACCTCGCGACCGGCCTCGCGAAGACTGCGTACGGTGTGGGATCCGATGTAGCCGGCACCGCCCGTGACGAGCACGGTTCCGTCGATCGAGTTCATACCCATCGCCCAGAACCTACCGTGGGCCCACGAGGGTGGACATGTGCCGTGGTGTCCCGATCCGGCGTCAGCTGCTCGACCACCGGGCGCATCCGGCGACTGAGTAGCGTGGCGGGTCGATGGCACGGCAACCCGGTACAGCGCAGGACGATGCAGCGGTGACGACGCTCGACGTGCTGGTCATCGCCGAGCTCAGGTTTTCGGGTGGTACGTCGACCAGCCTCGTCGAGGAGTTGCGTGCGGCTCGAGCCGCGGGATACGAGGTCGGCGTGCTCCACGTCGCCAGCCCCCGCCTCGGGCCCGCTGGCGTCATTCACCCGGGCCTTCGCCGCCTGCTCGACGACGGTGTTGCCCATCTCGTCCTTCCGGGCGAAGCGGTACGCGCTCCGTTGACGATCGTCAAACACCCCATGGTGTTCGCGGTTTCGCTCGGCGCAGCGTTGCCGGTGGACACCGACAGGATCATCGTCACCGTGGGTCAGGTGCCGGCGGACGCGGCCGAGGTCTACTACGACCCGCAACAGGTGGACTCCCACATCGTCGAGGCTCTCGGTGTCCGTCCGAGCTGGGCGCCCGTCACCGCCACAGTCCGCGCGACCTTGCACGGCGTCGATGTGGCCGACACGGACTGGATGGAGATCATCGACGTCGATTGGTGGCGCCGCCCGGAGCAGGAACTGGCGGATGTGGCTGAGGGAGGGACCGAACTCGACGATCGGCTCGTCATCGGACGCCACAGCCGCCCCCACCGGCTGAAGTGGCCGGGCGACGCGGCGGTGCTCCGCGCGGTCTATCCGACTGATGGGAGCGTGCGCGTGCGCGTGCTCGGCGGCGCCGATG
>NZ_JBAVYV010000227.1:0-3186 GCF_049588435.1 Ilumatobacter sp.
ACACCCCTGCCGACGCCGGTGCGGACGAACACGGCGGCGACAGCAACGGCACCGGCGACGGGGCTCACCCCGCGCCGCACTCCGCTCGGCTGACCGACGAAACGGCACGACCGGTCGTTCGGACGAGGACCACGACTTCCGCACCGTCCCCGAAGCTCACCCGGCGAGGACGACTGCGCAAGTGGGACCGACCCCCGCCACCACACGACTGGCGCTGGATCGTCGGCGGCGTCGGCAAGGTGTTGATCGCCGTCGGCCTACTGATGTTCGGGTTCGTCGCCTACCAGCTCTACGGAACCGGAATCCAGACCGCCGCCGCACAGAACCGGCTGGAGACCGAGTTCGAGGAGTTGCTCGCCGAGACGGCACCGGTGACCACGCCGGCGGTGCCGGTGACCACCGCTCCCGTCGAACCGGCCCCCGAGACCACGGTGGCCGAACCCGAGCCTGCGCCGACGGTCGTTCCGGTCGAGAACGGCGATGCGGTGGCCCGCCTCGAGATCCCGTCGATCGACGTCGACGCCATCGTGGTCGCCGGGGTCGACAAGGGCGACCTCCAGAAGGGACCCGGCCACTTCCCCGAGACACCGATGCCCGGCCAGTTCGGCAACGCCGCGATCGCCGGGCACCGCACGACCTACGGTCAACCGTTCCGCAACGTCGACCAGCTCGAGCCGGGCGACGAGATCAGCGTCACCACGCTCAGCGGGACGTTCGTGTACGGCGTCACCGGCACCCAGATCGTGGACCCGTCGTACTATCAGGCCGTCGTCACCACGGATCCGACCATCGCGAACCTCACGCTGACGTCGTGCCATCCGGTCTTTTCCGCTCGTCAACGAATCGTGATCTCGAGCGAGCTCATCCCCGAGAAGTCGTCGCCGGTGACCGAGGCGATCCTCAACTACGGCCGACCGCTCGACCTACAGGACGATGCATCAGCGGCCGACGAGATCGCAGCCGGGGACGATCCGACATTCGAGGCCGTCGACACGTCCGTGGTGACCGATCCGGCCGCAACGTCGCCCGACACGACGACCCCGGTGGACGCCGGCGCAACGTCCGACTCCGGCGTTGCGACATCGACGCCGTCGGTGAGCGACGAGTCGTCGGGAACCGACCAGCTCGGATCCGACGCGGTCAACGAGGGGATCGCCGATGCGTTCTCCGACGGATGGTTCAGCGACCCGGGGGCGAATTCACAGGTCGCCCTGTGGGGGCTCGCGGTCTCGGCGATCGCCATCGCGTCCTACCTCGTGAGCCGACGCCTCCGCCGTGACTGGGCCGGGCTCCTCATCGGCATCGTCCCCTTCACGGTGGCGCTCTACTTCTTCTTCGAGAACGTCAACCGACTGCTCCCGCCGAACCTCTGACCGCTTCGGCGACTCGGCAGGCCTCGGTCAGTTCCCGGTGAAACCGGGGCGCCGCTTCTCGAGGAACGCTCGACGCCCCTCGTCGGCATCGGCGCTGGCCCATGCCGCGCTGCGCATCTCCTCGAACCGGTCGTCTTCGGCATCACTGCGCGCCGATTCCAGGCCGTGCTTGTGGGCGGCCATCGTCAGCGGGGCGAGCGAGGACAGACGCTCCGCCCACTCGAGCGCGGCATCGAGGTCACCGAGCCGATGGATCGCCCCCTGTCGATGGAGGTCGGCGGCGGTCGTCGTCTCGGCCCCGATCAACATCCCCCGCGCAACCCCCGCGCCGAATTCGGCCTCGACACGCGCGACCGTCCATCGATCGACCACCAGCCCGAGCTTCGCGGCGGGGACCCCCAACACACTGTCGGGTGTGGCGATCCGGAGATCACACGCCACGACGAGTTGGGTGCCGGCACCGAGCGCAGGCCCGTCGATGGCCGCGACGACCGGCACCGGCAGGGTCGTGAAGTTCCGCAGTACCGAGCCGAGATCGGTCGCGAACTGGCCCTCCTCGACGCCGGTCAGATCGGCTCCGGCACAGAACGCCGGGGCGGTACCGGTGAGCACGACGACCCGGGTCTCGAACGAAGCGGTCGAGGCCACGAGTCGGTCCTGGATCTCCAACAATTCGAGCAGGGTCGGGTGATCGAGCGCGTTGCGCCGCTCCGGGCGGTCGAGCGTGATCACCTCGACACGCCCTCGTCGTTCCGTTCTGACCATGTGGAGTCCCTTCGTCGACCGTCGAGGCGGCCCGGCGCTCGTCGCCGGCACCAGGACGCGCTTGCGGCCGTACGCTACGTGCCCGATGGCAACCACCGAGGATCCCGTTCGCATTCGACGAGCCAAGATCGCACGCTGGACGCTGCTCGCGAACCGCGTGGGATATCTCTTCGTGGCCGTCGCGATGGCGCTGTTCGTGATGGCCTTCCTGTTCGGGTTCACGTCGACGATGGCAACGCTCGTCATCATCTCGTTCATCATCGGCTGCATCCTCCTGCTCCCGTCGATCGTCCTCGGATACGGCGTCAAGGCAGCCGAGCGCGAGGACCGCGAGCAGGGTTACTGATCCCGACTTTTCGCGGAGACGGGATGTCGTCCGACACTCGCAGGCTCGGGCCGGTTACCATCTGGTAACAATGTCCCAGCGCCTTCCCGCCAACGCCCGACGAGAGCAGATCCTCGACGTCGCACTCGATGTGTTCGCGTCGGCCGGGTTCCACGGCGCGTCGATGAACGACATCGCCGAAGCGGCCGGGGTGACCAAGCCGGTGCTGTACCAGCACTTCGATTCCAAGCGCGATCTGTACAAGGCACTGCTCGACGAGGTCGGCCAGCGCCTGCTCGATTCGATCGCCAAGGCGACCGCCGAGGCGACCGACGGCAAGAGCCAGACCCACCTCGGATTCCTCGCCTACTTCCGCTGGGTCGCCTCCGACAACGCCGGCTTCCGACTGCTGTTCGGAAACGGCACGTCCAACGACGACGAGTTCACGCAGTCGGTCGCCAAGATCACCGCATCGGCCGCGGAGGCCACCGCCCCGCTGATCGCGGTCGACATCTCCGAGTCGACACGGCGCACGCTCGCCCACGCGCTCGTCGGCATGGCCGAAGGGGCGAGCCGTCGCCTCGTCGAACTCGGCGACGACTTCGATCCGGATCAGATCGCCGACGAGGTCTCCGCCCTCGCCTGGGCCGGCCTCCGCGCCCTCTGACCCACCCCCTCCCCCGCCCACCCCACCCTGCGATCTCGTGAACTCTTCGCGCACGG
>NZ_JBAVYV010000228.1:0-5332 GCF_049588435.1 Ilumatobacter sp.
CCGTCCGGTGAACGACGAACGTTGCACCTCGGCATCGACGTGTTCGTTCCGAGCGGTACGCCCGTCGCCTCCCCGCTCGCGGGCACCATCCACTCCTGCGACGTCCGCGACCAGCCGGGTGATTACGGCGGCGTCGTCCTCGTCGAATACCGGACGCACGACGACACCCCGTTCTGGATGCTCCTCGGCCATCTCGATCACGCGAGCGTCCGAGGACTGAACCCGGGCGACCCGATCGAGCGCGGAACACGACTCGCGACCGTCGGGACCCGTGCCGAGAACGGCGGGTGGGCACCCCACATCCACGTCCAACTCTTCACCGACCTGCTCGGACGAACGACCGACCTCGACGGCGTCGCGCGGGCGAGCGAACGCGACGTGTGGACGTCGATCTCGCCGAACCCGGCCCCGCTCATCGTCGGCGTCGATTGCGACGCCGTCGACGCACCGCGCTCGCGGACGACGATCGACATCGCGCGGCGGCGTCGATCGAACCTTTCCCCCTCGTTGTCGCTGAGCTACGACGAGCCGCTGCACGTGGTGCGCGGCGAGGGAGCAACCCTCGTCGACGCGACGGGTGAACGCTGGCTCGATCTCGTCAACAACGTCGCCCACGTCGGCCATGAACATCCGCGCGTCGTCGAGGCGATCTCCGAGCAGGCCCACCTGCTCAACACCAACACGCGCTACCTGCATCCCAACATCGTCGAGTACGCCGAACGGCTCCGGGCACTGTTTCCGGACCCACTCTCCGTCGTGTTCTTCACCAACTCGGGCAGCGAAGCGGTCGATCTCGCACTGCGGCTGGCGCGCACCGCGACGGCCCGCGAGGGCGTGCTCACCCTCGACTGGGCCTACCACGGCAACCTCTCGTCACTCGTCGAGATCAGCCCGTACAAGTTCAACCGGGCCGGTGGCCGAGGCCCGACCGAGCGCGTCCGGATCTGCGAGCTGCCCGACCCGTATCGTGGCCGACACGGAGCCGACGGTCCGGCCTACGCGACCGAGGTCACCCGTTCGGCCGACGAACTCGTGTTGGCCGGCCGCGCTCCCGCGGCGTTCGTCCACGAGTCGATCTCGGGATGTGGCGGCCAGGTCGACCTCGCCCCCGGCTATCTCCCGGCGGCGTACGCGGCGGCACGCGAGGCGGGCGCGCTCTGCATCGCCGACGAGGTGCAGTGCGGACTCGGGCGGATGGGCGACGACTGGTGGGCATTCGAGACCCAGAGCGTGGTGCCCGACATCGTCACGATGGGCAAACCGCTCGGCAACGGACACCCGCTCGGCGCAGTCATCACGTCGCCGGCGATCGCTCGCGCGTTCGCCAACGGAATGGAGTACTTCAACACATTCGGTGGCAACCCGGTGTCATGTGCTGCCGGACTCGCCGTGCTCGACGTGATCCGCGACGAACGGCTGCGGGCACACGCGACGACGGCCGGCGCGCACCTGCGCCGACGACTCGACGTACTCGCCGAACAGCACACATCGATCGGCGACGTCCGCGGGCGCGGCCTGTTCGTCGGCATCGATCTCGTCGACGACCAGATGACCAAGACGCCGGCCACCGAACTGGCCGGTCAGGTCGTCGAGGCGGTCCGGCGACGCGGCATCCTCATCTCACGCGACGGTCCGTTCGAGAACGTGCTGAAGATCAAACCACCGATGGTCGTCACGAGCGACGAACTCGACCGATTCGTCGACGCCCTCGACGACGCCCTCCGCGAGCTGCGCGACTGAAGACATCGCGCGCCCGTCCCTACGCGGCGTCGAGGTGCTGGAAGAGCAGTTCGGGATGTTGCAACGCGACGTGGTGATCGGAGCCCGGTACGGAGATCATCTCGGCGTCGCCGCTGATCGACGCGATGTACGCCTGGTCGCCGATCGGATCGTCGTCACCGTGGAAGATCGTGACCGGAACGCTGGACGGGAGGACCTCCGTCCAGTCGAACCCGAGGACGAGCGACTGAAGCGAGCCCTGATACGCATCCCAGGTGTGACGTGACGCATCATGGCCGAGACGGGTCGGCCACCGCGGCGCCATCATCGCCATCATTCGTCCGCTCACGTCCCGGTTCTGACAACTCGCGCGACACGCCCGTTCGGCCCAGCCCGAGTCCATCAGGAACAGCCGCCCCATCACACCGTGCACCTTGCCGATCGAACGGGCCGCTTCCTCGTCGCGATAGATCGGAGGCCCCCAGAGCAGGACCCGTTTCACCCGATCGGAGTTCCGGTTCGCCCACGTCAGTGCGATGGCGCTCGACATCGAGTGGGCCGCCACCACGACGTCGGACGATTCGAGACCCAATGTGGCGAGGGCCTGATCGAGCGCAGCGACGTGCTCCTCGACACCGAACTCGGTTTGTTCCTCGTCGAGCGAGTGGCCGAACCCGAGGAGGTCGATGATCAGCACTCGGCGGCGGCGGCTGAGGCCGTCGTAGAAGGCTCCGAAGTAGCTGCCGGTCGCACCGAGACCGTGCAGCAGGACGAGCACCTCGTCGTTCTCGTGCCCGGTCGGCCCGCTGTCGAGCACGCTCAGCGACCCGGCCCAGCGGCGCGGGAACGACGACGTACTCCAGCGGCGGACGAGCGGTGACGTCCGGTGCACGAACTGCCAGACGATCACCACGACGGCGACGATGAGGAGGGTGACGATGAGCATGGGCGCGAACGGAGATCTACGACGCCGCGGCGACGAGCCACGCCGTCACGACGATGACGAAGCCGAGCAAAATCGCCTCGGCGGTGATCACCGAACGCATCCGTTCGTGGAGCGCAGGGTTGTCGGGATCGGCGTTCAGGAGCGGGATCAGTCGGAAGTGGTTGTAGGCACCTCCGCACATCGCGAGCACGGCCGCGCCGCTCTTGAGAAGCAGGATCTGGCCCCATTCGGTCCCCGTGAGGTCGCCGAACGAGTTCAGCACCGCCACGGCCATCACGAGGCCCGCCACCACGACCGCACCCAATGCGATCGATGCCACCTGGGAGAAGCGCACGACGAGTTCGAGTGCACGCGGTGGCACTCCTCGACGATGCCGCTGCCAGATCAGGACGGTCATCGCGACGACACCACCCAACCAGACCGAACCGGCGACCACGTGAACGCTGTTGGCGAGCGCATGCAACGGCCGCCACCCCTTCGACACGGTGTGCCCGTCGAACCAGAACGAGATGACCGCGAGGAACGCTCCGACGAACGCGACGGTGGATGCCCGAGTCGGAACCCATCGCTCGTCGGGTCCCTGCGGTTCTCGTCGGACTTCCTCGGGAATGTCCACGTCTCGGGGTACAGCCCGCGTCACCAGGCCCGGGTCGATCTCGACCGGTTGCGTGGTCTCCGGCTCGACAGCCGGGGCCGGGTCGACGGCGATACCGGGATCATCGAGCGTCGTCGCCGGATCGCGAGGGAGCACGCGGATTCCACTGGTGGGCTCGTGGGGAGTGTCCCCACCGCGGGCGGGCCGGCGAATCGATGAGACCGGCCCGGTCGAACGACGGAAGCGCTTGTTCCGGCCGGGGTCGCCGGAATTGTTCGCTGCGGCGGAGAGGCTGCGTGTCGGTCGGACCGACACGGTGGTCAGTGCGAGACCGGCAGCGATCGCGACACCCGCGACCATCCGCAGGACCGCGGCGAAACCCGGTGACCACGACCAGTAGCCCGAGAGCGATTCGCCCGCGATGCGGGTCACCCCGACGTACTCCATCGCGGCGCCGACGGTGATGACACCGCCGACGACCCGGACCGCCGTGATGAGCGTACGGATCTCGGCCCGCTCGCCGAACAGCGTCGTCGCGGCGAACGCGACTCCACCGATCGCCAGTGCGATCCCGGCGAAGCTCAACACTCGACCGAGCGTGGCGAGCGATTCCCCCGGCCGATCACCGTCGACGGCCAGGAACTCGTCCATCGAAGCCATCTCGGCCGCGGTCATGTCGTGCCCGCCGTCGTCGACAGCCACCGCCGGCACCTGCGTGGTCGGCGCAGGCTGCGTCGTCGCCGTGGTCACTGCGACGGCAGGTGCAGTACTCGTCGGTGCCGATGTCGTGGACGTGGCCGGCGGGGCCGTCGTCGGTGCGACGGTCGTCTCGACAGCGGGTGCGGTGACGTTGAACGAGAACGATCCGTCGATCAGGTGGCCGTCGGGTGCACTCACCGTCCACCGCACGCCGATCTCACCACCGGCGAGCGCCGGATCGAACGCGAGGGTGAAGACCTTCTTGTCGGCGGTCACCGAGACGGAGGTCGGCTCGCGCAGCTGTCCGTTCGCATCGAGGACCAGAAACCCGTCTCCGGCCTCATCGGCCTCCCCGGTGAACACCAGCGAGATCAACTCCACAGGTGCGTCGACGACGTCTCCAGCGGACGGCGTCGATCCGGAGAATCCCGTGTGGGCGCTCACCGTCCCGCCCCCGACTGCCAGACCGGCCAGCGTTACCAACAACACCACGATCGAGGCAGCGAGATGTCGCCGGACGCGCTCGATTCGGGTCTCGGCGGAGAAGAACATCGCGCGAAACCCTACGACCTGACGGCCGTGCGGAGTCGGCAGGCCCGAGATCTTCGGCGCGGTCATGCCGTGACCGGCGAAGGCGTGGGCCTCGCCGGATCGACCGTTGCGACGACCTCTGAACCAGCGCTGCCGAAGCGGCGCAGACGGATGCTGTTCAGCACGACGCTGATCGACGAGAACGCCATGGCGGCACCGGCGATGAGCGGGCTGAGGAGCCCCGACACCGCGAGCGGGATCGCGATCGTGTTGTATCCGAACGCCCAATACAGGTTCTGCACGATCGTCCGGTACGTGCGCCGGGACAGTTCGATCGCGGTGACGACGCCGGACACGTCACCACGTATCAGGGTCAGGTCACTCGATTCGATCGCGACATCGGTCCCGGTCCCGATCGCGATGCCGAGATCAGCTTGCACCAGCGCCGGAGCATCGTTGACGCCATCGCCGACCATCGCCACGACCTCGCCCGCGTCCTGCAACCGTCGGACCTCGGTCTGCTTGTCCTCGGGGAGCACCTCGGCGATGACGTGATCGATCCCGACCGTATCGGCGATCGACTGCGCAGTCCGGGCGTTGTCGCCGGTGATCATCCCCACCGTCAGCCCGAGATCGTGGAGACGCCGCACCGTCTCGGCAGCCGATGCCTTCACCGTGTCGGCGACAGCGATGACGCCGCGGACCTCGCCGTCCCAGCCGGCGAACACGGCGGTGCGCCCGGCACTCTCGAATGCAACGGCTTCGTCGTCGAGGAAGTCGGACAGCTCGAGCGATGCGCGAGCAACGAGTTCGCGCCGACCGACCCACACCGTCGTCCCGTC
>NZ_JBAVYV010000229.1:0-12202 GCF_049588435.1 Ilumatobacter sp.
GTTCGCGTGAGGTGTGTGCGGCCGGTGGGCGCAGACACCTCACGCGATCACGTTGGTTGTGGAGCGCAAGTAGCTGTCAGACTGAGTCGATGACGCTGCAGGGGGACATCGGGGAGATCGACCGGGACGCATTGCTCCGCAAGTACGCCGCCGAACGCGACAAGCGCCTGCGCGGCGACGGCAACGACCAGTACGTCGAGCCGGTCGGTCGGTTCGCCCACTTCCTCGACGACCCCTACGCCGAACCCGAACCGCGGGAACCGCTCACCGACGAGGTCGAGGTCGCGTTCATCGGCGGTGGGTTCGCGGGCCTCGTCACGGGAGCCAAGCTCGTCCAGGCGGGCATCACCGATGTGCGCGTCATCGAGAAGGGCGGCGACTTCGGCGGCACGTGGTACTGGAACCGGTATCCGGGAGCGCAGTGCGACACCGCAGCGTTCATCTACCTCCCGTTGCTCGAAGAGACCGGTCACATGCCGACCGAGAAGTACACGCACGCACCCGAGATCGCCGAACACTGTCGACGGATCGGACAGCACTTCGGTCTGTACGACAACGCGGTGTTCTCGACCGAGGTCACCGGGGTCGAATGGGACGACGCGTCGGGCCGTTGGACGATCCGCACCAATCGTGGCGACGCGATGCGCGCGAAGTACGTCGCGATGGGTACCGGGCCTCTCCACCGGCCCAAGCTCCCCGGAATTCCGGGCCTCGAACGCTTCGAGGGGCACAGCTTTCACACGAGTCGGTGGGACTACGCCTACACGGGAGGCGACCCGAGCGGTGCGCCGATGACGGAACTCGCCGACAAGCGAGTCGGGATCATCGGAACCGGTGCGACCGCCGTCCAGTGTGTGCCGCACCTGGCGAAGGCGGCGGGTGAGATGTTCGTGTTCCAGCGCACGCCCTCGTCGATCGACATCCGCAACAACCGTCCGATCGATCCGGAGTGGTTCGCCACGCTCGAGCCGGGCTGGCAGAAGCGGTGGATGGAGAACTTCACCACGCTCCAGACGGGCGGGTTCGCCGACGAGGACCTCGTGATGGATGGATGGACCGACATCTCGCAACGCATCCGCGACAAGTTGCTGTCGGCTCCCGAACCGGACCTGTCGCCGGAGGGGATGCTCGCCGCCTACCACGACAGCGACGACGAGAAGATGTCCGAGATCCGCAGTCGGGTCGACGAGATCATCGCCGACCCGCGGACCGCCGAGGCGCTCAAGCCCTGGTACCGGCAGCTGTGCAAACGTCCGTGCTTCCACGATCAGTACCTCGATGCGTACAACGCGGAGAACACCCACCTCGTGCACACCGACGGGCGAGGAGTCGAGGAGATCAACGAGTCCGGGGTCGTCGTCGACGGCGTCACGTACGAGCTCGACTGCATCATCTACGCCTCGGGGTTCGAGGTCGGAACCGAGTTCACCCGCCGATGGGGATACGACGTCACCGGGCGCGATGGCGAGTTGCTGTCGGAGCACTGGGCCGACGGAATGACGAGTCTCCACGGCATCCACGTCCACGGCTTCCCGAACATGTTCATCGTCAGCCCCACGCAGGGCGCGAACCTGATCTCGAACGTTCCGCACAACCTCACCGAGGCGGGGGAGACGATCGCAACGGTGATCGCTCACGCCGATGCCATCGGCGCCGATGAGGTCGAGGTGAGCGTCGAAGCCGAGGCGGCATGGGTCGCCAAGCTCGAGGCGGGTGGCCGCACGTTCGGCGGCGACCCGACGTGCACGCCGGGGTACTACAACAACGAGGGACGCGGTACCGATGAGCGAGCGATCCGCAACACGCTGGGCTATCCCGAGGGCCCGGTGGCGTACTTCGAACACATCGACCGGTGGCGCAACTCCGGTGACTTCGAGGGCGTCGACTTCCGGTGAGCGTTACGTAACGGGTCAGACCCGTTACGTAACGCTCAGCGCGGGGCGAGCTTGTCGGCGAACCAGTCGAGGATGATCACGGCGCGCTGCACGCGATGGACGGGCGAACCCGAGCGGGACAGCTCGTGGTTCTCGCCGGGGAAGCGATAGAAGTCGACGGGCTTGTCCAGCAGCTTGAGCGCGATCCACAGCTCCTCGGCCTGGATGATCGGACACCGATAGTCCTCTTCCGAGTGGATCAGCAACATCGGTCGATCGATGTCGCGCACGTCGCGGATCGGCGAGTGCTCCTCGTAGCGGGCTGGGTCGTCGATGTGGACCGTCCCGTGTTCGGTGCGAAAGGCGGTCGCGATGTCGCTCGACCATTCCTCCGAGAGCAAATTGTTCACGGCCCGTTCGGAACAGAAGCCTCGGAAGCGTCCGTCGTGGTTGGCTGCGAGCCAGGTGGCCATGTACCCGCCGTACGAGCCGCCGAGCATGCCGACCCGGTCGCGGTCGCAGAACGTGAACCGATCGAGGACGGTGTCGATGATCGCCAGCACGTCGTCGGCGTCGAGGCCGCCCCACCCCGACCCGGGCGACACCGGATGCTTCGGTCCGAGGATCGCCTGCCCCCACTCCGTGTGTCGGCCGCTCCCACCACGGGGGTTTCCCATCACGACGACGAACCCGGCTGCGGCCTGCATCTGGGCTTCGTCGAAGAAGCCTTCGCCGTACTGCGTGAACGGGCCGCCGTGGACGTCGAGCAGGACCGGATACGAACCGTGCTCATCGAAGTCGGCGGGGCGCATGATCCAGGCATCGATCACGTCCGTTCCGTCGGTGGTCGGGACCTCGAACTTCTCCCACGGCAGCAGCCCGGTCGCCCATCGGTCGGCGACGCGGGAGACCCGCACGCCCTCGAGGTACACCTCGGCCGGATGGTCCACGCAACTGCGAATCGTGGCGATCGCACCGGCGGCGGCGTCGAAACCGGTGACGACCAGCGCCCCGTCACTGAGCGGTTCGGGAGGTTGTGAGCCGTCGATGAACACGTGGAAGAGGTGGGTTTCGCCGCAGTCCTCGGCCGTGGCGAACACCGAGATGTCGTCGCGCCACACCGGGGCTCGGACACCTTCGGTCGGGAAGAACGCTCGGTCGAGACCGGACGACGCCCACGTGATGTCGGCTTCGGTCGACCGGGCGTCGAACGGAATCACACCGACCGCGGTGTTCTGGGGGAACGTGCGCAGATCGCCATAGCCGAGGAACGCCACCTGCGTCCCGTCCGGGGACACGCTCGGATGTGAATACGTCCCGTCGTGTGCCGTCAGGCATCGGATCTCCTCGACCGAGCGGTCGTCATCGTTCACCGGAACGACGTAGAGATCGTGGGCGAGGTCGGAGTCCCACGTGGCGTGGCGCTGCGCCGACGTGACGATGGCGGTCGAGTCCGGCGCCCACGACACCCCGCTGTGTTGGAACTCGCCCGGCGTCAGGTTCCGCGGTCGGCCGGTGCCGTCCGCGGCGACGACGTACACGTGCTGCGGTCGGTCGAAGATCCAGTCCTCGTCGTTCAGCCGGGCGAAGAACCGCTCGATCTTGCGTGGGGGCTGCCGCGCGACGTCGTCGAGCGAGTACCGCGCGTGCCGCGTGCGGCTGGTGAAGGCGAGCGTCGTTCCGTCGGGTGACCAGGCGAGGTCGCCCAGACCGTCGGGCATCGTGCAGACGGTGCGCGTCTCGCCGGGCTGCGCGATGGGAATCACATGGAGCGTCGATGCGGACTTCTCCGCACCCCGTGTGGACGTGAATGCCATCGAACGGCCGTCGGGCGACCACGTCGGCTGGGAGTCGTGGTCGCCGGCGGTGATCGGAGTGCCGTCGATCCACACCCGGCTGGTGGTCGTGTTCGATTCGAGATCGATGGTGGACACGACGAACGCGACGCGATGGCCGTCGGGGGACAGCGCGACGTCGGAGACCCACGTCCGCTGGTCGATCATCCGCACGGCGATCGCGTGGTGCCGTTCCGAGAACCGGTCATCGATCGATGTCATCCGACGACGGTAGTGGTGGGGCACGTCGAGTGCGACAACGTGATGGACGAACCCGGACCGCCGCCTCCGGGCCTCGGAGCTGCCAAGATGCCCGTCGTGCCGAGCGTCGCTCCCGCCATCGAACTCCTGCCCGAGCCCGACGGGGGTCGTCGCTTCACCATGGATGGTCGCGTCCGTCTCGGCGACGTCGACCGCAATGGTCGGATGCGACTGGATGCCACGGCGCGCCTGCTCCAGGATGTGGCGACCGATGACGCGTCAGATGCCGGACTCGACCGTCGGTTCGGGTGGCTGGTGAGGAGAAGTCTCATCGAGACGCGGGTGGCAGCGACGATCGGTGAACCGCTCGTCGTGGCGACGTGGTGCGCGGGGACGGGTCGATCGTGGGCCGAGCGGCGGACCCGCATCACCGGCGAGCGGGGCGCGGCGATCGATGCGGTGAGCCTGTGGGTGCAGATCGACATCGAGTCGGGTCGTCCGACGCGGCTCGCCTCCGACTTCGTCGATGTCTACGGACCGACCGCCGGCGGTCGCACGGTGACGGCACGGCTCGCACTTCCCGCGCCGGGAGCGGAATCTCGGTCGGAGAGCGGATGGACGATCCGCCGGACCGACCTCGATCCGTTCGGTCACGTCAACAATGCCGCCACGTGGGCGTTTCTCGAGGAGGTCGCCCGACTGGACGAGACCTCGCGGGTCGGTCGGGCGGAGATGGAGTACCTGCAACCGGTCGAACCGGGCGACGCTGGAATCGACATGGTGGTCGAACGCGCCGATTCCTCGACCACCGCCTGGCTGGTGACGGCGTCGACGACGCTCGCCGCTGCCCGTTGGTCGGGCTCGTTCAGCGCAGGATGATGCCGGGGTCGCCGGTCGACGTGGTGCCGATCCGGGCGGCGGTGTGTCCCGACGACATCAGTGCGGAGAGGACGTCGGCCGTCGCTCCGGGATCGATGCCGAAGATGAGGCCGCCCGACGTCTGTGCATCGGCGATGAGCAGACGGTCGAGTTCGTCGTGGTCGCCGGCATCGAGGAGGTCGCGACCCCAATCCAGGTTGCGACGGCTTCCTCCGGGCATCACGCCTGCGGTCGCGTGATCGATCGCGCCGGGAAGGAACGGGATCGAGGCGAAGTCGACCTCGCACCGCACCGTGGATTCGAGGGCCATCCGTCCCAGGTGTCCGAGCAACCCGAAGCCGGTCACGTCGGTGCACCCCGTCGCTCCCGCCTCGACCGCCAGCTGTGACCCGATGTCGTTGAGTCGGATCATCGATGCCACGGCCGCATCCGCCTCGCTGTCGCTTGCCACCCCCGCCTTGATCGCGGTGGTGAGGACGCCGACCCCGAGCGGCTTGGTGAGGATCAGATCCTGTCCCGCACGCAGGCCGGTGTTCGTGAGGATCCGGTCGGGGTGGACCTCGCCCGTCACGGACATTCCGTACTTCGGTTCGGGGTCGTCGATGGTGTGGCCGCCGACGATCACGAACCCGCCGGCCGTCGCGATGTCCTGACCTCCTCGCAGCAGCTCACCGAGCAGCTCGGTCGGCAGCTCATCGGTGTTCCAGCCGACGAGGTTCAGCGCGAACAACGGGCGACCGCCCATCGCGTACACATCCGACACGCTGTTGGCCGCGGCGACGCGACCCCAGGTGCGCGCATCGTCGACCACCGGGGTGATGAAGTCCGCGGTCGATACGAGTGCTCGCTCGTCGTCGAGACGCCAGACCGCAGCATCGTCGCCGGTCTCGGAACCCACCAGGAGTTCGGTGGGATGATCATGTTGCAGATGGCGCACGACGTGCGCCAGCTCGCCCGGAGCGAGCTTGCAGCCTCAACCGGCCCCGTGGCTGAACTGGGTCAGCCGAATGCGGTCCCGCTCGGTCATGGTCGTCCCCCTTCCGTCGCTCTGGTGGGTGGAAGGGTGATCACAGTCGGATTCCGTAGACGTCGGCGGTCGTGGTGCGGAGGTAGTCGAGGAACGGAGCGCTCGACAGCGGAACGCCGGTTGCGCGCTCGACCAGCTCGTCGGCCGACAACGCCCGTCCGTGCCGGTGCACGTTGTCGCGGAGCCATTCGAGGAGGGGAGCGAAGTCTCCGGATGCGATTCGGCCGGGCAGGTCGTCGATCGCGCCGGTCGCGGCATCGAACAGCTGAGCCGCGACGAGGTTGCCGATCGCGTACGTCGGGAAGTATCCGATCGCCCCCATCGCCCAGTGGATGTCCTGGAGCACTCCGTCGGTCACCGACGTGGGGCGAACGCCGAGGAGTTCGTCGTAGGTGTCGTTCCACAGGTCGGGGAGGTCGGCCACCTCGACGCTGCCCGCGATCAGCTGTCGCTCGATCTCGAACCTGGCGACGATGTGGAGGTTGTAGGTGGCCTCGTCCGCCTCGACCCGGATCAGCGAGGGCGTGACCGTGTGCAATGCCGGGAACAGTGCCTCGACCGTGACCGAATCCGTGCCGGGGAACGCCTGCTGGAACCGGGGGAGTGCCCATTCCCAGAACGCACGCGACCGACCGACCTGGTTCTCCCAAAGTCGGGACTGGCTCTCGTGGATCCCGAGCGACACCGCCGCGCCGAGCGGGGTGCGCGCGAGTTCGGTCGGCAACCCCTGTTCGTACATCGCGTGGCCGGCTTCGTGCATGATCCCGAACAGCCCCGGCCGGAAGTCGTCGGGTTCGGGCCGCCACGTGATCCGGACGTCACCCGGGTCGAACCCCGTGGTGAACGGGTGGGCCGACAGATCGAGTCGACCGGACTCGAAGTCGTAGCCGAGCGCGCCCGCGACGACGGTGCCGAGTTCGAGCTGAGCCGCCTCGGCGAAGCTTCCGGTGGCGGGCGACTCGTCGATGACGACCCCGCTGTCGGTCACGGCCTTGACGAGCGGTGACAGCTGGTCGCGGAGGTCGCCGAGCAGGGTGACGAGCTGGGCCTCGGTCGCCCCCGGCTCGTATTCATCGAGGAGTGCGTCGTAGCGATGTTCTGCGATCCCGGCGGCGACCAGCGCGTCGGCCTGCTCCTTGCTCATCTCGACGACGTCGGTGAGCACGGGAGCGAAGCTCGAGAAATCGGCGTCGGCCCTGGCCTGCTGCCACACCCCGAGCGCTCGGCTCCGGACCTCTGCCATCCGACGGGCCAGGTCTCCCGGCACGGCCGATGCCCGAACGACGTCTCGACGCGCCATGCGGACCTGAGCGTCGAGCACGGGATCGTCGCCCGCGGCATCGCTCGCCCGATCGATCGCTTCGGCGAGGGCCGGGTCGGTGAGGTGGTCGTGCTGGAGGCCCGCGAGCACCGACAGCGTCTGGCCGCGTCCGGCCTGTCCACCGGCGGGCATCTTCGTCTCCTGGTCCCAGCTGAGCACCGCGGCCGCAGATCCGATCGCAGTGATGTCGGCCCATCTGGCGAGGAACGTGTCGGCGGAACTCACCCTGCGAGCGTAGCGACGAGCACCGCTTCGCCCGCCAGGCCGCGGCGATCATCGTGCCTCATCGGTCGGGTGACATCCAGCGGATCACCGCGTCGACCTTCGGTGTGCGGCGACCCATCGGCCAGGCGAGCCGGTAGGACCGATCGCTGGTGACCTCCGGCCCGACCACCACGAGCAGACCATCCTCGAGATGCCGGTCGATCACGCCGCGCCAACCGAGCGCGACCCCACGGCCGGCCAACGCCTGCTGGACGATCGTGGGATAGGCGTTCGACACGAGACCGCGCCGGGACCGTGTGAGCGACAGGTCGAAACGGTCGAGCCAATCGTCCCAGGACATCCACGGTCGGTCGGCGGCATCCATGTGCAGCAGCGGGGCCGCCAGGACGTCGGCGGGGTTCGAGTGTGCATCGAGTCCGTGTTCCTCCGCGAACGCGTGGGTCGCGACCGGAACGACCGCTTCGTCGAACAACGCGACCGAATCGAGTCCCGACCACTCACCCCGACCGATCCGGATCATCGCGTCGGCTTCACCGTGTTCGAGTTCGGAATCCCGGTCGTACAGCCAGAGGCGGAGATCGTTCCCGTGTTCGGTGTCGAGCGTGGAATGGAGCTGGTCGAGGATCGGAACCAGGACGAGCTGGGCGAACCCCGGCGGGCTCGCGAGGACGAACGTGGCATTCTGCTCGCCGAGCGCGCTCAGGGCGTGTTCGATCGACGTGAACGCAGCGTCGACCGCATCGGCGAGTTCTCGCCCGGACGGTGTGAGGCGGCTGCGGTTCGCCGACCGTTCGAAGAGGACGAGTCCGAGCGATCGCTCCAGGGCACGGATCTGCCGGGTCACGGCAGGTTGCGTCGAGCCGAGCTCGGTCGCCGCAGCGGTGAAGCTCCCGAGCCGAGCGGCGGCATCGAATGCCGCCAGACGTTGGAGGCGATCGGCGCGTTCGACGAGCGGGCGCATCGGCCGACCATACCATGTCGTGAGAACATGGTGCTCTGCATATTCGGCCTCTGTCGGAAGGATCCGAGCATGACGATGATGGACCTGTGACCGTGATCGAGAGGCGTGCGACGGGAGCAGCGAAC
Organism: Ilumatobacter sp.; assembly: GCF_049588435.1. GTDB lineage: Bacteria > Actinomycetota > Acidimicrobiia > Acidimicrobiales > Ilumatobacteraceae > Ilumatobacter_A. The sequence continues at coordinate 8,449 of NZ_JBAVYV010000229.1, forward strand.
CGTTCGTCCGACGGCGCTGCAGCATGGGCGGAGGCGGGTCGGCTCCATCTCCGCGTCGACGGGGTGGACCGGGTCGTCCATGCGCTCTGGCTGCTCGAGCGTTCACTCGATGGACGCGACGTCGAACCCGTGACCGGCCAGCGACTGTTCGAGCCGACCGACGTTCCCGCGGGCCTCTGCGTCGTCGACGCGGAGATCACCGACCGAGGTGTGATCGATGTCGGGTTCAGCGACGGCCGCCGACGCGCCATCGGCATCGAGCAACTGCGATGTCGGATGCAGGACGATCCCGAGGCCCCGCCCGTCCCGCGCTCGTGGACGGGTCTCGCCGACCTGCCGACGATCACCTGGGTCGACGCGTGTCGCGATGCCGACCGGTTGCTCGACGTGCTCGGCGCATTCCATCGCGACGGCGTCTTCCTGATCACGGGCACCCCGACGACACCGGGCACGCTCGAGGACGTCGCTGGGCGGTTCGGTCGGGTGTCGGCGACCAACTTCGGGACGCTGTTCGACGTCCGCAGCGCCCCGGTCCCCGACGACCTGGCGTACACGGCTGTCGGGCTGAGCGCTCATCTCGACCAGCCGTATCGACGGCCGACCCCGGGTGTGCAGTTCCTCCACACGCTGGTGAACGGTGCGCCCGGTGGGGAATCGACCGTCGCCGACGGGCTCGCTGCCGTGGAGGCGCTGCGCGTCCAGGATCCCGCCGGATACGCGATCCTCTGCGGGTTGGACGTCGAGTTCCGCTACGACATCGGCAGCGACGTCGTCGTCGACTCCGCGCCGCTGATCGATCTCCGACCGGACGGGACATTGCGACAGTTGCGATTCTCGCCCCGTCTCGACTTCGCGCCGTACGTCGACCCGGACGTCCTGGACGGTTTCTACGCAGCGCGTCGGTGGCTGGCAGAGTGGCTCAATGCCCCAGCACACCAACTCGAGTTCAAGATGGAACCCGGCGATGTCCTCGTCGTCGACAACCATCGCGTCGTGCACGGGCGCCGACCGTTCGACCCGACCGTCGGACACCGCCACCTCCAGGGCTGCTACGTCGATCACGACGGCCCCGCGACGCTGTGGAGGCTCATGATGCGGCGCAGGATCGCAAAAGGACGAGGCCGATGACCGAGCAGACCACACCACCCGACGGCGCCGTGTCGTTCACGGCCATGGAGGACGGCACCGCGGAGGATTACGCGTTTCTCGATCGACTGGAGCGGGAGCACGCGCGGGGACTCGGTGACCGCGTCCTGGCCGGTCTCGAACGACTGTCGGATTCGCTCGGCGGCTACCGCGTCTCGCGTCTCGACCACTCGCTCCAGACCGCGACCCGGGCGCGCATGGACGGCGCCGATGTCGACTGGGTGGTGGCGGCGCTCGTGCACGACCTCGGTGACGAACTCGCGCCGTACAACCACGCCGAGTACGCCGCGGCGGTGCTGCGGCCGTACGTCCGGGAGGAGGTCACCTGGGTCGTCGAACAGCACGGCGTGTTCCAGAGTTGGTACTTCGCGCACCTGCTCGGCGGGGACCGCAACGGGCGGGACCAGTTCGCCGGCCATCCGTGGGCCGATCTGTGTGCGGGGTTCTGTGCCCGGTGGGATCAGTCCTCGTTCGACCCCGACCACCGGACCGACCCCCTCGACTCGTTCGCCGACGAGGTGCACGAGGTCTTCGGTCGCCCGGCACACGACGCGACCGTCACCGCTGCGGGCGCCCCGCGCCTGTTCACGTGACCATCCCGGTCTCGACGGCGAGCACGATCGGGTTCGTCGGCCTCGGCAACGTGGGCGGCAAGCTCGCAGCCTCGGTCCAGCGCAACGGTTTCGAGCTGGTGGTCCTCGACCTCGACAGCGACCTCGTCGACGAGTTCGTCGCACGCGGCGCATCGTCGGCGGCGACCCCACGCGATCTCGCCGAGCGTTGCGACGTGGTCATCACGTGCCTTCCGAACCCCGCGGCCTCCGCCCTCGTGGTCGAAGGCACCGACGGTCTTCTGTCGGCGTGGACGCCGGGCATGATCTGGCTGGAGATGTCGACGACCGACGAGGCCGAGATCACCCGCCTCGGGACACAGGTGATCGCGCGCGGTGGTGAGCCCGTCGATTGCCCCGTGTCGGGCGGATGTCATCGCGCCGCGACCGGCAACATCTCGATCTTCGCCGGGTGTGAGCGGTCGACGTTCGAACGGATCCTTCCGTTGCTCACTGTGCTCGGTCGACGGGTGCTCCACACCGGTCCGCTCGGTACGGCGTCGGTGCTCAAGGTCGCGACCAACTATCTCGCCACCGCGAATCTCGTCACACTCGCCGAGGCGTTGACCACCATGTCCGCGGCGGGGATCGATCTCGGAACGACCTACGAGGCGTTCCGGATCTCGAGTGGCAACTCGTTCGTCCACGAGACCGAGAGCCAGGTCATCCTCAACGGCTCGCGTGACATCAGCTTCACGATGGACCTCGTCCTCAAGGACATCGGCCTGTTCCAGTCGATCGCCGACCGGGTCGGTGTCCCGCTCGAGATGAACCCGGTGTTGATCGACATCTTCACCGACGCGGCCGAGCGCTACGGCAGTCGCGAATGGTCGCCCAACGTGATCCGCCGACTCGAGGACGCCACCGGGGTGTCGGTCGTCGCCCCCGGGTTCCCCGCCGAGATGATCGACGACGAGCCCGAGGAGGTCGGCGCCGAGGTACCGGTTCGTCGCGGGTGATGCAGCCCGATCTCAGTCGGGCATGCGGTCGCCGAAGCTGATCCCCAGGTCGCGGGCTGTCAGGATCGTGTCGCAGTCGGGTGGGACGCTCTTCATGCGATACACGGCCTCGGCGAGCGGGACGTAGGTGACCGTCGGGGGATCGAGCGCGACCATCACACCGTCTTCGCCGCCGTCGAGCGCGCGCACCGCTGCGGCTCCGAATCGCAGACCGAGGAGTCGGTCGGTGGCGGTGGGTGAGCCACCGCGCAGGAGATGGCCGAGCACGACCGAACGCGCCTCCTTGCCGGTCAGCTCCTGGAGCTCGTCGGCGACCCGACTTCCGACGCCGCCGAGCTTCTCGGCCTGCCCGACGGCCTTGCCCAGTGCCGAGACCTCACCACCGGCGGGGACCGCACCCTCGGCGACGACGACGATCGAGAACTTCGCGCCACGCTCCTCGCGCTGGCGGATCGTCGCAGCGAGCGGCGCGAGCTCGTAGGGAATCTCGGGGATCAGGACACAGTGGGCACCCGCCGCCATCCCGGCGTGCAGCGCGATCCAGCCGGCGTAGCGGCCCATCACCTCGACGACGATGATCCGCCCGTGCGACGTGGCGGTCGTGAACAGCCGGTCGATGCACTCCGTCGCGAAGCTGACGGCGGTGTCGAAACCGAAGGTCGTCGTCGTCTTGTCGAGATCGTTGTCGATCGTCTTGGGAACCCCGACCACGCGGAGCCCGTGGCGATGGAGGTGGTTGCCGATGGTCAACGATCCGTCGCCACCGACGGTGACGAGCGCATCGACGCCGGCGTCGTCGAACCGGCCCAGGAGCTCGTCGGTGCGATCGACCTCGACCCAGGTTCCATCGTCGCGGAGGACCGGGAACGCCGTCGGGTTCCCGCGATTCGTCGACCCGATGATCGTGCCGCCCAGATGTGAGATGCCTCGGACCGACTCTCGCGTCAGCTCGATGAGTCCGCCGTCGCGGTAGTCGTCGGGGAACATCAGCCCGTTGAACCCGTCGCGGATGCCGACGACCTCCCAGCCGCGGTTCAG
>NZ_JBAVYV010000230.1:0-9473 GCF_049588435.1 Ilumatobacter sp.
GATCGAGTCGATCGCCGCCGTGCCCCCGGACTGGGACGACGTGTTCATCGCGCTGGTCGACGGCCGCACGCCCGAACCCGATTCGCCCGACGCTGATTCGACGACGTCGACCGACGAGCCCGATGAGTCCATCGAGTCCGGGGAGGTCGTGCAATGAGTACTCCACGCCTGGCATCGCCATGGTTCCGCCCATTCGTGCAGTTCTTCGGGTTCCTCCGCAAGGAGGTGCTGGTCATCCTGCGCCAGCCGCGGTTGCTGCTGATCCTGGTCGCCGGTCCGTTTCTCGTGCTCGGCCTGTTCGCGATCGGTTTCGACCCCGAGCAGACGGTGCTCGACACGACCTTCGTCGGGCCTTCGGACAGCGTGTACGAGTCGTCGATGGAGGAGTTCGCCGACGAGATGGACCAGTACGTCAACTACGCCGGCTACACGTCCGATCTGGCGGGAGCCGAGCAACAGCTCGCCGACGGAGACGTCGACCTCGTCGTCGTGTTCCCGTCCGACCCGGTCGACGACGTCCTCTCGGGCGAACAGGCCACGATCGAGGTGCTCCACAACAAGATCGACCCGATCCAGGTCACAACGGTCGAGGTGTCCGCTCAGGTCGCGGTCCAAGAACTCAACGCGCGCATCCTCGAACGCATCGTCGGCGAGGCACAGGGCGTGCTCGTACCGTTCGGCGAAGGTCTCGACCGGGCGCAGGGCGTGCTCGACGAGCTCGCGGCCGCGCTGGATGCAGGAGACGACGAGCAGATGGAGTCGCTCATGAACGAACTCAGCGACTCGACGGATTCGGTGTCGACGATCGTCGACGTGTCCGAGGAACTGGCCTCCGAGCTCGACGATGCATCTGCCGGGTCCTTCGACGAACTCGCCGCCGCCGCATCGAACCTGGAGCAGACGGTGGCCGACATCACGGCGCAGCCCGGCATGACGGGCGACGACCTCGAGCAGATCGAGAGCGCCGTTGCCGCTGTCGCCGACGCCGGTGAACTGGTCACCACGCTCGATCCCACCGTGATCGTGCGGCCCTTCGCCGGCGAGACGACCAACCTGCAACGCGAGCCGGTGTCGGTCTCGGACTTCTTCGCTCCCGGTGCCGTCGCGCTCCTCGTTCAACACATGGTCCTGACCTTCGCGGCGATGAGCCTCGTAACCGACCGCGCTGCGGGCCTGTTCGAGTTGTACCGGGTCGGCCCGGTCGGCGCCGGAAGAATCGTCCTCGGAAAGCTCGCGGCGTTCACGATCGTCGGTGGCATCGCGGCGGGGGTGCTGTTGACGGCGTTGATCCTGGGGATGGACGTCCCGATGCGGGGCGACGTCGCGTGGGTCGTGGGTGGGACCGCTCTGTTGCTCGTGGCGTCGATCGGGCTGGGCCTCTGCATCTCCCTCGCCTCGCGGACCGACACCCAGGCCGTGCAGTACGCCTTGCTGGCACTTCTGGCCGGACTCTTCTTCGGCGGATTCTTCCTCGATCTCGACGCCTTCACGTATCCCGTCAAGGCTCTGTCGTGGTTGCTGCCCGTGACGTACGGAACACGCATCTATCGCGATGTCCTGCTCCGCGGAATCGATCCATCGGTGTGGGACCTCGTCGGGCTCGCCGGGACGGCGATCGTGTTCGTGAGCGTCGCGTGGTTCTTCCTGGCGCGTCGGATTCGGGTGAAGTGAGGTCGATGACGATGGTGCACTTCATCCGGTCGGGATCCGTGGATCGGAGAGTCGAGCGATGAGTCGAGGAGATCGCAGGAGCACCGGCCCGCGTCGGCGTCTCGTCGGGCGCATCATGATGGTGGTCGCCGCGGTGGGCCTGGTCGTGTCACTCGTCGGGACCGTGGTCGCGTGGCAGCTCGTCGGCCAGTTGAACTCCTCCACACGTGAGACCCTCGACGTGACGATCGAGACGATGGATTCGGTCGAGGCCACGATCGACGTGGCCGACCAGGTGCTCGATGCGACGACCGACACGATCGAGAGCGTCTCGGCGACGCTGAACACCGTCGCGTCGTCGTTCGAGACCGCGACCGACGTGATCGTCGAGGTGGACGATCTGACGACCACCGTCGGACCGGCCCTCGACGACGCGGGGTCGGCGCTGAGGACCTTGGAGGGGCTCGGTTCGCGCATCGACAATGTGCTGCGCGACCTCTCCCAGATCCCGTTCGGACCCGACTACGACCCGGATCAGGAACTCGGTGAGACGATCGGGGAGATCGCCTCCACACTCGAGGGGCTTCCCGCCCAGTTCTCCCAGACGTCGACGGACCTCGATGCATTCACGACGACTCTCGACGACCTCGCGTCGGACGTGGTGACCCTGGCAGCAGACATCGAGACCGTCAGCGCCGAACTCTCCGGGAGCACCGAGCTGATCGACCTGTATCGGCAGAACATCGCCGATGCCCGGGTGGTCGCGATCGAGACCCGTGACGGCCTCGACCGCGACGTGTCACTGATGCGTCTCGTTCTGCTGATCGGAGGGCTCAACTTCGCGATCGGGCAGATCGTTCCCTACTGGATCGGTCGGGGACTGCTCGAGAAGACCGCCACGGAACCCGACGCCGGACCGGAAGCCAATCCGGAAACTGGAGACACCCTGGGTTGAATGGCCGGTCGCGACCCGCAAGGCTGTTCCACATGACGGGAACCCGCGTGCTGGTGGTCGACGATGAGCCGACCGTGCGCGAGGTGGTCGCGGGCTATCTCCGACGCGACGGGCATCAGGTCGCCGAAGCGGCAGACGGGAACCGTGCGCTCGAATTGCTCGAAGCCGAACCACCCGATCTCGTCGTGCTCGACATGATGCTCCCGGGCGTCAACGGACTCGACATCCTGCGGCGGGTCCGGGCGACCAGCCAGATCCCGGTGATCATGCTCACGGCCCGCGCCGAGGAATCCGACCGAGTCGCGGGACTCGAACTCGGTGCCGACGACTACGTGGTCAAGCCGTTCTCCCCGCGTGAACTCGCCGCCCGGGTCAACGGCGTGTTGCGCCGTGTGGGAAACAAGGAGTCGGCGTCGCCACAGAAGATCGAGTTCGACGGCCTGTCCATCGACCCGCTCGCGCGTGAGGTCCGCCTCGGTGACGAGGTCATCGAGTTGACACCGAAGGAGTTCGACGTGCTCGCGTTCCTCGCGGCGTCGCCCCGACAGGTCTTCTCCCGCGCACAGGTGCTCGAGCAGGTGTGGCAGTCGTCCCCCGACTGGCAGGACCCGGCAACGGTGACCGTCCACGTCCGACGGATCCGCAACAAGATCGAGGCCGACCCCGAGAAGCCGCGCTGGATCTCGACGGTGTGGGGCGTCGGATACCGATTCGAGGGCTGACCACCATGGCACACTCCGAGCCCACATCTGGGGCCGAGCTCCAGCACCGGGCGCACGGCATGAACCGACTCGGCCGTCGATTCCTCGGTGCGAACCTCGCCGTGCTCGGCGTCGCGATGATGATGATCGCGATCGCCGCGCAGACCATGTTCATCAGCGGGCACGATCAGCGGTTCCTGATGTGGACGTTGATCCCGGCGGTGATGGCGGCAGCCCTCGTCGCCATGTTGCTCGCCCGCCCCGTCGCCCGTGACGCGAAGCGCATCTGCTCGGCGGCGATGAAGGTGGCCGACGGCGACCTCTCGGCCCGGACCGGGGTCCGTCGCAACGACGAGTTGGGCGAGGCAGCGGAGATGTTCGACGTGATGGTCGACCGTCTCGACACGGTCGAGAAGGAACGCTCCCTGATGCTGGGGTCGATCTCGCACGACCTGCGCACACCCCTCGCGGCGCTCCGGGCGGCCGTCGAGGCGATTCGCGACGGAGTGGCCCCGGACCCCGACATGTATCTGATCGGGATGGAGCGGCAGGTGCGCGCGCTGTCGTCGCTCGTCGACGATCTGCAGTTGCACAGCAGGATCGTGAGCGGGACCTTCGAACTCAATCGGACCCGACTCGATCTGACCGAACTCGCCGACGAGGCGATGGAGACCCTGCGGCCTCTCGCCGAGCAACGTCGGGTCAAGCTGTTGCTCGAGGCCGAGCAGCGGGTGATCCTCGACGCCGACGGGTCACAGCTCGCGCGGGTCGTGCGGAACCTGCTCGACAATGCCAGTCGGCACGCTCCGCCCGGATCGGTCGTGCTCGTCCAGATCTCCCAGGCCGACGGCACGGCGCTGTTGCGCGTGATCGACGAAGGCGCCGGCTTCCCCGCCGACTTCCGTGACCGGGCGTTCGAGCCGTTCACCCGCGTCGACGAGGCGCGCGATCTGCGCACCGGAACCGCGGGACTCGGACTGTCGATCGCGAAGGGAATCGTGACGGCACACTCCGGCACCGTGGGTCTCGGTGACGGCCCCGGCGGGATCGTCGAGATCCGCCTTCCGCTCTAACGCGAGTCCGATCGGCCGCGGGTCGTCATCCAGGTGGACGCCGCCTGCGCCAGTCCGTCGATGAGTGACTCGGTGTGCGGGGTGAGCCCGGGCCCCTCCCAGTCCCACCACAGCGGACTGGTTCCGCGGACCCTCGGTGGGAGTTCGATCTGCACACCTCGGTGCACGGGAAGGTTGACCGGGTTGCGGTCGTGCATCCCCCGCAACTGGGATGGGATCGCGTCGACATCGGTGATGATCTCGTAGGCGGGGAGGTGCGTGCGGAGGGTCGATCCGACATGCGTGGCGAACTCGCGGTTCTGGCCGCCGAGGAGCAGCGAACCGAACATTCCGCGGCGTCCGAAGCCGTGCACCGTGATCACGATCTCGACGTGGTCGAGGAAGCGGCCGAGCGCCGCGGACGACGCCCGATCGACCGTCGTCGACGGAAAGTGTTCGCGGACCCCGTCGGGCTGCATGACGGCGTACAGCGATGCGCCGGACGTCTCGGCGGCTCGTCGAGCGATCACGTCGGTCATCAGCTCGAGGTTTCCGCCGTGGTACGCCATGAAGCCGACCGACCCGCGCAGACGGCACACCTCCTCGACGCCGGGTGTCTGGAGCACGGTTCCGAAGTCACCCATCCCCGTCATCATGCACTGCGGCGGGCCGGTGACCCGTACGCTGGTCTCGATGCTGGTGTGGATGGACCTCGAAATGACCGGACTGGATCACACGTCCGACGTGATCGTCGAGATCGCCACGCTGATCACCGACGACGAGCTCAACATCGTCGCCGAAGGCCCCGATCTGGTCGTGCACGCAGCCGAGGACGACCTCGCGAGAATGGATCCGTTCGTCGTGGCGATGCACACGAAGTCCGGGCTGCTCGAACAGATCAAGGCGTCGACCATCACGCTCGACGAGGCGGGTGCGCAGACGCTCGCGTTCATCCGCGAACACGTTGCCGAGGAGCGCGCGGTTCCGCTCTGCGGGAACTCGATCGGGACCGATCGCCGGTTCCTCGCCGCCTACCTCCCCGAGATCGAGGAGTACCTGCACTATCGGTCGGTCGACGTGTCGAGCGTCAAGGAACTCGTCAAGCGCTGGTACCCCGACCTCGATGCCAGCCGACCGCGCGGCCAGGGCAGCCATCGCGCGCTCGACGACATCCGCGAATCGGTGAAGGAACTCGCCTACTACCGCGAGCACGTGTTCGTCCCGGTCGCCGCGACCGACGACACCCCCGACGAGTCCCCCGCGACCGACCCCGCGTAATTCGCGTCATCACCCCTGGCCGGGTCGGTACGTTCGCGCCGCGGCGTCCGGGTCCGACTGAGGTTCCGGGCCCGGACGCAGCACGACGGTCATCTCGGCACGTTCCGATACCTTGCCCTCATGCGCGCAGTCGTTCTCCGAGAGCATGGTGGGCCCGAGGTCCTGACGATCGAGGAGGTGGATGATCCCGTCCCCGGTCCCGATCAGATCCTCGTCTCGGTCGCCCACACCGCGCTCAACCGCGCCGACACGCTCCAGCGCCAGGGCGGCTATCCCGACCCGCGTGGACGCTCCATCGAGATCCCGGGACTCGAATATGCCGGAACGGTCGCAGCGATCGGCGCCGACGTCGTCGAGTTCGAGATCGGCGATGCCGTCATGGGGATCGAGAGCGGCGGCTGCTATGCCGAACAGGTCGTCACCAACTCCCGCCAGGTGCTGCGGGTTCCCGACGGCATCGCGCTCCGTGATGCCGCGGCGATCCCCGAGGTGTTCCTGACGGCCTGGGACGCGCTCGTCGTCCAGGGTGGCCTGACGAGCGGTCGCTGGGCCCTCGTCCACGCCGGCGCGTCGGGCGTCGGAACTGCTGGGATCCAGATCGCCAAGGCGATCGGCGCTCGGATCGCGGTGACGTGTTCGTCGGGGAAGGCTGACGCGTGCCGTGCGCTCGGAGCCGACCTCGTCCTCGAGCGCAGCCCGGCCGATTGGCTGGGTGCGCTCCAGGCCGAGGTCCCGGCCGGAGTCGACACGATCCTCGACGTCGTGGGTGGTGACGAAGCGGACCGCAACTTCCGCGCGATCGCGACCGATGGAACGATCGTGCAGGTCGGCCTGATGGGTGGCGGAAAGGCCCCCGTCAACATGGGACTGCTGCTGATGAAGCGCATCACGTGGGTCGGGACGACGCTGCGTTCACGCCCGCTCGAACGCAAGCTCGACCTGTGTCAGCGTTTCGCGAGCGAGATGCTGCCGTTGTTCGAATCCGGTGCGTTGGCCCCGGTGATCGACTCGCGATACCGCCTCGACGACATCGCAGACGCTCACCGGCACATGGAGTCGAACGCGAACGTCGGCAAGATCCTGGTCGACGTCGAGGCCTGACCGGACCCGGTCAGAGCGCGTTGGCGTCGACGTCGTCGGGCTGATCGGGCGCGACCATCCGGCGGTAGCTGAACCACCCGCCGACCGCCAGGACCACCAGCGCCACGCCGATGAACGGCAGCAGTGGGAAGCTGTCGGCACCCGCCGAGCTGGGACTTCCGTAGATGAACGAGATCGCGCCGGCGATCACATGGCCATCGACGGGTACCGGAGCGAGATACCGGACGAAGTAGGTGCCCTCGCGTTCGACCTCGTCGAAGTCGAGTCGGGCGGTCGTGTCGCCCGTCTTCACGGTCGTGCCGCCGATCTCTTCGAACTCGTTGTCGCCGAGGTCGTAGGAGAGGAACATCGTGACGTCGTCGCTGATGACCTCGCCGAAGTCGATCTCGACCGTCGAGATCGGCTCGTCGAGGGTCGAGCGGGACTCGGGTGTCGAGCCGGCGATGTCGTCGTGCGCCGCGACGGTGACGGAACCGGCGATCACCGTGGCGAGCAGGACGCCACCGGCCGCGAGCACGCGCAGGAAACGGTGCGCGACCTTGTCGCCGATGCTGTCCATGGCGCTCATTCAATCAGCGCCCTCGTGGGTCCACATCGCGACCCTTCCACGTCACACCGCGGCCACGGAGCAGGCTGAACGCGCTGCGCGCGAAGATCACCGCGAATGCGATCACGAGCAGTGGAAAGACCAGCGCTGCCAGGGGACGCGTGGTCCCGGCCCGTCGACCGAGCACCCAGATCTGCAGCGCGATCAGCGGATAGGTCAGTGGGATGGCGATCCATCCGCCTGCGATCGACCACACCCACGCTGCGGTCAGGAGCTTCAGCCACCATGGGGTGAACCGAGCACCGGTCGCGATCGTCCGCGTCCACCCGGCCACCAGTTCGCGGGTACCCCCGGGATACATCCGGAAGGTGGTCGACGACGCCGTTCCGACGAACAGTCGGCTCCGCCCGACGACTCGCGCCAGTGCGATGTCCTCGGTGTGCAGAGCCCGGACCTCGGGGTCGGCGTGCCCGCCGGCGGCATCGTACGCAGTGCGCGAGATCGCGATCACCGGTCCGAACGCGACCGTTGCGCCCGCTCGGTCTCCGAGGATCGTGAACGCGCCGCACCCCATGAGGGAGGTGATGTTGCACAGGATGCTCGCCTGCTCGCCGACGCCGTCCATCCGATGCCAGGGCTGCATCGACACGAGTACATCCGGGGATGACGAGACCTCGGCTGCCAGATCGTCGAGCAGTGTCGGGCCGGGCCTGACGTCGGCGTCGAGGAAGACCAGGATCTCCGCGGTCGTGGCCGATGCGCCGGCGTCGCAGGCGTTGGGCTTGCCGAGCCACCCGGGTGGTGGGGGCGGAGGGTGGAGGACCTCGGCGCCGAACGACTGTGCGACGCGCGCCGTCTCGTCGGTCGAGTGATCGTCGACGACGATGATGCGGTCCCCCTCGCGTCGTTGCGCCACCAACGGCCGCAGCAGGTGGGGGAGCGCGTGCGCTTCGTTCCTCGCCGGGATGATCACCGCGACGGGAACCCGTCCGTCGCCGGATGCGGCGGGCAGGATGCGGACCCGCCAGAGCAGGAGCCAGCCGAGCGACCATCCGATCGTGAACAGCGCGACGTCCACAGTGGATGCGGCGGTCAACGACATGGTTCCACCCTGTCACGCGACCACCGCACGCGGGCCTTTCGCGAAATATCTGTGTTGTTGGCAGAAACCTCCTTGACCGGGCCCCGTCGATCGTGGTTGTCTGACACCCACGCCGATCGGGTCCGCGTGGACCTGACCGAATCGACCGAGACGACCGAAGGGGGCAGACAGATGACGACGATGACACCGATCATTCGCTCGACGTCCCGTCGCGCCCGGACGGACCTCGGCGTCGCCAGTGCATCCGCGCACGTCTGTGCACCGACGCATGTCGCCGCGTTCTCCGCAGCCGTGGCGATGTCGACCGCAACCGCCACCGAGATGAATCTGTGGCTTGGTGGCGACGTGCAGGGTTCGGGTTTCGGCTCGAAGTACGCCACCAAGCGAATTGCACCCGGCCGCCTCGAAGGCATGACGTAGCACACGCAACGTCATCACCTCCTCCGAGGCCGCCGGGTTCATCAGAACCCGGCGGTTTCGTCGTTTTCGGACTCGTTTCTCCCAGACCACCCACACCCAGACACCCAGAAAGCACCCAGATGTACACCACGACCACCATGACCGACCCGGGCGGATCGCCCGTCCGCTCGCACACCGCCCGCGCCACACCCGCAACACCACTGCTCGACCCGAAGGAATCCACCATGAACACCATCGATCTTCCCAGCCTCGATCTCATCGCCCGTGAGGCCGAGCGCTTCGGACGTGAGCCGCTCGCGCCCGACAGTCCGAGGCCGCCGGGCGGTGACGAACTCGTCGACGAGTCGCTCGCCGCCCGTGCGCCCGTGGCCCGCTGTGCCGACGGAAACGGAACGCTGACCGGCCTGTTCTTCTCCGACAACGTGGTCGACATCGCCCGCGCCAAGGCGATGTGCGCCCTGTGCCCGCTGCGTTTCGAGTGCCTCCAGGGCGCCCTCGACCGTGAGGAGCCGTGGGGCGTCTGGGGCGGTGAACTGCTGTCGGGTGGGCGCGTCGTCGCCAACAAGCGCCCGTGCGGGCGCCCCCCGAAGCACCCCCGGCCCGAAGTCGTCTACGACGAGATGGGCCCGGTCGGCGTCGTGGCATAGCCCGTCGGCGGGATGTGAGC
>NZ_JBAVYV010000231.1:0-10388 GCF_049588435.1 Ilumatobacter sp.
GCTGGATCCGGCCGACGAACACGATCAGCGGATCGTCGCCGGGTCGCTCGATCGCACGACGGGCTCCGGCCCGATCACCGGGAGCGAAGAACGCGTGCTCGACCCCGGGGGCGACGATTTCGATCCGTCCGCGCGGATTGCCGTAGAGCCGGCGGAACTGTTCCTCTTCCTCGACGCAGCTGACGCAGATCGCATCGGAGCACTGGATGATCTCGGCCTCGGCGCGATCGCGCCATGCCGGTTCGGGATCGCCACCCTCGGCCTTCACGCGCGCCAACGTGTGGAACGTCGAGACGAACGGGACGTTCAACGCGTGCTTGAGGTGGTGTCCCACGACGCCGCTCAGCCAATAGTTGCCGTGGATCACATCGGGCGGGCCGTTTGCCCGGAACCACTCCATCACGCCACGACAGAACTGGTCCGAGATGTCGGGGAGCGCTTCCTTCGGGAGGTAGTGGGGACCCGCCTCGATGTGCACGACCCGGTGATTCGGTTCGACGAACACCTCGGGTGCGAGGCCCTCACGGTCGGCACGGGTGAACGTGACGCACTCGACCCCGGTCTGGGAGAGCGACGACACCAACTCGCGGACGTAGACGTTCATCCCGCCGCTGTCGCCCGCACCGGGTTGGAGGAGCGGGGACGTGTGCAGCGAGATGATCGCGACCCGTTGAACGCGTCGATCCATCTTCATCGGGTCACCCGCTCACACATCCGGGGTCGTGTCGGCACTCATGCGAACCCACCGGACACGGGCGGGAGCACCGCGAGTTCGTCGTCGGGTCCGATGGCAGCACCCGGATCGAGTTCGTCACCGTTGACCCACACCCGACACGTTGCCAACACTTCGGAGAAGTGGGCGCCGTAGCGTTCCTCGGCGGAACGCAGGACCTCGGCCACGGTGTCACCGTCGATCACGTCGCTGCCCGTCCCCGCGGCTTCGCGGGCCGACGCAAAGAGACGCACGCGTGCCACGTCGACCAATCTACGAGCGTGATCAGGCGATCTGACCGTCGAGCGCGACGACGGCCGTGCCGACCATCACAGCCTCGTCGCCACGATCGAGACGGATGTCGCAGGTCGCGCGACGCTCGCCGTCCACGTGGTCGATTCCGCTGACGGTGCCCCGAGCGACGAGCGCGTCACCCTCGAACACCGGTTGGGTGAAGCGAACGGTCAGGCGCCGGATACTCGACGCTCCCTGCCATGCCATCAGCATGTTCGCGGCGTACGACAGGTTGAGCGGGCCCTGGTTGATGACGCGATCGAAACCCAGCGGTCGGATCGCCTCGTGGTCCCAGTGGACCTCGTACGGGTCACGCAGGATCGCCGCCATCGTCTTCATCCGCTGCGGATCGACGAACTCCATCGTCCACGGCGGAATCTCGGTTCCGACCTCGACGTCGCTCATCGCCGGATCCTCCAGTGGTTCGTGATCCGGGCGGTGAGGACGCCGTCGGGATCGGTCAGATCGATCGAGTACACGAATCGATCGGCGATCCGCCCCGTCTCGGCCGACACCGTGCGCTCGACCTCGGTGACCTCACCCTCGACCCGGTACTCGACGTTCTCGCGCATCGGCGTGAAGTACTCCCAGTCATATCCATCGAGTCCGACCGAACCCGCACCCTGGGCGCCACTGATCTCGAACAGTTCGGCGATCGACGTGCCGGCACCCTGGATCGGGACGTGGAACAGCGCGATCGGATGGACCAGTGCGTCGGGGAGCTGATCGGTTCCGGTGCAGTCGGTCAGCAGCCAGTTCTCCCAATGCTCGATCGTGCGGGTCCCTCCCGGGAATCGCCGCCCGACCAGGGCGTGGAGTTCGTCCTCCGACATCGCGACACCTGTGGACCGATCACTCATCGAGGCCGACGCTAGGTCGTCCTGCGGGTTCCGAACGAGGCGTGATCGAGCGTCGGCTTCACCGTCGCCGACGCGACCGATATCGTGACCCCACTGTGGGAACTGCGAAACGAGAACGACAGAAGGCGAACAAGGCACGGCGGGAGAGCGAGGTCGCTCGACAGCAGGCCAAATCGCGCACGATCAAGATCGTCGCGCTCGTCGTGGTGGCGATCGTGGCGGTGTTCGTCCTCGTGGTCGTCGCCGGTCAATTCGTCGACGACGGCGACGACACCACCGGCATGCCCGTGACGTCGGAACAGACCGTCGCAGCTCCCGCCATCCGCATCTCTTGATGCGCTTCGCGCGCACGTTCACCGCCGGCTTCGCCGCGCTCGCCGTCGTCACTGCGGGATGTTCGGGCAGCGGCGACGCCACCCCGTCCGATGACACGGTCGAGAACTCGGCTGCCGTCGCGGACGGCGGCTCGGCAGCCACGGCCGACGCCTGTCCCCCCGCCGACGGGACCGACACGGTCACCCAGGAGTTCGCGGGCGAACCGCCGTTCTGTCTCGACCCCGACGTGCAGTACTCCGCGGTCGTCACCACCTCGTCGGGTGACATCACGATCGACCTCGACCAGACGGCCGCACCGCTGACCGTCAACAACTTCGTCTTCCTGGCGCGGAACAACTACTTCGACGACACGATCTGCCACCGGGTCGTCCAGGACTTCGTGGTGCAGTGTGGAGATCCGACCGGCACCGGAAGCGGCGGTCCCGGGTACCGGTTCGCCGACGAACTCCCCGAGCCGGGCTCCTACGAGGTCGGATCGATCGCGATGGCGAACATCTCGCAGCCCGACACGAACGGCAGCCAGTTCTTCATCGTCACCGGCGAGCACGGAGTCGCGCTCCCGCCCGCGTACAGCCTCTTCGGTCAGGTGCCGGCCGACGACCTCGACGTCGTGGAATCGATGAACGCGCTGAGCCCGACCGACGGCAGTCAGACGCCGACCGAGGAGATCCGCATCCTCGACGTCGAGATCATCGAGAGCTGAGTCGCTCGCCGTTCGAACGTCGTCTCGGACGACGATGGATCAGACGGTGACGGCGTCGGCCATCTCGGCGATGACCGCAGGCCCGACCCCGATGGTCGAGAGGTATCCGCGCACCGAGCCGTGATCGCGGGTCATCGTGTCCAGGATGTTGCGCATCGCCTGCGGCTTGGAGGAGAGCATGAACGCCGGGGTCTCGCCCATTCGATCGGCCATCTCCGGATGGTTCGCGAGCACCCAGGTGCGCATCCGGACCATCGCCGCTTCGGTGAGCGCGTAATCCGCCACGATCGCTTCGTGGTCGACCCCGAGTGCGCCGAGGATCAACGCCGCGAGCACCCCGGTGCGATCCTTGCCCGCCGCGCAGTGGAACACCGCCGGCGCCGCTCCGGGAACGGCCAGGACCTGGAACGCGTTGGCGAAACGGTCGGCACCCTGCGCGAGCATGTCACCGTAGGCCCACGTCAAGAACTCGACGGCCCCGTCCTCGGTGTCCTCGACCGCCGGGATCTCGTCCCTCTGCCACGTGGCGTCGAGGATCGGCAGGTGGTGGAATGCCACCGGGTACCGCTCGAGCGGGAACCGGCCGTGGTCGTCGAACTCACGTGCCGAGCGGAGGTCGACGACCGTGCGGATGCCGAGCGCGTCGATCACGTCGAGATCTGCATCGGTCAGTCGATACAGACCGTCGGCGCGGAACAGTCGGCCCCATCCGATCGTGCGTCCGTCATCGGTGGCGTAGCCACCGAGATCGCGGAAATTGTGCACGGCGTCGAAAGGGATCAGCCGCTGTGGATCGTCGACGATCTCGCATGCGACGCGGTCCGGGTTCATCGTGCTGGCAACCATGAGTCGAACGTACCCAGGGGATCGGGCCGAACGATGGACACATCACATCGGTCACACCGAGCGTCGGTCACACCGACGGTCGGTCACACGGTGGTGTCGACCGATGTGGGCGTCGGGGCCGGGGCCGGTTTGAGCCACGCCGACGCGACGTACGACACGACGACCGCCACGACGACGACCGGTATCAGCTGCAACCCATCGGCCTGGAGGAACAACACGACCAGCAGGACCGACACCAGCGGAAGGCCGAGCATCGCCACCGTCATCGCGCCGATCCCCATCGCGGCCCCGGCGATCATGGGCAACCCGGGCAGATGCGACAGCGCGATTCCTCCGGCGGCACCGATGAACATGCCCGGGAAGACCGGACCGCCACGGAAGCTCGACAGCGCCGCGCCGTACGCCAGGGACTTGCAGACGACGACGAGCAACAGCGCGCCGACGGTCCAGCTCGATGCCTCGGTGATCATCGGCCCGAGCTGATCCTGACCGGAGAACAGGACGTCGGCCGATGTCCGATCGGTGGCCGTCACGAAGACCAGGGTGATCACGCCGATGAAGGCTCCGACCACCGGCATCAACAGCACCATGCGGCGCTCGACGATCGGTTGGAGGAACAACGCGAATCGTGTGATTCCGGCGCCGACCACCGCTGCCAGCAGACCGATCGCGATCGCCCAGAGGAACTGAGCGATCGTCGGGGAGCTCGCCGGCGGAATGTCGGAGATCGCCAGCGAGAACGTCCCGACGCCGGTCCAGTTGTCCAGACCGACATAGATCAGCGATCCGACACCGGCCGCGAGCAGGCCGGGTACGAGGACGACGCCCATCATCGCGCCCCCGAGCCCGGCTGCCTCCATCAGCAGGAATGCACCTGCGAGGGGAGAACCGAGCAGCGTCGCGATCGCCGCGAAACTTCCGGCACCGCCGATCACCATCAGCGCCGCTGCGGGTGCATCGCGCTTGAGCAGATGGACGGCGAGCACCCCGAGACCACTCCCGATCGCGATCAGCGGTGCCTCCGGTCCGAGGACCACACCGAGGCTCAGCGTCGCGAACGACGCGAGGGCGATCCCCGGCAGCTCGATCGGGAGGACCGGTCCACCCGTCTTGAAGCCTTCCGCTGGCTTGTGACCCGCTTCACCCGGGAGCTTCTGGATCGCGAGTGCGACCAACAAGCCGCTCAATG
The DNA here is from genome assembly GCF_049588435.1 of Ilumatobacter sp. Classification (GTDB taxonomy): domain Bacteria; phylum Actinomycetota; class Acidimicrobiia; order Acidimicrobiales; family Ilumatobacteraceae; genus Ilumatobacter_A. Next base: position 4,941 of record NZ_JBAVYV010000231.1, read on the forward strand.
CGAGTGGGAGGATCGGCCACCAGCCGGGTTGCGAGTCGAACCCGAGGTCGTCCGGCAACGTCGTGAACACGTACTGCTGCACTTCGGCGACGGCCCACAGGAAGCCGTAGGCGACCGCCGCAACCGGAACGCCGATGAGCGCCCCGAAGACGAGGAGCACGAGGTAACTCGGACTCCGCAACATCGCGACGGGATCGGGATCGCCGATCGCCGGTGCACGATCGGTCATCGCCGCGCTCTCCCGGTCGCGCGCGCGTGCGCTTGCGCGCGATGATCGTGGTCACCTTGATCTCCGACGGTCATGGGTTCTCCTCGTGGCAGGTCCGTGATGCGATTGTGACGACCGGCCGACGAGAAGTCATCACCCAGACCGGACGAACGGGGATCACCGTTGCGCACCCCCACCCGGATGTGCGTCACGCTCGCTCAGTTCGTCGACGGGTGGGTCGTAGGCGCGCTCGGTGTGATGCAGCGCGCGGAACAGGAGATGCACCGCGAGCGGAAGCGTCAGGATCAGCGCCGCGCCGGCGACAGCGAGCTTGGCAGCGGCGCCCCAACCGAGTTCGATCGACGCCCCGACCGCGGCGATGAGAAATGCGACCGGGCTCGCCTTGCCGGCGGCGTGGATGCGTGCGTACGGCGTGCGCAGCTTGAAGAGCCCGACCCCGGCGAGCACGATGGTCACCACTCCCCCGAGCAGGAATACCGCCGCCAGCGGATTCATCGCGATCATTCGTGCCGCTCCATGAACCGCGACACGGCGACGGTCGCCGTGAACCCGATGATCGCGATGACCACGAGCAGGTTGAGCCAGGCCGTCGTCCCACGGTCCGCCGCGTCGATCACGATGGCCGTCATCAACGCCACCAGCAACAGGTCGAGCGCGATCACCCGATCGGCGAGCGTCGGCCCGACGACGAGTCGGTACACCGCCGTCGCGGCTGCGACCATGAGGCCGAGGTACGCGATCACGACCACCGTCACGACCGCACCTCGCTCTCATCGAGCGGCAACGCGCGGCTCGCGAGATCGAACAACCGCAGCGTGTGCGCCTCGACGTCCGCTCGTCGGTCCGCGTGGAGGACGTGCAGGTAGATCTTCGATCCATCGGCCTCGGCCGCGACGACCGCCGTGCCGGGCGTGACGGTGATCGCCACGTACATGAGCAGCAGATGGGATCTGCGGCCGGGCGGAACGGGAATGGCGATGATCGCTTCGTCGGTGAAGTCGGTCGGGGTGAGCACCTCGCGGACGACGACCGTCGTCGAGACGACGAGGTCGATGGCGACCAGCCAGACGAGCCGCAGCAGCGGACCGAGTCGCACCCCACCGTGACGAGGCGGGTTCCCGAGCGTCGTGGCGACCGCTGCAACCAGCAGTCCGGAGAGCACGTTCGCAGCGCTCAGCGATCCCCACAGCGCGCACCAGGCGACCGTCAACAAGGCGATCGACACCGCTCGCCGGAACGTCCACCATCGTCGCAGGTTCGCCACACTCATCGCTCGCCCCCGTCGAGCACCGAATGGATGTACGTCTCTCCGTCGAGCAGTTCGGCGGCCGCACGCTCGCTCATCGTCCACAGTGGTCCGGCGAACAACGCGATGACGAGCGTGATCGTCATCGTCGCCATCGCTGCCGCCGACATCGTCGCCCAGCCGCTCCTCGGCACGCTCTCGACGCCCGCGGCCACCGTGCCCACTGCGGAGCCCGGATCGTCCGCGGGGTCGTTCCCCCAGAACACACCGATCCAGATCTTCACCATCGACAGCAGGGTCAGCGCGCTCACCACGAGGGCGACCACGACGATCGCGACCGAGGTCGCGTCGATGCCCGCGTCGATCAGGGCGAGTTTGGCGACGAACCCGGAGAACGGCGGCAGGCCGGCCAGGCTGAGTGCGGGCAACGCGAACATCAGCGCCAGCCACGGACGGCGGGTGAGCATTCCTCCGACTCGTCCGAGCGCCGACGTCCCCCGGTCGGCCTCGACCATCGCCCCGACGAGGAACAGCACGGTCTTCACCGGGATCTGATGGACGATGAAGATGACCGCACCGGCGACGCCGGCGACCGTGAACAGGCCGAGCCCCATCATCATGTAGCCGATCTGGCTGACGATGTGGAACGAGAGGATCCGCTTCATGTCGTCCTGCGCGAGCGCTCCCGCGACACCGACGATCATGGTGAGACCGGCGATCACGAGGATCACACCGCCGAGGTCGTCCATCCCGGTCAGGGTGTGGAATCGGACCATCGCGTACATCCCGATCTTCGTCAGCAGACCGGCGAACACCGCTGTGATCGTCGTCGGCGCGGTCGGGTAGCTGTCGGGAAGCCAGGAGAACAGCGGGAACATCGCCGCCTTCGTCCCGAACACGACGAGGAACCACAGTCCGATGCCCCACCGCACGCCGTTGCCGAGCTCGGGGATCCGCTCCGCGAGCAGAGCCAGGTTGACGGTTCCGGTCGAGGCGTAGACGAACGCCACGCCGAACAGGAACAGCGTCGACGCGAACAGGTTGATGACGACGTAGGTCATTCCCGATCGGACCTGGCCGGCGCGTCCCTGGTGGGTGAGCAGGACATAGCTCGCGACGAGCATCAGCTCGAACGCGACGAACAGCGTGAACAGATCGCCGGAGAGGATCGAGAGCGCCACGCCGGCGGTCAGCACGAGCAGCATCGGACCGACCACCTTGGGGTCGGCACCCGACGATGTGCCGCGCTGGCCGATCGCGAAGATCTCGACGAGCAGAATCGTGACCATCGCCACCGCGAGCACGAGGACCGCGAACGTGTCGGCCACGAGCACGATCCCGAGTTCGGGGGCCCAGCCCCCGAGACGAACCACGACCGCACCGTTCGCCTCGACGTAGAAGAGCAGGACGACCGCGAAGACGCTGCAGGTCGCATGGGTACCCAGCGCCACCAGGTCGCGCAGGGCGTCGTACTGGCGTACGCCCAGGGCGATCATCGACGCCATCAGCGGGAGGATCACGGCGAGCGCGGTGATCGCCATCACGAGTCGACCTCGTCATCGGTCGATTCGGCGCGCCGCGCAACGCGACGATCCTCGAGATCGTCCTCGACCACGTCGTCGCCGCTCAGCCACTGCTGACGCCGGGCGAGCGCGAGCAGAAACAGCGTCAACCCGAACGAGATGACGATCGCCGTCAGCGACAGCGCCTGCGGCAGAGGATTCGAGGTCTCGCCGACGTCGTTGCGGTCGGCGAGCGGTGCCCGGCCTGCCGGCCCGCCGGCGGTGAGCAACGCGAGAACCGCAGCGTGACCGAGCACAGCGAACCCGAGCACGATCCGGCTGAGCACCCGCGAAGTGGCGAGGTACGTCCCGATCGCTGTCAGGCAACCGACCACGAGGATCAACGTCGCACTCACGACTCGCCACCCCCGTCGACGGCGCTGGTGACCGACCCGTCGGTGCCGCGCAGCTCGTCGGCTCCGAGGCCCTCCAGGACGGCCGTGACCAGGCCGAGCACGATCACCGTCACGCCGAGGTCGAAGAACAACGCGCTGCCGACCTTGACCTTGCCGAGCACCGGGAACGTGTGCTGCCAGATGTACTGATCGAGCGCCACGTCACCGGCAACGATTGGCGCGATCGCGACGAGTCCGATGATCGCTCCGCCGATCGCCATCAGGCGGAGCGGATGCCGCGGAATCGAGAGTCCGACGACGCTGCGGAGCGCGCAGATCGATCCGAACACCAGGCCCGCAGCGAAGCCACCACCCGCCTGGTTGTGCCCCGCGAAGAACAACATCACGCCGACCACCGCGGCCAGCGGACTCGCCAGACGGATGCCGTCGCGAACGACGAGGGAACGCTCCGCGATCACGAGTCGGGCTCCGTCTCCGACGCGTCGCGTCCTCCGTCACGGATCCGCGACAGCGTCAAGATGCCGACCGCGACAGCGACGAGGACCACGACCTCGCCGAACGTGTCGAGCCCGCGCACGTCGGTGAGGATGACGTTGACGATGTTGTTCCCGCCACCGATCTCGAGCGCCCGCTCGGTCAGTTCGTCCAGCGGAGGAACGCCCGATGGATCGGCGGCGCTCGCGGCCAGACCGATCGACACCGCGGCTCCGATCCCGGCCGACACGACGATGCGCACGGTCCTCCACACCTGACCGACAGGCGGGAACTCACGGCTGAGGTGTCCGAGCCCGATCACGAACCCCACGACGACCACGGTCTCGACGAGGAGTTGGGTGAGCGCGAGGTCCGGGGCACCGTGCACCGCGAAGATTCCGGCCATCCCGAACCCGACCGACCCGAGCCCGAGCGCGGCGCCCAACCGTCCGTGGATCCGCACGGTGCCGATCGCGCCGAGCACGATGAGGATCCCGAGTCCCAACTGCAGCGGATTGTCCCACGTCTCGAGCGCGTCGAGGTCCACGGCGGACATGAACGGGACCGCCGCGAGAATCGCGACCGCGGCGCCGGTCACCATGTACACCGGCAACGAGCCGTGCTGGACGAGCGCCGCGACCCGACGGGCGATGATCAGGACGGCGTCGATCGTCGCATCGGCGGCGTCGGCTCCGATCGTTCGGGCGACCCTCGTGGTCCGTCGCGCGAGACCGACTCCGATCGGGATGCCCACGACCGTGATCCCGAGGGACAGCGCCAGCGCCGTCGTCAGGCCGGGCCAGCGGTGTAGCGAGTACACGACGGTGTCGGGATCGAGCCAGGCGGTGGCGTTGCTGACCAGCTCGGAGACGGCGTCGAGAGCGATGAATCCGACGATGCTGGCGAGGCCGAGCACGGACGTGGCGACGGTGATGAAGATGCGTCGCGGCGCCACGGCGGTGACGCTGTCGCCGGGTCCGAACGTCGTGACCAGGAACCGAGTCGTGTACGCAACGGTCAGGACCGAGCCCCCGACGATCCCACAGAGCAGTACTCCGCGCTCCCATCCGCTCGCGCCGAGTGCCGCCTCGATCGCTGCCTCCTTGGCGGGGAACCCGAGCAACGGCGGAACGCCCGCCATCGACAACCCCGAGACGAGCGCGACGGCGAACGCGATCGGCATCGATCGCCACAGTCCGCCGAGTTCACGCACGTCGCGAGTCCCGGTGCGGACGTCGATCTCACCGACGACCATGAACAGCGCCGCCTTGAACACGGCGTGCGCGACGAGGATCGACAGCGCCGCGAAGGTCGCCTTCGCCGAGCCGTACGAGAGCAACGCGATCATCAGCCCCAGTTGCGAGATGGTCCCCCAGGCGAGGATCAACTTGGCGTCGACCTGACGGAGCGCCCCGATCGCACCCCAGAGCATCGACGTGAGACCGAACGCGATGCCGAGCGGAGTCCACGCCGAGGTCTCACCCAGCGCCGGAGCGAAGATCGCGACGGCGATGACACCCGCCTTGACCATCGTCGCCGAGTGCAGATAGGCGCTCACCGGCGTGGGAGCCGACATCGCGC
>NZ_JBAVYV010000232.1:0-4580 GCF_049588435.1 Ilumatobacter sp.
GGTCGGGTCGCGCCGTCGCTCAGCTGGGCGCCGTGGCGTCACAGGCGGGGGTCCCCGTCAGCCTGCACGGCACCGGTGGGGCGTGGATCGTCGTGGGCGAACATGGCGATCCCGACACGGTTCGGGCGTCGGTGCGTCACTCGCTCGACCGCAAGGTGTGCAACACGCTCAACTGTCTCGCGATCGTCCGATCCCGCGTCGACTCGGCGATGCCCGCCGCGCTGGCCGGCGTCCGAGATGCGGCCGAGGAGCGCCAGACTCACGCTCGGTTGCACGTGGTCGAGGGGAGCGAGCGGTACATACCGTCGGAGATGTTCGACACGATCGTCGCGATCGATCGGGCCGACGGCACGTCGGACGAGCCGCTGGCGTCGCCGCTCGCCGAGTCCGAACTCGCGACCGAGTGGGAGTGGGAGAACAGCCCCGAGCTGACCCTCGTGGTCGTCGACAGCATCGACGAGGCGGTCGGCCTGTTCGACCGCTACAGCCCGCACTTCGTCGCATCGATGATCAGTACCGATGCCGATGAGCACGAGCGGTTCTATGCCTCGATCGACGCCCCGTTCGTGGGGGATGGTTTCACCCGCTGGGTCGATGGCCAGTACGCGCTCGACAAGCCCGAACTCGGTCTGTCGAATTGGCAGGGTGGGCGGATGCTCGGACGTGGTGGAATCCTCTCGGGCGACAGCGTCCACACCGTCCGCTACCGAGCGACCGTGACCGACGCATCCACGCGCCGCTGACGAAATGCACCGCCTGGTCCTCGCCGCCGTGACGTCCCTCGGCGTGTTGTCCGCCTGCGCCGGCGCGTCCTCGGACCCGACCGCAGTCGCCCGCGACGCGACCCCCACCGCGCCGAGTACGCCCGAGCACACCGATCCGGACGAGCACATCGATTCGGATGAGGATGCCGATTCGGACGACGGAGCCGACGATGAGGCCGAGGAGAGCTCGGACGACGGGGAGCCCGCGTCGCCGAGCCTCTCCGTCGGGGACGCGTTGTTCCCGGAGCTCGGTTCGACGGACGTCGACGTGCAGACCTACGCCGTCGCCCTCGACGTCCCGCCCCCGAACTCGGCGACGGCCGGATCGGACGACGCGATCGAAGCGAACGTGACGATTCTGGCGAGCGTCCGTACCGGTGTCGGGGTGCTCGCCCTCGACGCGGTCGACCTGGACATCGACCGCGTCACGGTCGACTCGGTGACCGCGCCGTTCGAGGTCGGCGAGACCAAGCTCCACATCGAACTCCCGGAGGACCGCTCCGAGACGGTCGTCGCGGAGATCGACTACTCGTTCGTCCCCGAGCCGGAACGCACCGAGTACGGCCTCGAGATCGGCTGGCAATCCGGCGCCGACGGACAGTCGTACGTCCTGAACGAACCCGACGGAGCGCGCACGTGGATGCCGGCCAACGACCATCCCTCGGACAAGGCCCGATGGCGATTCGACGTCTCGGTCGATCCCGACCTCGCCGCCGTCGCCAACGGCTCGCTCGAACGGCGAGGCGATGCCGCGGGCGAAGGTGACGGGGTCTGGGCCTGGGAACAGACCGAGCCGATGTCGACCTACCTGGTGCAGATGATCATCGGGGACTACGACGTCATCGACGGGACATCGGTCTCCAGCGTCGATGGGGCCACCATCCCGCTGACGCACGTCGTCCCGGCCGGGGAAGGAGAACGCTTTGCGACATCGATCGATTCGATCGCCGACCAGCTCTCGTTCTTCGAGGACTACTTCGGTCCGTACCCGCTCGATCGCTACGGGCTCGCGTTCGTCGACGGGCTGAACGGTTCGGCGATGGAGACGCAGGGACGTTCGATGTTCGGCGAGGCCGACTTCCCGACGGGACCGAACGTTGGCCCGGCGTTCTTCCCGCAGTTGCTGCTCAGCCACGAGCTGGCGCACCAGTGGTTCGGCAATGCCGTCAGTCCCGCGATGTGGACCGACATCTGGCTGAACGAGAGCTTCGCCACATACGCGCAATGGTTGTGGCTCGACCACATCGGGCTGCAGCCGATCGACAGCTACGCCGACGCGATGCTTCAACAGCGTCAGAGCGGAACCGGCTCGACCGGACATCCGACTGCCGACAACCTGTTCGGCTTCAACAGCTACGACGGTGGTGCCGTCGTCGCCCACGCGCTGCGGTCGGAGATCGGCGATGATGCATTCTTCGGGCTGTTGAAGGACTGGGTCGCCGAGAACGACGGAACCTCCCGATCGACCGACGACTTCATCGCGCTCGCCTCGGGGGTAGCCGGAAGAGACCTGGACGACTTCTTCGACACCTGGTTGTTCGCCGACGCGCTGCCGGCCCAGTACCCATGACGTCGTCACCACCGCCGTGGGGGCCGCCGACCACGCCGATCGGCCAGCCCGCGTTCGTCACGACGGCGACTCCGGCTCACCCGACACTGCCACTCGCGCCCGGCATCGGTGCGCTCGTGGTGCTCGCAGCATCGCTCGTCGCCTCGAAGTACCTGCTCGACCTCGTCGTGGACTTCGAGTGGCCGGTCGCCGTGTATGTCGCGCTGCTCGCGGTTGCCGGCTACGGACCGTCGGTCGCGTGGTGGTGGTACGCCACCGATCGATGGGGGAGCGGACGCCGCCTCGATGACGTCGGTGCCCGTCCGCGATGGACCGACCTCGCCTGGGGTCCGTTGATCTGGATCTGCACCGTCGTGGTCCAGACCGTCATCGGTGTCGTCGTGCTCGCTCTCGACGTGCCGGTGACGAACAACACCGACGATCTCGGCGAGCTCGCATCCGATCGCACCTATGCGGTGGCGATCATCATCACGGCGGTGGTCGCCGCCCCGCTGGTCGAGGAGCTGGTCTTTCGCGGCATCGTGATGCGCAGCCTGTGTTCGACCATGCCGGGTGTTGCCGCCGTCGTCGTCCAGGGCGTCCTGTTCGGAATCGTGCACGTCGATCCGGTCCGTGGCGCGGGAAACCTCGGCCTCGTGCTGATTCTGTCCGGCGTCGGCATCTCGTTCGGGACCGCCGCGTACCTCCTGCGCCGAATCGGTCCGACCATCGTCGCTCACGCGATCTTCAACGGTGTCGTGATGCTGCTGTTGCTGTCCGGCGTCCGCGACCGGATCATCGAGGACAATCCGGACCTGTTCGACGGCCGCGCCGCGACCTCCGTGGTCGAACGTCGGTCAGCTGCCGAAGAGGTCGCGGTTGTCGATCAGGCGGACATCACCGAACCAGACGGCCGTCGCGATCCGCGGACGTGCGTGTGAACCGTCGGGAGCGGTGAGACGGGTGACAGCGTCGAGCTCGGCGAGCGTTCCCGGGTCGAAGACGGTCGAGTACTCCAGCCGGGCGAGCGGTTCGTCCTCGATGACGCGGAGCGCTGCCGCAGTGACCGAACCGGCGGTGGCTTCGTCCCGGGCAGCTGCCTCGCAGGCGGCATCGAGTGAGCGGGGCACGCACCTCGCAGCGTCACGTTGGTCCGCTGTGAGTCGGACGTTCCGGCTCGACAGGGCGAGCCCGTCGTCCTCGCGCACGATCGGGTGACCGATGATCTCGATACCGAGGTCGAGGTCGGCGGACATCGCGGTGATGATCGCGAGCTGCTGGAAGTCCTTCTGCCCGAAGATGGCGGCATCGGGTCGGACCGCACCGAACAGCTTTGCCACGACGGTCACGACACCCTCGAAGTGTCCGGGACGCCCCGGACCCTCCATCTGCTCGGCGAGCGCACCGGGAACGACCCGCGTCTGGAACCGCTCGGGGTACATCGTCCGGGCGGTGGGGGCGTACACGACCGCCACGCCGGCGGATTCGCACGCGGCCACGTCGGCATCGATCGGACGCGGATAGCTGTCGAAGTCGGCGGCTTCGTTGAACTGCAGCGGGTTGACGAAGATCGACACGACCACCTCGTCGCACCGACGTTGGGCGTCGGCGATCAGCGCCAGATGGCCGGTGTGCAGGGCTCCCATGGTCGGGACGAACCCGATCGTGCGTCCGGACCGGGTGTGCGCACGTGACCAGGCGCGCATCTCTGCCGGGTCGGTCAACGTCAGCATGAGTCGAGCGTATGCGGACACAGGTCGCGCCACGCCGGGGCGTCCCCGATCGCTGTCGCGGTGATCACTGCGTGCGTGCACGCGGCGGCGAAGACATCGGCCGCCGCCTCGAGGATCTGGTTGAGTGCTCCGACCCTGCCCTCGTCGTGTCCCGGCAGCGCGACGCCCCCGGTGGCGAGCGTGAAGACGGTGTCGCCGTCGGTCATCGAATGTGCTGGACGGATCGCTCGAGCGAGACCGTCGTGAGCAACGGACGCGACCTTCGAGCACTCGGCCTTGTCGAGCCGCGCGGTCGTTGCGACCACTCCGATCGTCGTGTTCAGCCCGACGGTCGGAGGAGCGGCCAACGCGTCGTGGACGGCTCGGCGTTGGGTGGCGGACGGGCGCTTCATCGCCAGACCGCCGCGCTCCCACGGTAGACCGGTGGATCGGTCGATCGGGGACCCGTGCGCGTTGACGACCGCGATCGCTCCGACGCACACGTCGACCCCGGCGATCGTGATCGTCACGCTCGCGGTCCCGACTCCACCCTGG
>NZ_JBAVYV010000233.1:0-8424 GCF_049588435.1 Ilumatobacter sp.
CGTGACGTCATCCTCGACGGCGGACCGAGCCCGGTCGGGGTCGAGAGCACGATCGTCGACTGCACGGTTCAGCCGGTTCAGATCCTGCGCGCCGGGGCGATCACCGCGGATCAGGTGCGCACGATTCTCGACGCACCGGTCGCAGCTGCATCGGGCCCGGCCCGTGCGAGCGGGATGCTCGCATCGCACTACGCGCCGCGTTGCGAGGTTCGTCTCGTCGATTCGAGCGATGACGCCGTCGCGCTCGCGGCGGGCACGCCACGGTCCCGGATCCTCGACCTCTCCGACGATGTCGGGCGATATGCCCGCGAGCTCTACGCCTCGCTCCGCCGGGCCGACGCGGACGGCGTCGGGACACTGATCGCGGTCCTGCCCGAACCCGACGGGCTCGGCCTGGCCATCCGCGATCGACTCACCAAGGCTGCCGCCCCGCGGTCGAGCGGTCCCGGATAGCCCACCGAGCTCACCGGTGTTCGCGTGAGAATCTTGCGCCGCCAGAGCGCACACTCCTCACGCGAACGGGTGACGCTCGCCGAGATTGTTCAGGGTGTCGATCCAGGCGTTGCGAACGTCGATCAGCCGTGGCAGCGAATGGCCGTCGACGGCGGCGATCGACACGCTGACCGTCGCAGCGCCCGCGTCCGGCACCAGATCGAGTTGGCACCAGCACGTCAACGGAGGACCGAGGACCGCTCGGAGCTCGTACGGCGGGTCGTCGTCGGCGACCTCGCCCAGTTCGGCGGCGGCGACCAGCAGCGCCTCGAAGGCGTCGACGGGGAGCGCCTCCACCGTGAACGACGGGATGTCGCGGGTCTCGCCGATCCACCCGGGATCCGCCGGTGCCTGGCTCGTCTCCGATGCAGGCTCGACGGTGTCGATCAACTCCAACGCACGGGCGGCGGCCGCGTTGATCCGTTGCATCTCGGCCGCATCACCGCCCGCATCGGGATGATGAACGCGCGCCAATGCGCGACGTGCTGAGCGGATCTCGTCCGCGGACGCATCCGGAGTCAGTCCGAGGATGGAATGAGGCGAGGGCATCAACCGTCGCGGAGCGCCGCGTACCGCTCGCGGATCGAACCGCCGTCCACGCCGTCGACCGGCGTCCCGTTCCCGAGGCCCCACCGTTCCTGAATGACCGCGTGGTCGACCTGTTCGAGCACCGCTGCGGCCTGCACTGCCGCACCGGTGGCGACGGCTTCGTCGACGTCGGCGACGATCACCGACATTCCGGCCAGCCCGGCGATCACAGCCTGCATGGCCCTCGATCGCGCTCCCCCGCCGACCAGAACGAGCCGCCCGTCCAGATCGGTCAGGTCACGCAAGGCATCGAGCCCGTCGAGCAATCCGCATGCGACGCCATCGATCGCTGCTCGGGCGAACTGTTCGCGGGTGAGATCGCTGCGGAGACCGGCGAGGGTGCCGGTGGCATCGGGCCGGTACGGGGTCCGCTCGCCATCGAAGTACGGCAACAGGACCGGCCCGCCCGGAGCGGCGTCGAGCGCCAGCCGGTCGAACTCCTCGTGGTCGACGCCGAGCACATTGCGGATCGAGTCGAGCACCTTCGCGGCGTTCGACGTGCAGACGAGCGGAAGGAAACGTCCGGTCGCATCGGCGAAACCGGCCACCGCGCCCGTCTCATCGGCCGTCGGTGTTGCCGAGACCGCCGACACGGTGCCCGAGGTGCCGATCGAGACCATCGTGTCGCCAGGTCGCAGTCCGACCCCGAGCGCTGCGGCCATGTTGTCACCAGAGCCGGGAGCGACGATCGCCGACTCCCACTGGCCCGCGGTGTCCATCGGGCCGAGCACGGTGGGGAGAGCGACGGACCAGTCGCGTTCGGCGTCGACGAGCGACAGCAGGTCGAACCGGTAGGCACCGTCACGCGCCGACCAGTATCCGGTGCCCGACGCATCGCCCCGATCGGTCGTGTGGCGCCCGGTGAGGCGCCGGGTCATGTAGTCGTGCGGCAGCATCACCCGCGCCATGGCCTTCCAGGCGTCGGGCCGCGTGCGGTGCAACCACGACAGCTTGGTGATCGTGAACGCGGCGACCGGAACGCTGCCGACCGCATCGGCCCAGGCCGCCGGTGAACCGAGTTGCTCGATCAGCCACTCCGCATCCGCGTCGGACTCGGTGTCGTTCCACAACTTGGCCGGATGAACCGGTCGGTCGGCATCGTCCAGCGCGACCATCCCGTGCTGTTGTCCCCCGATCGAGATTGCCGCGACGTCAGGCGACGCGGCGTCGGACCAGGCCTCGTCGAACGCGGTGCACCAGGATTCGGGATCCTGTTCACTGCGGGGCGGAGTCACGGTCGGATGCAGCCCACGTCCGGTTGCGACGACCTCGCCACTGGAGAGATCACGTATCTCGACCTTCGTGCTCTGCGTACTCGAATCGACACCGGCGACACGTGGCATTGGTCCGACGTTACTGCTCGACGTGGATCCAGTCGGCCGACCTGCCCCAGCGATCCTCGAAGACGACCTCGTCGAGTGCCTTCCGACGCACGGGACCGTGGCGCCCCTCGGGGACGCCGATCGTGATGCACGCCGACAGGCCGACGTGATCCGGGATGTCGAGCAGGGTCCGCAGTTCGTGCTCGACGCGCAGGTGCCACATCGTGAGCGCCCCTCCGTACCCGTGTGCGCGCGCCGCCAGGAGCAGGTTCTGACACGCCGGGTAGACCGACGCTCCCTCCATCGGATCGGGCGGGCGGTAGCGGTCGAGACACACGAGGATCACGACCGGGGTCGACTCGAAACGGTCGACGTAGCGTTGCATCGAGTCAGCGAAGCGACTCGGGCGATAGCCATCCGACTCACGCTTCGCGTTCCATCCGGTCCGAAATGCGTCGCCGAGCAACGACTTGGCGCGACCCGCCTGGGCACTGTCGCGGAGAACCAGGAACCGGAACGGCTGACGATTCGAACCGGACGGGGCACGGCCGGCGTGCCACAGGATCGACCGGAGATCGTCGACATCGACCGGATCGTCGGTGTAGCGACGGATGGAGCGGGTGGTTGCGAGTCCCTCGAGGAGGTCCACCTGGGATCGGGGATTCACAACGATGTAACGTAGTGCTTGGTCTGTGGCCTGTTCGAGGCGTACACTTTCCCGGACCTGAGAACGTGCGGGCAATCCCGCCCGCACCCAGACAGGGGGAGAATCCAACATGCAGAAAGCACGCGTGAAGCGCGTCGGCGCACTGCTCGTCGGCCTCTCGCTCACCGCCGCAGCTTGCGGCAGTGACAGCGACGAGCCCACGGACACCACCGCCGATACCGCAGCCGAAGAGGCCGAGACCGACGTCACCGAAGCCGTCGACGAGGCCGAGACCGACGTCACCGAAGCCGTCGACGAAGCGGAAACCGCTGACACCGAGGCGATGGAAGAGGCCGAGACCGACTCCACCGAAGCGATGGAGGAGGAAGCGTCGACCGGCGGTTCCACCGAAGGTCAGCTCGTGCTCGGCGGAATCCTGCCCGAGACCGGCAACCTCGCCTTCCTCGGCCCGCCCGAGATCGCCGGCGTCAACCTCGCCGTCGCCGACGTCAACGCCGCTGGCGGAGTGCTCGGACAAGACGTCGTGTACCTGCCCGGTGACTCCGGCGACAACGGAGAAGTGGCCAACGCCACGGTCGACCGCCTCCTCGCCGAGGATGTCGACGGCTTCGTCGGAGCCGCGAGCTCCGGTGTGTCGCTGACCGTGATCGACAAGATCACGCAGGCCGGCAAGGTCCACTTCAGCCCGGCGAACACCTCGCCGACCTTCACCGACTACGACGACAGCGACCTGTACTTCCGTACGGCTCCGTCCGACGTCGTTCAGGGCGCAGCACTCGCTGACGTCATGATCCAGGACGGCAACGCTTCGGCGACCTTCCTCGTGCTCAACGATGCCTACGGCACCGGGCTGCTCGAGTTCACCAAGGGCCCGTTCGAGGACCAGGGTGGCGTCGTCGACGCTGAGAACATCTACGACCCGAAGGCCGAGAACTTCGACGACGTCGTCGCCGTGGCCCAGGAGGCCGACTCCGACGCCATCGTGATCATCGGCTTCGACGAGACGTCGAAGATCCTGACCGGCCTCATCGAGGCTGGAATCGGACCGGACGCCAAGGCCATCTACGGCACCGACGGCAACATGGGCAACGCCCTCGCCGAGGCCTTCGATGACCCGACCGTCCTCGCCGGCATGCGCGGCACCCTCCCGGGTGTCGACGTCGAAGGTGAGCTCGCCGACTTCCGTGACAACCTCCTTGCGGTTGACCCGGACCTCGTCGACTACTCCTACTCCGCCGAGTCCTACGACACCGTCGTCATCATGTCGCTCGCCGCAATCGTGGCCGGCTCCGATGACGGTGTGGCCATGGGCGCAGCGATCAACGACGTGACCCGTGGTGGCGAGAAGTGCACCAGCTTCGAAGAGTGCCTGCCGCTCGCCGAAGCCGGTACCGACTTCGACTACGACGGCGTTTCCGGTCCGCTCGAGTTCCGTGACGAAGGTGAGCCCACGCAGGCTTCCATCCTCATCCTGGAATTCGACGACACCGGCGCCATCGTTGTCGACGGTTCGGTCGAAGGTTCGGTCGAGGTCTGATCCTCGGATCAGCTGACATCGAATAATCGAACACCGCTGGAACGGCCCGGGGCTTCGGCTCCGGGCCGTTTCGCGTCCCGGGTGCGCGTCCACGACGTGCGCCGGGAACACCCGGCGCTCCGTAGCCTGCGTGGGATGGGGAATCGGGCGTCACAGGTCGTCACCAAGGCCGCCAGATCGACCGTGGGATTCGCCGCGCGACGGATCGCTGCGAACGAGTGGCTCATGGGCGTCGTCTACGACCACATGAACGAAGCCAATTTCGCCGGTCTCGCAGAACACGAGGAGATGTTGAGCGACTCCGTCCGAGTCGACGCCTATCGCCGGGGCATCCACCGCAATGTGCAACCCGGCGATGTCGTGCTCGATCTCGGAACCGGAACCGGGCTGTTGGCTTTCATGGCGAGCCGGGCGGGCGCGAAGAAGGTCTACGCGGTCGAACACTCGGACTTCATCGAGGTCGCGCGTGAGATCGCACAGCACAACGGCTTCACGAACATCGAGTTCGTGCAGGCCAACAGTCGTGAATTCACTCCACCCGAGCCGATCGACGTCGTCCTCCACGAACAGATGGGTGATGAGCTGTTCAACGAGAACATGCTGCAGAACGTGCTCGATCTGCGCGACCGCGTGCTCCGCCCCGGCGGACGCATCCTGCCCGCAAGGTTCCGACTCTTCGCCGAGCCGGTGGCGTTCCATGAATCGATGCGGATCCGCCGGTTCTGGAACATCGACCTGCCCGACGGCATCGACCTCAGCTGCACCGAACAATCCCCCATCGCCACGCGGTTCGACACCGGCCGCAACGAACAGTTCTGGGCACGTCCGGGGTCGGTGGCATCGACCATCGGCGAGCCCCGGCCGATCCTGGAGTTCGACCTCCACGACCTCGAGTCGCTGGATTCGCTCGACACCGATCACCTGATCGAACGCACCGCGGCGACCGACACGATCGTCGACGGATACTGCGTCTGGTTCGACGCTGTGTTCGACGACGCCACTGCCCTGTCGACGAGTCCGCTGGCGCCGCTCACGAGCTGGGGTAATCGGGTCTTTCGTCTCGACCGGGAGATTGCCGCCGGCGAGAAGCTGCGTGCCAACCTCCGTATGGGCCAGCTGTTCGAACCGTCCACCTGGTACGTCGTCCCGCTCGACTGAGAGACGAAGCCGGCGCATCTGCTGTCGCCGTGATGCAGCTCGCGAACATGTTGCGACGCCTTCAGGCCTTCGAGAGGTCTGCCGACTCGGCAGACCAGCCGGCTATTCCTGGTGGTCCTTGACGAGGGTCCCGAGATACAGCTCGACGACCTTCGGGTCCTTCAGGAGCTCGGCACCGGTGCCGGTGTACGCGTTGGCTCCCTGGTCGAGCACGTAGCCGCGATCGCAGATCTGGAGGCATCGACTGGCGTTCTGCTCGACCATCACGATCGAGACACCCGCCTTGTTGATCTTGTGGCAACGGACGAACACCTCGTCCTGCAGCGCAGGCGACAGACCGGCCGAGGGCTCGTCGAGCAGCAGCACGGACGGGTTCATCATCAGCGCCCGGCCCATGGCGAGCATCTGACGCTCGCCACCGGACAGTGATCCGGCGCGCTGGTCAGCACGCTCCACGAGCCGCGGGAACATGTCCCCGACCACCGCGTAGCGCTCCTTGAAGGTCTTCGGCTGGAGATACACGCCCATCTCGAGGTTCTCGATGATGGTGAGTGCCGGGAACACGTTGTTGTTCTGTGGCACGTAGCCGATTCCGCGGCTCACCAGCGAGTGGGCCTTCATGTTCGTGATGTCCTCACCGCGCAGACGGACTTCACCGTCGCGGATGTTGACGAGGCCGAACATCGACTTCACCAGCGTCGACTTGCCGGCGCCGTTGGGTCCGATGATGCCCACCAGTTCGCCGTCGGCGAGCGTCAGGCTGCAGTCGTTGAGGATGTTCACGCCGGGGATGTAGCCGGCGGTCAGCGCATCGGCGATGAGCAGCGGTTCGGGTGTCGTCGAGTCGGTCATCAGAGATCTTGCTCCAGGTCGAGGGCGGAGTCGTGGCTCGAGCCCAGGTAGGCGTCGACGACGGCCTTGTTCTCGCCGATCGAGGCGGGTGGGCCCTCGGCGATGATCTTGCCCTCGGCCATCACGATCACCCAGTCGCTGATTTCTTGCACCATGTCCATGTCGTGCTCGACGAACAGCACGGTCATCCCCTGGTCTCGAAGGCCCGTCACGTGACCGAGCAACGACTGCGTCAGCGCCGGGTTGACGCCGGCCATCGGCTCGTCGAGCATCACCATCTCGGGTTCGACCATCAGGGCACGCGCCATCTCGAGCAGCTTGCGCTGGCCACCGGACAACGTGCCGGCGAACTGGTCGCGCATGTGATCCATCTTGAAGTGCACGAGCAGCTCGTCGGCACGAAGCTCGATCTCCTTCTCCTGCTTGCGCCACAGGAACGGGAAGATCGACGCGAACAGCGATTCGCCCTTCTGCTGCGTGGCTCCGAGCTTCATGTTCTCGATCACGGTCATCTTCGAGAGCGCCTTGGTGAGCTGGAACGTGCGGACCATGCCGTGGCCGGCGATGTTGTGCGCCGCGACCTTGTCGATGTTCTTGTCGTTGAACGTCCGCGTGCCTGCGTCGGGTGTGTCGAAGTTCGTCAACAGGTTGAACAGCGTGGTCTTGCCGGCACCGTTCGGCCCGATCAGTGCGGTGATGACGCCGCGCTGAACCTCGACGTGGTCGACGTCGACAGCGGTGAGGCCTCCGAAGCGACGGACCACTCCATCGGCGACGAGGATCGGATCGGGCTTCTTGGCTCCCGGCTCCCACGGAACGTCCGCGAGTGCAGCGCGTGCTGCCACGGGGTCGACACCCTCGACGGTGACGACCTCGGCGAAGACCGCGTCTGCCTCCTCGTCGGAGATGTCGGGCCGAGGACCGGCCTTGACGTGTGAGTCGTCGGCGAACGGAGAGGCTCGGTCGAACTCCTCGTTCATCGCCGGATAGGAGTCCTCGCGGGGTTTATCGGTCATCGAGGGCCATCTCTTCCTTGTTGCCGAAGATTCCTTGCGGGCGGAATGCGGCGAGCAGAATCAGTCCGAGACCGACGATCATGAAGCGCACCTGACCGACCTGGGTCCCGCTCATGATCGAGCTCGGGATGTAGTCGTTGGCCACCAACTGTCGCAGAATCGTGTCCGACGAGTCCAGCACGGCGTACAGGATCGCCGCACCGATCAAGGGGCCGAAGACCTTGCCGGCTCCACCCAGGATCAACGCGACGTACACGAAGAACGTCACGTCGGTGATGAAGTTGTCCGGCTGTGCGACGGAGAAGCCGACCGCACGGACCATTCCGCCGACGGCACCGAACATGCCACCGAGGATCAGTGCCTGCATCTTGTAGGAGTAGGCGTTCTTGCCGAGGCTGCGTGCTGCGTCCTCGTCCTCGCGGATCGCCTTCAGCACACGACCCCAGGGGCTGCGGATCAAGAGCCAGCACACGAGTGTGCCGAGCGCCAGGATCGTCCATCCGACGAGCACCAGGAAGAACTGGTTCCCGGTGAAGAGGTTGAAGAAGTACCGGTCGGTCGTGGTGAACGGACTCATGTCGTAGAACGTGCTCGTGAACCCGGTGAGCCCGTCCGACGATCCGGTCCACTTGTCGAGCGAAGGTGAACGGGCCACGATGCGGAAGATCTCGGCGACCGCGATGGTCACGATGGCCAGGTAGTCGGCCCGGAGTCTCAGCGTCGGGATACCCATCACCAGCGCGAAGATCACGGGGAACACGACCACCGCCATGACCACGCCGACCCAGAACA
>NZ_JBAVYV010000234.1:0-13540 GCF_049588435.1 Ilumatobacter sp.
CCGCCGCCTGGTGGTCGTCTCCGGGCTGCTCGGACTCGTCCGCGGGAACGATCCGGTTCCCGACTACCGCTTGAAGATGGGGGCGAACCTCGCTCCGTTCGGAAAGCTCTCGACCTGGTGGCGTGACGAACTCTCGGACACGCTCAACCGCTACGCCGCCGGGCGTACCGCCGGACGCAAGCGGGTGATCATCGACATGCTCCCGAAGGAACATCGGGCCGCCTGGAGCCCCGACGCCCGGGTGCACGGCGTGTCGCTCGACTTCGTCGACCCCACCGGCAAGCCCGGAGGCCATTTCGCGAAGGCCGCCAAGGGGACCCTCGCCCGGGCGATCCTGGACGACGGGCTCGTCGCCGTCGACCGCTGGCGAGACGATCGATTCGAACTCACCGTGACCCCGCTCCGCTGACAAGCGGCCGAGCGTCGGGCTGCGTCATGCGATTGATGGCGACGAAGACGAGAGCAGCGGGCAAGGTGACCATCGCCGTCGCTGCCCCGACCGAGAGCGACGTCGCGGCCAGACCGCCGACGACGACCGGCGTGGCGAGCATGGCGATCCGCGCTCCGCCCGTGAGCGCACCGAGCCCCGCACCCGGCCGACCCCGGTACTTCGCAGCATCGTCGTAGAGCTTCGGAAACTGCGTCGCGATGCCGAGCCCGGCGACGAGGTAGGCGCCCATGACGACCCACCGGTTCGGGAAGAACGCAGCGACCGCGAGGCTGGTCAGGGTCATCGCGATCCCGACGTCGGCGACCCGGCGCGCCCCGAACCGCGCGACCATCGAATCGCCACCGAATCGGCCGACCGTCATCCCGGCAGTGAAGGCGACGTACGCCAGACCCGCCATTCCGGCGGTCACGTCGAAGTCGTCGCTGAGCCGAAACGCCGCCCAATCGCTCGACGTCACCTCCATCGAGATCGAACACGCGCCGGCGAGGGCCAGCATGACGAGCGGCTTTCGCGACCGGCGCCGTGCACGACCGCCGGGATCGACCGGTTCGTCCTCGATCACGAGTTCGTCCTCACGCAGGAGCCCGCGGCCGACGAAGACCAGGACCGCGCCGAGGACGCCCGCGACCCCGAGCAGATGCCACTGCAACGACACCCCCGCCGCCGCGAGTCGGGTCGCCGCGAAACCACCGACAACCGTGCCGAGACTCCACAACCCGTGGAGTCGATTCATCACCGGCGCCGAACGGCGGCCACTGATCCACGACCCCTGCATGTTCATCGCGCTGTCGATGAGGACATCGAACGCGGACATCGCCGCGAGACCGATCAGGAGCACCGCCGGCACCGTGGCGAATCCGATGATCGGCAGTGACAGACACACCGCGGCCCCGCCACCCATGAGCACGCGGCGCGTGCCGAACCGCCCGATCAGTCCACTGGTCGCAGCACTTCCGGCGACACCCGCCAGGGCACCCAACGCCAACAACACCCCGAGCGTCGCAGTCGACACACCGACCTCGTCGCGAATCTCCGGGAGACGCGGCACGAACGAGGCAAAGAGTGCTCCGTTGACGAAGAATTGAACGGCGACCGAGAGCAGCGCTCGACGGTCGACCGTCGAGAGACCGTCCCGAGGGCCCGGGTCCGATGACGGCACCGACGACCGACCTCGCTGCTCAACCGTGGAGTCGTGCGAGTGCGTCGGTCAATCGCTGCGCGGCATCATCGAGGGTGAGGTCGATGATCGCCTCGATCGGGCGCCCGGGACCGGTGACCGCAGCGAGCGGACCACCGCGGACGGTCCCGGCAGTGAGCACGATCAATGATTGCCCGCCCACGCCGTCCACGGCCGACTCGCGCAGGATCGACGCCTTGGCGACCGTCTTCCAGACGGTTTCGATCCGACTCAGACCGGGTCGCGCCGGCGTGTTCACGCCGCCGAACTCGAAGAGCTGCGAGGCGCCGTCGGGGCGGGTACCCCGGACGCTGACGGTGACCCCGGGAGCAATCCGCGGGTTGTCGTCGAGGACGTCGAAGCCGACCTCCTCGAGCAACGTCCGGGCCATCTCCTTGAGTGTGCGCCGGTCGGGCAGGTCCGCCGACGGGAGTGAATCGATCCGTTCCCGGGCCTGGCGGACGTACGCCGGCTCGGTGTCGTAGCCGATGAAGCGCCGCCCGGTTCGCTTGGCCGCGACGCCGGTGGTCCCCGACCCCATGAACGGGTCGAGCACGACATCGCCGTCGAAGGTGAACAGGTGCAGGCATCGCTCGACGAGCGCGACCGGGAACGGGGCGGGATGTCCCACCCGGGTCGCGGACTCCGCCGGGATCTCCCAGACGTCGAGCGTGGCCTCCATGAACTCGTCTCCGGGAACGGTCGGTTCGCCATTGGTCGACCGACCGAAGCCCCCGCGACCGACTCGGTCGAAACGGCCCTTGCTCGCGATGATCAGCCGCTCGGTCGTGTCGCGCAAGACCGGATTCGCCGGCGACTGGTACGAGCCCCACGCACACGATCCGCTGGCTCCGCGCTGCTTCTGCCAGACCACTTCGCCGCGCAGGAGGAGTCGGAGGTCGTCCTGGAGGATCGCCGTGACGTCGGCGGCGAGGTTGCGATAGGGCTTGCGACCGAGGTTCGCGACGTTGATCGCCAGACGCCCGCCCGGTTCGAGCGCGCGGACGCACTCGGCGAAGACGTCGCGCAGCAACTCGAGGTATTCGATGTAGTCGGCGGGGACATGGCCTTCGCCGAGGGCGGTCTCGTATTCCTTACCTGCGAAGTACGGCGGGGACGTGACGACGAGCGCGACGGACGCGTCGGGCACCTGATCCATCGCCCGCGCGTCACCCAGGTGGATCGTGTCGACCGCGCCAGGTGTTCCGAGCGTGTCGTCGTCGCTGATCTCGGGCGGCGCGAAACGCGCATAGAAGTCGGTTGCATCGTGCGACTCGCGCTTGCCGGCGCCGAATGCGGAGGTGGAGGTGCCCATCAGTCGGCACCGATCATCGGCGGGTTGGACTGACCGGCGGCGCGCTGCATCCGCTCGACGGGCGCCTGGCGCATGTCCTTGTGGGTGAGGATCCAGAACTGTTGGACGTCGACCGCTGCGACGAACGCGTCGGCGACGTCGGACGCGGGAATGCCGTCCTCGACACCCGACGTCAGCATCGCGCCGATCAACTCCCCGATCGGGCTGTCGACCGTGTCCGGTTCTTTCTGCATCAGGTCCGTCTTGACGAACCCGGGGCACAGAACGCTGACGCCCACGGGGGACCCGGTCGCTCCGAGTTCGAGGTACAAGCCCTCGCTGATCGCGACCACCGCATGCTTGGTCGCGTTGTACGGCGCGGCACCGGGGAGTGCCATCAGCCCGGCCATCGATGCGGTGTTGACGATGTGCCCGCTGCCCTGCTCGGTCATGATCGGGAGGAAGGCCCGGATCCCGTGGACGACTCCGTACAGGTTGATCCCGACCACCCGGTCCCAGAGATCGAGCGATCCGCCCCATGCATCTCCGACGCCCGCGATTCCAGCGTTGTTGAACAACAGGTGGGCAGCTCCGAAACGGTCGAGTGTGGCCTCCGCGAGCGCGGTGACCGACTCGGGGTCGGCCGTGTCGCAGATGACACCGGCGACCTCGCCACCGGCCTCGGTCAGGCGCGACTCGACCGCACGCAGCTTCGCTTCGTCGATGTCGGCGAGCACGAGTTTCATCCCTCGCTCGAGCAGTTGTTCGGCAACGGCGAGACCGATGCCGCTGGCCCCGCCGGTGATGACGGCGATGTTGCCGCGCGCGAGCACGGTGTCGTTCGAGGACATAGAGGTGAATCTTGCCAAAGTTCGCGCGACGAGTGGTCGATGTCGCGCGAGTCGCGCGGTCCGCGCGTGTCCGGGTCGGTCTCCGATGACTCTGCCGCAGTGGCTACACGCCGGAACGGAGCCGATCGCGTGGCATCATCTCCGGGTGATCGACATCGACGCCGCGCTCGCCACCCTCGACCTCGCCCACAAGTGTCGCCTGGTTGCCGGCAAGGACAACTGGCGGACCAAGGCCTTCCCCGAGGCCGGGATCCCGCAGCTGAAGATGTCCGACGGTCCGACCGGCGTCCGCGGCGAGGGGCACGGGAGTGCGGGCACCGCCGGCGTCGCCGTCCCCGCCGGGATCGCGCTCGGTGCGAGCTGGGACCCGGATCTGCTCGCCGACATCGGGGACCTGCTCGGCACCGAAGCCCGGCGCAAGCGGGCGCATGTCCTGCTCGGCCCGACCGTCAACCTCCATCGGACTCCCGTGGGTGGACGGACGTTCGAGTGCTACAGCGAGGATCCCGAACTCTCCGGAGCACTGGCAGCCGCCTACGTGCGTGCCGTCCAGGCTCACGGCGTCGCCGTCACGGTCAAGCATCTGGTGTGCAACGACACCGAGATCGACCGGATGACCGTCGACGTCGACATCGACGAGCGCCCGTTGCGCGAGCTCTACCTGCGTCCGTTCGAACGTGCGGTGAAGGAAGGCGGTGCGTGGGGGATCATGAGCGCCTACAACCGCCTCAACGGCGACCACGCCGCACAGAACCGTCGCCTGCTGACCGACATCCTGCGCGACGAATGGGGATTCGACGGCTTCGTGGTGTCGGACTGGTTCGGCGTGCACGAGCCGGTCAGCGCGGCGAACGCCGGGCTCACGGTCGAGATGCCCGCACCGGTTCGTGTGTACGGGCGACGGCTGGCCGAGGCGGTCGAACGCGGCGACGTGACCGAGGAGACCGTCGACGGTCTCGTACGCGATCTGCTCACGGTGATGAACCGCACGTCGGCCGACGAGCGGAGCTGCGACGAACCGGAAGAGGCGATCGACGACCCGACCGAGCGTGCGCTGACGCGTCGTGCGGCCATCGCGGGGACGGTGCTGCTGCGCAACGCGCCGGTCGCGACGCTCGGCCGCCCCGCACTCCCGATCCCGGTCGAGGGCCTCGGGACGGTCGCGGTCATCGGCCCCAACGCGGTGATCGACCGCTCGATGGGCGGCGGATCGGCGAGCCTCACCCCGTTCGGACACCGGACGCTGCTCGATGCGCTCACCGATCGGCTCGCGGAACGCAGCCCGTCGACCACGGTCGGCTACGACATCGGCGTCCGGATCGATCGTCTCACCCCGATCGCACGGCGCGAGCAGCTCCGCACTCCCGACGGAGCACCCGGTCTGCACCTCGAATACGTCAACGGTCGGGACTGGGATGCACCGATGGTCGTCGAGGCGAAATCGTCGACGTCGATGCTCCGGTTCTTCGGCACCACGCCCGACGCGGTCGACGCGACCGCGTTCGGCGCCCGCGTGACCGGTTCGTTCATCCCCGACGTCGACGGTCCGCACGTGATCGGCGTCGTCTCGACCGGTCCGGTCACGATGACGGCCACCACGGCCGGTGCCGAGCCGACGGTCGTGGTCGACGACCCCGACATGCTCCTGCCGCGCACCCGCGAGTTCTTCGGCTACGGCAGCGAGGAGTCGTGCGCGGTCGTGCACGCCACGGCGGGTGAGCCGATCGACCTCGCCGTCAAATGGACAACCGCGGCAGACAACGGGTTCGCCGCGCTGCGCATCGGAGTCCGCGCACCCGACCCCGACGACCTCTTCGAACAGGCCATCGCGTCGGCTGCCGATGCGGACGTGGCCGTCGTCGTCGTGGGCACGAACGACGAGTGGGAGACCGAAGGGTTCGACCGCGAGACGATGGACCTCCCGGGGCGCCAGAACGAGCTGATCTCGGCCGTCACCGCGGCGAACCCGAACACGGTCGTCGTCGTCAACGCCGGCTCACCGGTGACGATGGACTGGGCCGACGATGCCGCCTCCGGATCGTCTCCGGCGGTCGTCACCTCGTTCTTCGCGGGACAGGAGCAGGCCGAGGCGATGGTCGACGTCCTGCTCGGCGACGCCGACCCGGGTGGCCGCCTTCCGACCACCTACCCGGTGCGGCTGGCCGATCACCCCGCCATCGATCACCATCAGCCGGTGTACTCGGACGGGAAACCGCCGGTGCAGCGCTACGCGGAGGGTCTGTTCATCGGCCACCGGCACTACGAACGTTCGGGCATCGCTCCGCGCTTCTGGTTGGGTCACGGGCTGAGCTACGGCACCGCCACCTGGGGGACGGTCGACGTGTCGACCACCGACGTGGCGATCGGCGACCTCGCGGCGGACGGAATCGTCGTCAGCGTGCAACTCGACAACCCCGGCGCACCGGACGCGACCGTCGTCGTGCAGGGCTACGTCGCTCCGGTCGACGCGCCGGTCGAACGGCCCGCCCGCGAGCTCAAGGCGTGGGCGAAGACCGTCGTCCCCGGCGGATCGTCGACATCGGTCGAGTTGACCTTCGGGCCCGACGCATTCCATCACTGGGACGAGTCGAGCGGTGCCTGGGCGATCGCGAGCGGCGAGTACGACCTCGTGATCGCCCACTCGGCCGACCCGAGTGCCGAGCACCATCGCGTCCGCATCACGATCGCCTGACCCGGCGGAGCCATCAGCGGTGCCACCGCTTACATTGTCGCGATGAGTTCCGACCACTGGTGGCAGGATGCCGTCGTCTATCAGGCCTACGTCCGTTCCTTCGCCGACTCGAACGGTGACGGCGTGGGCGATCTCGACGGGATCCGGTCGCGGCTCGAGCATCTGGCGGCGCTCGGTGTCGACGCGGTCTGGTTGAACCCGTGCTACCCCTCACCGCAGGCCGACCACGGATAC
Source organism: Ilumatobacter sp. (assembly GCF_049588435.1). GTDB lineage: Bacteria > Actinomycetota > Acidimicrobiia > Acidimicrobiales > Ilumatobacteraceae > Ilumatobacter_A. The sequence goes on from NZ_JBAVYV010000234.1 coordinate 6,700, forward strand.
GACGTCGCCGACTACTTCGCGATCCACGACGAGTACGGCGATCTCGACACGTTCGACACGCTGCTCGCCGAGGCTCGCGCGCATGGCATCAAGGTTTTGATGGACCTCGTCCCGAACCACTGCTCGAACGAACACGCGTGGTTCGTCGACGCGCTGGCCGCACGACCCGGAAGTGCCGAGCGCGCCCGCTTCTACTTCCGTGACGGACGCCCGACCGACGACGATCCCCACGGTGCGGCACCGAACAACTGGTCGGCGGCGTTCGGCGGGCCCGCATGGCACCGTGTGGCGGACGACGATCCTCAGTGGTACCTCGCCACCTTCACGCCGCACCAGCCCGACTTCGACCACACCAACCTCGACGTCCAGAAGATGTTTGCCGATGTCTTCGAGTTCTGGTTCGACCGGGGTGTCGAAGGTTTCCGGGTCGACGCGATCAGCCCGGTCGGCAAACATCCGGATCTCCCCGATGCCCCTCCCGTCCCCGCGGGAACCGGGATGCTCCAGGTCACGTGGGAGAACCCCTACACGGTGTTCCGACCCGAGGGCCACGACGTCTGGCGCCGGTTCCGCGCGACGATCGACTCGTACATGGAACGCCACCCCGGACGTGACCTGACGATGATCGCCGAGGCCTACATGAACGGTCGCCCCGACCTGATGGCGTCGTTCGTCAACGACGAGCAGTTCCACCAGGCGTTCGCGTTCGATCTCCTGCTGTCCCCGTGGGACCGGTCGGAGATGGAGCGTGCGATCGGCGACACGCTCGACCTCGCCCACACCGGTTCGACCCCGACGTGGACGTTGAACAACCACGACGTGCAACGCGTCGTCACGCGACTCGGCCGCGACAACGCGACCGATCCGTCCACCGTCACCAACAACGCCCTCGAGTCGGTCGCGACCAGTGTCGACACCGACATCGGTCGCCGACGAGCGCGCGCGCTGATCACGCTGGCAATGGCGATGCCCGGTTCGCTCTACCTCTACATGGGCGAGGAACTCGGTCTCCCCGAGGTCCTCGACATCCCCGACGACCGGCGCGAGGACCCGGTCTTCGTCATCACCCACGGTGAGCGGATCGGCCGCGACGGGTGCCGGATCCCACTCCCCTGGACCGACGACCCGTCCACCAACTTCGGCTTCTCGGAGTCCCCGCTCACCGACGACGATGACGCCGAGCTCGAACGTGCCGAACCGATCGATGTGGCCGAGCCCTGGTTGCCACAGCCGGCGTGGTGGGGAACGCTCGCCGTCGACGAGCTCGATGGTGTCGACGGCTCGACCCTCGAGTTGTACCGCGAGGTGATCGCCGCCCGTCGCGAGTTCGCGACCACACAGGGGCCGACCGGTCACGTCCTGCATCTCGGTGACGGCGTGGTCGCGGTCCGCCGTGGCGATCTCGTGGCGATCACGAACGTCACCGCGGCACCGATCGCGCTCGATGCCGAGAGCGAACACCTCCGAGATGCGTCGCCGGTCTTCGCGTCGGAGCCGGCCGAACTGCACACACCTGGCGTGATCCCTCCGGACTCGACGATCTGGTTCATCACCGGATGATCGACGCCGGGAGCGACACCCCGTGATCGCCAACATCATCACCGACGTCACCGATCGGTTGCAGGATTTCTCCGCCTACTGGTGGTTCCCGCTGGTCGTCTTCGCGGTCGCACTGCTCGACTCGGTGTTCCCGATCGTGCCGGGCGAGACCATGGTGATCGTCGGCGGGGTCGCCGCCGGACAGGGAAACCAGTCGATCGTCCTCATCATCCTCGTCGCCGCGATCGGTGCTTTCATCGGCGACAACCTCGCCTACTTCATCGGACGCCACTTCTCCGAGCGTGTCGACGACTGGGCGGATCGAAAACCGAGTCGGAGCAGTCGCCTCGATGCCGCCGACCGCCAGATCAAGATCCGCGGCGGGCTGCTGCTGATCACCGCCCGTTTCATCCCCGGCGGACGCACGATCCTCACGATCTCGTGCGGGCTCACCAATCAACCGTGGCCCTGGTTCGCGAAGTGGATCATCATCGCCACCACCATCTGGGGGTCGTACGCCGCGTTGCTCGGCTATTTCTTCGGCCAGGCCTTCGAGGACGATCACGCACTCGCGTTCTGGCTCGCCTTCGGCGCGGCCCTCGCGATCACCGGCCTGATCGAACTCGTCCGCTGGCTCCGACACCGAGGATCGGGCGTGAAGCCGATCGCTTGAGCGAGGGCTGGCCCGCAGGCGCCCGCGAGCCGTACGCTGTCCCGCGTGTTCAATCCCTGGTTCAACCCGTGGTTCGAGTCGATCGCCGTCGCCCAGAAGCGAGCCAAGCGTCGGCTCCCGAAGTCGGTCTACGGCGCGCTGGTCGCAGGAGCGGAGCGCGGTGTCACCCGCGACGACAACTGCGCCGCGTTCGATGAGCTCGGATTCCGCCCGCTGACAGCCGGCCAGTCGGCCACCCGCGACATGGCCACCGAGGTCATGGGGCAGCCGATGTCGATGCCGGTCATGATCAGCCCGACCGGCGTCCAGGCGGTCCATCCCGACGGTGAAGTCGCTGTGGCCCGCGCCGCCGCGGCACGCGGTGTGGTGATGGGGCTGAGCTCGTTCTCGTCGAAGCCGATGGCCGAGGTCATCGCTGCCAACCCCCAGACGTTGTTCCAGATCTACTGGGCCGGCGACCGCGATTCGATGGTCGGCCGGATGGAGCGGGCGAAGGCGAACGGTGCCGTCGGCATGATCCTCACGCTCGACTGGTCGTTCGTGCACTCACGTGACTGGGGCAGCCCGGCCATCCCCGCCGCGATCGACCTGCCGACGATGATCAAACACGGTCCGGAGGCTGTGCTTCGACCGCGTTGGCTGTACGACTGGTTGCGCTCGGGCTCGATCCCCCAACTCGGCGTGCCGAACTTCCCCGTGTCCGAGGACGATCCGGTCCCCGGATTCTTCGATGCCTACGGCGTCTGGATGGGGACCCCTCCCCCGACGTGGGACGACGTTGCGTGGCTCCGCTCCCAGTGGGACGGCCCGTTCATGGTCAAGGGCATCAACCGCGCGGACGAGGCACGCCGCGCCGCCGACGCGGGTGCGTCCGCGATCTCGGTGTCGACGCACGCGGGCAACAACATCGACGGAACACCGGCGTCGATCCGGGTGCTCCCCGAAGTCGTCGCAGCTGTCGGCGACGAGATCGAAGTCGTCATGGATTCCGGTATCCGCCGTGGAAGCGATGTCGTCAAGGCGCTCGCGTTCGGCGCCAAGGCCGTGATGATCGGGCGCGGATACCTGTGGGGGCTCGCCGCGAACGGCCAGGCCGGCGTCGAGAACGTCCTCGACATCCTGCGGATGGGGATCGACTCCAACCTGCTCGGGCTGGGCAAGTCGTCGATCGCCGAACTCTCCCCCGACGACCTCATCATCCCCGATGACTTCTCACCACCCGCCCGCAACTGACCTGACATGCGCGTCGGTGCCAGGCACCGACGCGCATTTTCGTGGGTGGCGCGCGTCGATCACGCGAGACTGAGCCGCGATGCGACTGGGCGAGGCGACGTGGAACGAGGTCCACGCGGCGAAAGAGCTGATGGCCGATGACGATGGCACGCTGTCGCCGATCGTGCTCATTCCGGTCGGATCAACCGAACAACACGGCCCCCACCTCCCGCTGAACACCGACACACTCGTCGCGGAGGAGATCGCCGGTCGGGCACTGCACCGCACGACCGGGCTGATCCTCGGACCGACGATCTCGATCACCGCGTCGGGCGAACACGCCGGCTTCGCCGGAACCCTGTCGATCGGAGTCGAGGTGATGGCCGACGTCGCGACCGAACTCGGCCGCAGCGCCGACTGGGCGGCCGGCGTCGTCTTCGTCAACGGCCACGGGGGGAACCACGAACCGCTGACCCGCGCCGCCGAGTTGCTCACGTCCGAAGGTCGCCACGTGTTCTGCTGGTGGCCGCGATGGCGGCGTCGAACCGACGGCGGACCGCCCGACCTGCACGCCGGCCGGATCGAGACATCGATGATGCTGGCGATCGACCCGGGCCTGGTCCGCCTCGAGCTCGGGGTCCGCGGCCCGGACCTTCCGCTCGACGAACTGCTTCCCCGGCTGCGCTCCCACGGGGTCCACGGCGTCAGCCCCACGGGCGTGCTCGGCGATCCCGACGGCGCGTCGGGAGCGGAAGGCGAGCGGTTCATCGAGGACTTCGTCGACGACCTCGTGCTGTCGATCGAACGGTGGCGCCCGGTCGACGCGGCGCCACCCGAGACTCCACGCAGCGATGCCCGCGAGCCCGCCGCGACCGAGTCCCACCCCTCGGTGTAACGATGCGGTTCGACACGGACGCGACGTGGGACCGTCCGACGTCTGATCGACGGTCGGTCCTCGGCGGATCTCCCCTGACGATGCTCCGCGTCACCGCGGCCGGCGCGGCGGTGTGCGATCGCATCGAGGACGGATCGGAGGTCGAGGCGTCGTCGCTGGTCGACCGACTGCTCGACGCAGGTGCGATCCATCCCCGCGGTCGGGCACCGGCGAGCCGGCACACGATCGACGACGTCACGATCGTCACGCCACAACTCGGCGGTGAACGGAAACGCGACCGTGACATCACGGTCGACGACGGTTCGCTCCCTCCGATCGACGGCGCGACCGTTCGCCTCGACGTCAACCGCGGACCGGCGGCAGCTCGCAACGCCGGCCGTCGGGAGGTCGGCACGGCATTGATCGCGTTCGTCGACGCGGACGTGACGATCGACAGCGATTGGTTGACCCTGCTGCTCCCGCACTTCGACGACCCGGCGGTCGGTCTCGTCGCACCTCGGGTGATCGGCGATCCGACGTCCTCGCTCGACCTCGGCACCGAACCGGCACGCATCCGCGCCGGGACCCGGGTCGGCTACGTGCCCGCCGCGGCGATCGTCGTTCGCGCAACGGCGTTCGACGACGTCGGCGGGTTCGACGAGGCCTTGCGATTCGGCGAGGACGTCGACTTCGTGTGGCGACTCGACCAGGCGGGCTGGAGGTGTCGGTACGCGCCACGGTCGACGGTCCACCACGAACCACGCTCGACGATCGGCGGTCGACTCCGACAGCAGGCCGGATACGGCTCGGCTGCAGCACCGCTGAGCCTGCGCCATCCGAACGCGCTCGCGCCGTTCAGAGCGAACGCGTGGATGGCGACGGGATGGGCGGCGATCGTGCTCGGCCACCCGGTGGTCGCGACCGTTCTCGGCGCGGCCAACGCCGTCGCCGTCGCGAAGCGGCTGCCGGAGATCCCGCGCGGGCGCATCGCCCGACTCACCGTCGACGGACACGTCGCCGGAATGCGACACTTCGCGTCCGCAGTCCGCCGCATCTGGTGGCCGATCGCGTTCGCCATGTGCCTCGTGTCCAAACGGGCACGCTGGGTCACCGTCGCCGCGTGTGCGGCCGACATCGCGTCGGTGCCGACCGACGTGGCGTACGGATGGGGCGTCTGGCGAGGGATGGTCGACCACCGGACGGTGCGGCCGATCGTTCCCGAGATCAGCCGGTGGGAACCGGAGCGTCGACCGCGTCGACCGGCTCGCGCGAGCGGATGAGCGCCTGCTGCAATCGATCGCCGATGTCGTCGCAGTCGGCGCATCCCCAGATGGCAGAGTACGCGATGCATCCGAGACAGACCGCGAGGAACGCTTCGAGCGACGCCGCGACCACCAACCCTGCGATCAGCGCGACTGCCAGCCAGGTGGCTCCCATCGTCGAGGCGATCGCAGCACCCGTCGTGAAGACGACACCGATCAGTTGGGCGAAGCGCTTGGGCGGGCCGGGAACCCGACGGGAGTCGACACCGAACCGACGCTCGAGGAAGGGCGTCGCAATCCGGACGGAGAACTGCCCGAGCGGCGACGCGGTCGGGCCGGTGAGGACGCGAGCGACGAAGCCGTAGACCAGCGGCACGAGGATCCATGCCTCCCGGAAGACGACGAACGCAGCGCCCTGGATGACCACACCGAGCGCGACCAGGCGTGCCGAGGTCTCGTTGACCGGGTCGGGAAACTCGAAGAATCGCTGCACGTTCATGACAACCGAGAGCGTATTCACGACATTCCCGATCAGTCCACTCATGATTCTCGTCCGACGAGAGGTACACCACCCGGCCCGAGCGCCGACGGTTCGCGCCGGCGCGTGGTCGGATGAGCGATACTGCCGGGATGACGTCGATTCTGCGTGGCATCCGAGGGGTGATGGCCGTGGCGATCGCCGTGGCCATCGTCGCCCAGTTCATCCGGGCGCAGGACAATGCGATCTTCACCCCGACCAACTTCTTCAGCTACTTCACCGTCCTGAGCAACCTCGCGGCGATGGTCCTCCTCGGCTCGCTCGCCCTGCGCCCGGGCCTCGTCTCACGAGCGCCGTTCATCATCTTTCGCGGTGCCGTCACGGTCTACATGGCCATCACCGGCATCGTGTACAACGTGCTGCTGGCGCCGGCCGGGGCCGATGTCTCGACCGAACTCGCGTGGGTCAACAGCGTGGTGCACGTCATCGGACCGATCGTCGTGGTCGTCGACTGGTTCCTCGATCGATCGCCGACTCGCCCGACCCTCGGCCAGGCCGCGACATGGTTGATCTTTCCGGCGGTCTGGCTGATCTACACGTTGGTTCGTGGCCCGATGGCCGATTGGTACCCCTACCCGTTCCTCGATCCGGATGACCACAGCGCGGGCGAGATCGCCGTGACCTGCGCGGCGATCCTCCTCGCATTCGTCCTCGTCGGCCTGATCGTGCGATGGGGAACCGACCGGGTCGAGAACCCCGACGCTCAGCCGCCGATCGCGCGGTAGACGCGCTCGGCCGGCCCG
>NZ_JBAVYV010000235.1:0-3922 GCF_049588435.1 Ilumatobacter sp.
CCGCCCCCGCGGCCCTGCTCGCCACCGTCCCGCTCGCCGTCTGAACCCGACGAGCGCAGCAAACGCCGCGGACGCCGCCCTGATCGGCCACACTTGCGACAATGCATGTGATCATCGTCGGTGCGGGCGAAGTCGGTCGATACCTCGCGCAGCGTCTGGGCGCCGAGGGGAACGACATCGTCATCATCGAGCAGGACGAGGTGGTCGCCGCGTCGATCGGCGAGGAGCTCGACGTCCAGGTGGTCATCGGCAGCGCGACGACACCGTCGACGCTGGAGGCAGCCGGTGTGCGCAATGCCGATCTGCTCGCCGGCGTGACCCAGAACGATGAGGTCAACTTCATCGCATCGCTGCTCGCGAAGGAGTACGGCGTGGCGCAGACGGTCGCGCGCATCCAGACCGAGGAGCTGCGCGGCCCGGCCGGCAAGGCGCTGCGTGATGCGATGAAGGCCGATTTGATCATCGACCCCGACGCCGACACGGCGGACGAGATCATGGAGCTCGCACGGGTGTCAGGTGCCGATGAGGTCTACCGGATGTCGGACGGTGAGCTGCTGGTGATCGGTGCGGTGATCAGCGACTCGTCACCACTGGCAGGCAGCACGCTCGCCGAGATCGGCCAGAGCTACGAGCCCAACTGGCGGTTCCTGTTCGGGGCACTCACGCGTGACGGCGAGACGGTCATCCCGCGCGGCGACCAGACGCTCGAGGTCGGCGATCACGTCCGGGTGCTCACGACGCGCGCGACGCGCAACGAGATCCTCGAACTGCTCGGCGCCAAGCATCGGCGCGCGAACAGGGTGATGGTGCTCGGCGGCGGTGCCGTCGGCTCACGCGTCGCCGAACGGTTGACCGAGGAGGGCGCCGACGTCGTGCTCGTCGAGCAGGACCCGGACCGGGCGAAGTACCTCAGCGAACGGCTGCCGTACGTGACCATCGTGAACGGTGACATCGAGGACGTCGACCTGCTCGACGAGGAGTCGATCACCAGGATGGACCTCGTGATCGCGGCGACCGGCGACGATGCGGCCAACGTGCTCGCGTGCGCGTTCGCCGCGACCGAGAACCGCACGTTCACGGTCGCCGTTCTCCACCGACTCGCGCTGTTGCCGCTCGTTCGCCAGTTCGGCATCGACGCGGCGCTCAGCCCACGCACGGCATCGGCGAACGCGGTGTTGCGCCACGTGCGCGGTGGGACGGCATCGGTGGCCACGTTCCTCGAGAGCGACATCGAGGTCGATGAGTTCGCGATCGAGACCGATTCGGCGGCGGACGGAGTCCGCGTCGCCGATCTCCATCTGCCTCACTCGATCGTGCTCGGTGCGGTGACCCGCGAGGGCGCGCCCGCCGAGATCGTCCGTGGCAACACGGTGCTCCACGCGGGCGACAACGTCGTCGTCTTCGCGCGACCGGAGTCGATCCCGGCGCTGCTGAGGGCATTCACGGCGTGAACTTCCGGCGATCACGTGACATCGATCCGCGCGCTCTGCTCGATCCGCGGACGACGGTGGTCGGTCGCGGTGAGCGATTGGTCCGAGCGAACCGCCGCCCGACGCTCGTCGGCCACATCGTCGGCTTGACGATCATGGTGGTGGGGCTCGGCGTGTTTGCGTCGGGCACGGTCGACCTGATCGACCGCGGGGCGAACACGGTCGTGCTGCTGGCCACCGGTCTGGTCATGGCGGTGGTCGGGGGAGCGATCTGGAGATCGACGATCACGCCGACCCGAATTCGTGTCCTCGACGTGTTCACCGCGGTCACGGTCACGTGGATCGTGATCGCCGTCGCGGGTGCCGTGCCGTACATTCTCACCGGGCACTTCGCGCATTGGGACGACGCGCTGTTCGAATCGATCTCGGGGTTCACCACGACCGGTTCGACGGTCACGCCCGACATCGAGGCGACGTCGCACGGATTGCTGTTCTGGCGTTCGACGACGCAGTGGATGGGTGGGATGGGCGTCATCGTGCTCGTCGTCGCCGTGCTTCCGACGGTCGGGTCCGGCGGAATGAGCCTGATGCAGGCAGAGGCTCCCGGGCCGACCGGTGAGCGTCTGACACCGCGCGTCCGCGAGACCGCGCGTCGGCTGTGGGGTGTCTACATCGGGTTCACGATCGTGCTCGCCGCCGCCTACGCAGCTGCTGGGATGAGCGTGTACGACGCGGTCAGCCACAGCTTCACCACGGTGTCGACCGGAGGGTTCTCGCCGTATCAGTCGTCGCTCGGGTACTACGCGTCGCCGGAGATCGAGTGGATCGCGATCGTCGGGATGTTCCTCGCCGGCGGCAGCTTCACCCTCTATTACCGAGCGTTGCGCAAGGACCCGAAGCCGTTGTTCGTCTCGACCGAGTTCCGGATCTACGCCATGGTGGTCGTGGGCGCCACGCTGTGGTGCTACGTCACGGCGGGGAACGGTGAGGGGACGAGCACCGGGTTCCGCGATGCGTTGTTCACGATGACGTCCACGATCACGACCACCGGGTACGTGACCACGGAGTACGGCCTCTGGAGCCAGGCCGCGCAGGCGTTGATCCTGATCATGCTCCCGATCGGGGCGATGGCCGGATCGACGGCGGGCGGTGTGAAGATCCTGCGCGTGATGGCGGTGTCGAGTTTCGCCCACCGTGAGGCCCTCAAGCATCTCCACCCGCGACTGGTGCGCCCGGTGCGTGTCGGGCGCGGGATCCTGTCCGACGACGTGGCCGGCAAGGTCGTCGGGTTCCTGCTGCTGGCGCTCGTGATCTTCGGGGGCGGGTCGTTCTTCATCGCGGCGACGGGCCCGGACATGATCACGTCGTTCTCGGCATCGGCGACGTCGTTCGGCAACGTCGGCCCGGGACTCGGTGCGCTCGATCACGGTGGCGACTTCCTCGCGATTCCGCGCCCGGGACGGGCCATCGCGATGATGCAGATGCTGCTCGGACGACTCGAGATCTATCCGGTGATCCTCGCCCTGTCGGTGATCACGCTGCGGCTCCCGCGTCCCGGCCAACTCCGCCGCACGTCCCACCACTGAGGCCGTGGAAATGCACATCGGTGCCTGGCACCGACGTGCATGTTCACCAGCTGGGGGCGAAGCGGGTGAGGACGGCGGCGAGGCGGTACGCGCGTTCGGCGCCGCCTGATTCGCCGTCGCGCAGTTCATTCGTGGCGATCCGCATCGCCGCACCCATCGCGGCTTCGCTGCGGATGCCGGTGGAGAGTGCGGTCCGCAGCAGCCAGGGACGACCGAAGAACCGGGCGCTGAGCCGTCCGACCTTGTGGTACTGGCCGAGCGCTTCGTCGAGGAGCGCCGGGTACTGCTGCAGCGTCGTCGAGTTGCCGACGGTCAGGGCCTCGTCGAGCACATCGGCGGCCGTGCGGCCCGTCGCGAGCGCGGCGCGGACGCCGTGCCCGTTGAACGGATTGGCCATTCCCGCGGCGTCGCCTGCGACCAGGAAGGTCGGCCCCATCGTGGGGGAGACCGATCCGCCGAGCGGGGTGCGTCTCCTGATGGGATCGACGAGTCGTTCGCGTGGATCGAATCGCCACCGGTCGGCAACGGATTCGACGAACGTGTCGAGCAGTTTGACGACGTTCACGCCGTGGACGTCGCGGTAGCTCGACAGCATCGACACCCCGACGTTCAACGTGCCGTCCCCGACCGGGTGTACCCAGCCGTGTCCGGTCACCGGGTGACCGGCGGCATCGAGCGGGCCGAGCATCATCTCGATCCAGGAGTCGCTCGTCCGCTCGCTCGTGACGTAGGTGCTCGCCGAGATCGCATAGGGCCAGCGGCGGTCCCGGTGCGTTCCCAGCCCGCGTCCGAAGCGGCTGTTCGCACCGTCCGCGACGAGCAGGAATCGGCATCCGATGTCGGTCGCGCCGTCGACGGTCTCGACCGTCGCCCCGCGGATGAAGCCGCGTTCGACGGTCGGGGTGG
>NZ_JBAVYV010000236.1:0-24413 GCF_049588435.1 Ilumatobacter sp.
GTCCGCGGGTGCTTCGGTGTCGGCGGGTGCCTCCGTCTCGGCAGAGGCTTCGCTGTCGGCGGGTGCTTCCGTCGACGACGAGTCGCCGTCGCTACTGGAACACGATGCGGCCACCAGGGCGATCGCGGTCAGGCCGGCAACCGTCGCGTGTCGGCGACGGTGACCGGAAGTCGTGCGTGGATTCGAACGGAACATGTTTCCCCCATTTGTCGGCGGGCCCGTCGGTGACGGACCCGCGTGTGTGTTGCGTGAACTGTGATTTCGTGCGTCGGGGCGCAGGGTCCGACGGTGACCGATCCCCGATCAGTCAGCGACGGCCGCCGGCACCCAGTTGCCGTGGAAACCGAACGGGACCCGGGGCAGCGCGACGGTCGCGACCGGCTCGTTGTCCATGGTCGCCGCATCGTAGATGGCGAACTCGCTCGACTCGGTGTTGGCGTCGAAGACGTACGTCATCAGGTAGCCATCGTCCTCGTTGACCGCGTCGGCGCGCGGCACGAAGGACGACTCACCGGGAAGCCGGCCCTTGCCGACGTCGATGTTGCTCTGGGCGCCGGACTCGAGGTCGTACTTCAGGATCGAGCCGTTGGCGGTGAGCGGTTCCTCGAAGGCCTTGGCGGCGGCGTTGGCCATCATGTAGCCGTAGCGGTGCTTGATGCCGACGTTCGCATCGGCGACCCGCGGGAATTCGGCGGGGGTGTCGTCGATCTGGTCGTCGGTGACTTTTCCGCTGTCGGTGTCGATCGTCCAGCGGTGCAGTGCGGGCTCGGGGAAGTCCATCGGCCCGTCGCGCCAGATGTGGCTCAGGCGAGCGACGTCGATGACGATCTTCGCGCCGTCTTCGTAGGCGTTCATCGGGTGGAACACGTAGCACGGGTCGATGTCGTACCACGTGACCTGCGAGTCGTTGCCGGTGCGGGGCATCACGCCGAGGCGGGCCGCGTAGTCGTCGCTCCAGCGAATCGGCATCTCGCCCTTCATGGCGAGCTCGAGATCGAACACGGCGGGGAGATCCATGAAGATCGCGTGGTTCCGCGTGACGTTGAAATCGTGCATCATCGTCGGACCGCCGACGGTGATGTTCTCGACCTGCTCGAGGGTGCCGTCGGCCGACACCCGGAGGTAGGTGAGGTAGGGCTCCATCATCGAATACCCGAACGCGAGCATCTCACCGGTGTCGGGGCAGATCTTGGGGTGGGCGGTGAACGGTCCCGTGAGGCGGCCGTCGTAGTCGGTCGGTCCGACGGTGTCCAGGTTGCCGTCGAGCACGTAGGGGAAGTGGCCCTCCTCGAGCGCCAGGATCTTTCCGGCATGACCGAAGATGCTGGTGTTCGCCTTGGACGACGCCATGTCGGTCAGGCTCGCGGCCATGTCGATGACCTCGCGGTCGGGATCGGCCACGAACGGGGTCTGCACGTACCGGTTGCGATACCACTCGGCGTCGCCGTCACGCAGACGGACGCCGTGGATCATTCCGTCGCCCAGGAACGGATGGTCGCTCTGGCCCGTGATCGGGTTGGCGCCGTTGCGCAGATAGCGCCCGTCGAGTTCGGGTGGGATCGTGCCCGTGACCACCAGATCGGTGATCGTTCGCTCGTCCTGAACCGGAGCCCAGTTGCCCGTGAGGTGCTGTGGAAGTTCTTCTTCGATGGCCGTCATGTGACGACCGTAACATGGGCTTCGCGGCGAAATCTACCCGGAGTACATTTCTCGTCGGGACGCTCAATCGACATCGTCGTACCCCAGTGCGAGGCCCGCGGAATGGTGATCCAGAGCGGCGAATGTCCGGCGAACGAGCGCATCGAAGAGGGCGGTTCCGCGTTCGTTTGCGGGGTCGATCGTGAGCAGACTCGCGCCGAACGACACCGCGTAGAAGACGAGCCCTTCGAGATAGCCGTGGCGGACGGCCTCCAGCGTCACCTTGTCCGCCGGGACGCCGTGGGCGTGCAGTCCGGCGACGTAGCGTTCGATCAACGCGATGTCGTGGAGTTCACGGGTCTCGATGTCGAGGTTGTTGGCGCAGAAGTAGACGATGTCGGTCTGGCCCGGTGCGCGCATGCACAGCTGCCAGTCGATCACCCCGACCGAACCGTCGTCGTAGAAGAGCAGGTTGTCGAGTCGGAAGTCGCCGTGGATGAGCGTGACCGGGTCGTCGTAGTGTCGTTCGATCCACTGCGGGATGCCGGGAACGAACTGCTCACACCAGCGCAGGCAGCGAGCGGGAAGGGTGTCCTCGTATCGTTCGAGGAAGAGTGGCCACCCGATCGCGAACGTGTCCTGCAGGGTGAGAATCGACGGATCGTCCAAGCCGGGCAGCCAGTCGAATGTCCGGAGCCGTGGATCCTCGAACCACGTCGCGTGGTGCCGAGCGATCGTGTCGATGGCGCGTTCGGCCTGATCGAGGGTGGCGCCGGCAACGTGGTCGCCGACGACTCCGGGGGCGAGATCCTCGAGGACGAGGCACGGTGGATCGGCGATGTTGACCAGCGCGTTCGGGATGCGGATGTCCACCGACGGAGCGACGTCACCGTAGAAGTGGTGCTCGCGTTCCCAGACACCCATCATGTCGCCGATCGCTCGGGCACCCGGGTCGATCGTCGGCAGCTTGACGATCACCGAGGACGGCACGGCCGGATCATCGGAGGAGATCGTGACCCGTGCGAGCTGGCCCATGAAGCCGGATCCCTCGCCGATCTGGGTCACCTCGACCGCATCGATCTCGGCGCCGATTTGGTGTGCGAGCCATGCGGCGCTCACGTCGTTCAGTTCTCGTGGGACTTCGACCATGTCGGCACGGTATGGCGTCCGTCACACCCAGCCGCTACCGGAGACGACTCGTCCCAGCATCCGATCTCGTGAACTTGTCCGGCGCTCCGTGCGCGAACAGTTCACGAGAACGGCGGCGCGGGTGGGCGAGGACGGCGTCAGTCGAGCGTGGCGACGTAGATCGTGCTGCTCGTCGGCACCCCGGTGAGCACATTCGGAAACGTGACCACCTCCGCTCGCGCGTCGTCGAACGCGTCGGAGAGGATTGCGACGAACTCGTCGTCCGGTGGGTCGTTCGACCACAACGTGAACACGCCTCCGGCGCGCAGGCACCCGGCGAGTCGAACCATCCCCGCCGGCTCGTAGAAGGCCGCGTTCGTCGGATCGAGGAGGTGCCGCGGGGCATGGTCGATGTCGACCAGCACGGCATCGAACGTCGTCGGAGCGTCACCGCCGAAGGCCAACCCGGATGCCGCGAGTTCGAAGAAGTTGCCGTGGACGAACTCGCATCGGACGTCGGTCGCGAGTGACTCGCCGAGCGGGACGAGATGTCGTCGGTGCCAATCGATGACCGGCTCCAACGCGTCGACCACCCGCAACGAACGCACGCGAGGATCGTCGAGTGCCGTGCGGGCGGTGTATCCGAGACCGAGCCCGCCGACGACCACGTCGAGCGGCTCGTTCGACGTTGCGGCCAGACCGAGCGTCGACACGGCTTCCTCCCCGTCGGTGATCAGGCTCGACATCAGGCCGTCCTCGCCGATCTTCACCTCGAACACATCGATCTGCAACGTCGGCTCGAGCCGCCGGCGCAGACTGATCTCGCCGATCGAGGTCATCTGCCGATCGAGTTCCTCGAACAACCGGCTCACGTGATGTCGTTTCGCATCGGGTTCCTTCGTGGTTTGCGCGTGTATCAACTGGGGTCTGACCCCAGTTGATACGTCAGCGGTGGCGTTCGATGCGGTCGGATCCGGCGTCGATCCCGGGGAGCTGCGACTCGAATCGTCCGACGCGCGCGGTGGCGAGATCGGACACGATCGCCTCGACCTCGGTCCAATCGTGCGCTCGCGGCCCCTCGATCCCCTGGTTGTACGGCTGGTCGAACACGATCACCGTGTTGCCGTACGACCGGAGCTCCTCGACGTTGTGCGGGGCGTCGTCGATGTAGGCGTGGGCCTCGGCCTGGGGTTTCGCCCCGAGGAAACAGAGGTCGCGATACGGGATGCGTTTCGCGTCGAGCCAGCCGGCGGTGTCGGCCACGGCCTTCTCATGACCCCAGTGCACGTACAGCCGATGGGTGATGATCCTGATCCACACCCCCGCGTCCGACAGCCGCCACAACGCATCGGCCGCTCCGTCGATCATCTCCATCGTGCGGAACATGTCGTGTTCCATCACCGCGACCCGGTGGTAGTCGGCGTACTCATCGGGCCCGAGATCCCACTCACCGAAATCCCACGACCGTTCGAGCGGGTACGTCTCGGGATCGACCCCACGGATGTCGGCGAGGATGTCGCGGAAGCGGCGCGTGTGGTCGGCGACGACACCGTCGAGGTCGACGCCGAGGATGAACTGGTCGGGCGAGCGTGCCGCCATCAGCCGATCACCGCTCCGCTCGTCATCTCGATCATCAGTCGATCACCGACTGTGCGATCAGCTCGGCCTCGGCGGCATCGACGGATCCCGTCACGCTCGATGCGCCCGGACCGCGGACGATCCGTCGGCGCACCATTCCCGAGATGGTGTCGACCGTGATCGTGCCGATCACGATGATGATCAAGCCCACCCCGGCCTTGCCCCAGTCCTTGAACTGGATCGCCTGAGCGAGATCGGTGCCGATCCCGCCGATGCCGAGCACGCCGAGCACCGCCGAGGCGCGGATGTTGACCTCGAAGCGATACAGGATGAAGGACGTCAACTCCGGCGTCACCTGGGGGATCACGCCCCAGCGGAGCCGTTGCGACCGGGATGCCCCGACCGCGTCGGTCGCCTCGATCGGCCCGGGCTCGATCCCCTCGATGATCTCGTAGAACAACTTGCCGAGCGTGCCGATCGAACCGACCCCGATCGCCAGGACACCCGCCATGGGTGTCAGGCCGAAGACCGGGATGAATGCCAAGGCGATGATGATCTCGGGGATCGCGCGCAGCAGGTTGAGCACTTGTCGGACGACCCAGGACACGGGTCGCCCGACCAGGTTCTCGGCGGCGAGGAAGGAGATCGGAACGGCGAAGATCGCAGCGATCAGCGTGCCCATCCAGGCGATCGAGATCGACTCCCACATCTTGCCGATCAGCGGCCGGATCTCGGCCGCTTCCATCTGCGAGAACATCAGCTTGAAGAGGGTGTACAGGTCGGCCGGCGCGTCGAGGAGGCGGGACCACTTGGCGTCGAGACCGAAGAGCGACCACAACACGACCACCGTGATGATCGCGGTGGTCACCCACTTGAAGACGTTGCGCGGCGGTCGCGGGAGGATCGGTCGATCTCGCGCCGACAAATCGGTCGAGCGGACGGGAGCGCCCTGGGTCGCGGCGGGGCTCACACCAGTCTCCGACGGAGCATCACCGAGAAGGCCTCGATGATCATCACGACGAGGAAGAACATCACGACGAGGCCCCACATCTGTTCCCACTCGCCACGCGACCGGAAGAACTCGATGCGCTGGCCGATGCCGCCCGCACCGACGAGGCCGATGACGGCGGATGCGCGCAGGTTCAACTCGAAGTTGTAGAGCACGAACGACGAATAGCTCGGCAGGATCTGCGGCACGACGGCGGTCCGCAGCATCTGGGTCAGCCCGGCACCGGACGCATCGGCGGCTTCGATCGGGCCGGGATCGATTCCGTCGAGGACGTCGGACGTGAGCTTGGTGGTGACCGCGAGCGAGAAGAAGAACAGCGCGAGCAGACCGCTCAGCGCGCCGATCCCGACCGCTGAGACGAAGATCAACGCCCACAGCAGGTCGGGGATCGCGCGCACGATGTTGTTGAAGACGCGCACGATCGAGCGCAGAACGATGTTCGGATTGCCGATCTTCGTCGACCAGAGGGCCAGCGGGAGTGCGGCGAAGGCGCCCGTCACGGTGCCCAGCACCGCGAGTTGCAGGGTCTCGATGAATGCCGCCCGGGATCGCGGGGACCAGACCTGGCTCCAGTCGGGGTGCAGCAGGCCCTCGACCACCGAGTTCGGACGTCCGAGGTTCTCGATCAGTCCGTCGAACGAGAATCCGACGGCCCGCGCGGTGACGACCGTGAGCACGATCGCCCCGATCGTCGTGCCGATGGCGAACGGGGTCGGTCCGGGTTTGGCCGGAAGCTGCTGTCGACCGACCGGATTCTGGGAGTGGTGCTCGGTCGAGGTCGCGCCGAGCGGACCCGACGTCACAGGGCAGCCTGCTTGGCCATCGTGTCGTCGGCGGTGAGGCTCCGGCCGTAGATGCTCTCGAACACGTTCGCGTCGCAGTCGCTTCCGGGGCCGTCGAACACGAGCACGCCGTCGCGCAGCCCGATGATCCGGTCGGCATACGCCGTCGCGAGATCGAGGAAGTGGAGGTTGACGATCACGGTGATGCCGAGCTCGCGCCCGATCTGTTGGAGGTAACGCATCACGACATGGCTCGTGGGCGGGTCGAGTGATGCGACTGGTTCGTCGGCGAGGATGATCGACGGCTCCTGCGCGAGTGCGCGGGCGATGCCGACGCGTTGACGCTGGCCGCCGGAGAGGTTGGATGCGCGCACGTAGGCCTTGTCGATGATCTCGACGCGGTCGAGTGCGCGCGCGGCGACGTCGATGTCGCTCTTGGAATACATCCCGAGCATCGTGCGCCAGGTGGCGGACTGGTGGAGCCGCCCCATCAGGACGTTCTTGAGCACGGTGGTGCGGTCGACGAGGTTGAACCCCTGGAAGATCATCCCGACCTCGGAGCGCAGGTCGCGCATCCCCGCGCGTCCCAGTGCCGTCACGTCACGGCCGTTGACCTCGAGGCCCCCCGAGGTGAGCGGGACCAGCCCGTTCACCGCGCGGATCAGGGTGGACTTGCCGGCGCCGGACAGGCCGACGATCACGACGAACTCACCGGGCTCGATCGTGAGATCGAGGTCGCGCATGGCTCGTACGCCGCCCGGATAGGTCACCGTGGCGTTGGAAAATCGAATCACTCAGGTTCTCGTTTCATTGGCACGACATGTCGATCATCCCGGTCGATCACGCCATTCGACAAGCCGTTGGGGGACGCCACCGATCGTGGTGGCGTCCCCGCAACAGCATGTTCAGTGTGAGATCACTCGAGGATGTCGCCGAGCTGCGCCTCGAGGTCACGGATGACGTCGTAGTCGGCGGAGTTCACCGGGACCAGGTTGTCGATCTCGTACAGCTCGTCGAGAACCGCAGCGCCTTCGTCGGATCCTGCGATCGTGACGAATGCACCGCTGATCGCATCGACCAGTGTCTCAGGAAGATCACCGGCGACGGCGAAGCCGTCGTTCGGGATCGGGCCGGACCAACCGAACACGACGACCTTCTCGCCGACGTCGGGCACCTGCTCGATGAGCTGGCCGCGGGCATCGTTGAACGACACGCCGACCGTTGCGTCACCGTCGTACACGGCCTGTACCGCGGTGTCGTGTCCACCGGCGAACAGCGCGTCGATGCCGTCGATCGGATCGACTCCGGCCTCGGAGAGCTGCAGGGCGGGGATGGCGTAGCCCGAGGTCGATCCCTGGTCCACGAATGCCACCGTCTGCCCCTCGAGCTTGCTGAGCTCGTCCTGCCCGATCGGTCCGAGCGATGCATCGCCGTCGGCTTCGAGCACGCCGTTGCAGAAGAGGTATCCCTCGTCGTCGGCGACCGGCTCATCCGCGCAGAAGGTGTCGGGATCGTTGGTGAACCACTGCGTCACGTAGAGCAGCGAACCGAAGCGCTCGGCCTGGAGAACCAGGTCGGCACCCGCCTGCTCCTCGGCCTGCACCATCTGGCGCGGCCCGAGGCCACCGGCGACCTGCGCCTGGCCTGATTCGAGGGCGACGATCACGCCGGCGTAGTCGGTGGGGACCAGCGCCTTGACCGAGATGCCGAGTTCGTCCGAGAGCATGTCGGCCAACGGCTGTGCGGTTTCGATCAGACCGCCGGTCTCCTGCGACGGCGTCAGCGTGAAGGTGATCTCGTCGGGCCAGTCCTCCGGAACGTCGGCTGTGGCGCCTTCCTCCTCCATTGCCTCCGTGGACTCGGTTTCGGCCTCCTCCATCGCTTCGGTGGTGTCGGTTTCGGCCTCTTCCATCGCCTCGGTGTCTTCGGTCTCGGCTTCGTCGACTGCCTCGGTGACGTCGGTTTCGGCCTCCTCGACCGCTTCGGTGGTGTCGGTTTCGGCTTCGTCGGCCGAGCTGTCGGTGGAGTCACTTCCGCAGGCGGCGAGGGCGAGTGCCCCCACGGCTCCGAATGCGACCAGGTGTCGTCGGTTCATGTTCACGCTTTCCGTTGTCTGCTGGATGGAGCACGTCACCGTCGTCAGTTCACGCTGCCGTCGATGCTCGTGCGGTGTGGTGCACCCGTTTCCGACGCGCCGACATGATCAGCCCAACGATCAGCCCAGCGTGACACTCGGGATACGAGACGAACGCTAGTCGCTCGCGTCGAACCGGCGTCAAGACTTCGATGAGCGTTGCGTGACGAGAGCGTGAAAGGTGGCCCAACTGTCGACGTCCGAGGCGCCGTCCAGCGGATGGTTCCACGGGCGAACGAAGCGGCAGACCGTGGCGTTCGGGCGGTTCTCGATCAGGTCCGGCAGCACGTGTGGCGAGTCGTCGAGATACATGTCGCACTCGACCGTGGACTTCACGTCGGCGATGTGGACCTCGCGGGTGGGGAGCCGGTTGTCGGCCAGCCAACGGAACGTGTCGGTCACCGCCCACTCGGGTTTGGTGGTGATGACGACGATCGAGTGGCCGTCCGTGCGCAGGCGATGCAGCGTGTCGAGCGCCGTCGGATACGGCTCGAGATGGCGGAAGATCGATGGTCGCAGGTCGCTGCCCTTCGCCCACGCCCAGAAGGCGCGCATGTCGTCGAACCCTCCGAGCTCGGCGAGACCGTCCCAGGTCTGCACCATCGACGGGTGGAGTTCGCTGCCGAACTCCTCGCGGTGCAGCTTGATCCATCCGGCGTTGAAGTCCGCGACGACGCCGTCGAGGTCGATTCCCAGTCGGAGCCCACGAGTTCTCATCCCGTCGGAACCTACCGAGAACCGACAACGGTGACATCCGGCGCTGTGCCGTGGAGTGACATCTCCGTGCGCCCCGCCGGCTTTCGTCGAACCGTGAGAGTGGGAACCGGATCGCTGTGGCGAACGTCCAACCCGTGAGACGGACTCGTAGCGTGACGACACCGAGCGGCTCGGTGGAGGGGGACCACAGATGCAGATCAATCGGCGAGCGACAGCACGATCGACGCGATCGACCCGGCCCACGCGGTGGGTGGCGTTGCTCGCGGCGGCAGCGGTCACGGTCGCAGCATGTTCGGGCGGTGACGACACGGCCCCGACCACCACCGCCGAGGGCGCGACGAACACACCGTCCGACTCGAACTCGAACTCGTCGGCCGGATCGGACCAGCCGGGGTCGGGTGTCGGACCGGTCGGTGCAGCGGCGGCGACGACGATCAGCGAAGCGTCGCTCGGGTTGCGTCTCAGCGAGGGCACCGCTGTGGCGGGAGCGTCGGACGCGGTCGCCGTGGTCGACGGGATCCCGCTGACCGACGACGAGGTCGCAGCGGTCCTCGATCGACTCCCCGAGTGGGGCGTGCCCGCGAACGACGTCGTCGAGTTCAATCGACCGGCGGAATCGTTGCAGCCGCCGGTCGTCGGCGACACGGTCGACGGCCCGTTCCCCGCAGATCCCGAAACACCCGATGCTCCCGACGTGGCGGACACTCCGACCGACGGTGATCTCGAGGTCCTCCGTTTCCAGCCCGAAGGTGATGTCGACGTCGCTCCGTTCATCGCGATCACGTTCGACGAGCCGATGATCGAGGTGGCCACGCTCGACCAACTCGAGACCGTCGACGTCCCCGTGACGATCACCCCCGACATCGCCGACACCGCCGGAATCGACGGTCGTTGGAGGTGGATCGGCACCCGCACGCTCCGCTTCGAAGTGACGCCGAACAGCGACACGTCCGACACCGCCATCGGGAACGATGGACTCGATCGCCTCCCGGCGTCGACCGACTACACGGTCACGGTCCCGGCCGGAACCGAGTCGGCGAACGGTGCGGTCCTCGCCGACGACGTGACGTTCGAATTCTCGACGCCCGCCGTCACCGTGACCGATCTGTCGGGTCTCGGTGAATCGACACGGCTCGACCCGGTCTTCGTCGCGACGTTCGACCAGCGGGTGGACGCCGAGTCGGTCGTCGACCTGATCGACTTCGCCGCCGGCGACGTCACCGACGTGCGCCTCGCCACCGACGCCGAACTCGACGCCGACACCCAGGCGCGGGTGGCGTTCGACGCAGCACTCGACGAACGTGCCATCGCCTTCGTCCCCTCCGCCGAGCTCGCCGCGGACACGGCCATCGACATCGAGATCGGACCCCGTCTCCCGTCGCTCGAGGGCCCACTGACCAGCACCGACGCGTTCTCTGCTTCCGGGCGGACCTTTCCGCCGCTCGCCGTCGAGCGCACCGATTGCTTCGACACCTGTCCGCCGTTCGCGTCGTTCGAGATCACGTTCACGAACCCGCTCGACGGTGATGCCTTCGACCCGTCGTGGATCAACGTCGACCCGGCCGTCCCCGGATTGCGGGCCGAGCAGTTCGACTCGACGATCTGGATCAGCGGGGCGACGTCGGGCAACACGACCTACACCGTCACGCTCGCACCCGAGGTCGTCGACGTGTTCGGTCAGACGCTCGGCGACGAGTACACGACCGACTTCGGCGTCGGCGACGCCCGTCCGTTCCTCGTCGGTCCGGATCGCCCGTTCGTCACGACCGATCCGTTCGCCGATTCGCCGGGCATCGCCTACTCGTCGGTCAACCACGATCGGCTCTCCGTCACGGCCTGGCAGGTCCAGCCGGCCGAATATGCGGAGTTCCGCACCTATCTCGACTCGACGTACTCCGACACCCGTCCGGCCGATCCGGGCTGGCCGGTCGTGCTCGACACGACGATCGACGTCGAGGCGGATTCCGACACCGCGGCCGAGACGTTCGTCGACCTGACCGATGCGTTCGCCGAGTCCGGTGGGCCGATCGTGCTCCAGGTCGAACCGGACCCGGCCGTCGACCCGACGAGTGACGACTACTGGTCCAACCAGCCGATCACGACCTGGGTGCAGCAGGCGGACATCGCCGCGGACGTGTTCATCGCCGAGGACGAGCTGCTCGTCTGGGTCACCGACCTCCGCACCGGCGAACCGATCGCCGATGCCGACATCGAGGTGATCGGCGGAGGCGAGCACACAGAACCGATCGCGACCGATGCGGGCGGAATCGTCCGGATCCCGCTCACCGAACCAATCGACGGCCTCGTCGCGACCGCGGGTGATCGCACGGTGCTGGCTCCGTCGCAATGGTTCAACGGATGGGAGCCGTCCGAGCGCGGGGCGCAGAGTCGCTGGTACGTGATCGACGATCGCGGGATCTACCGGCCAGGTGAAACCGTCCGGATGACCGGCCTCATCCGAAACATCACCGCGGACGACGCCCAACTCGAGTTCCTCGACGGTTCGCCCACGGTGACCTACTCGGCGTACGACGCGCAGGGGAGCGAACTCGCGACCGGTTCGGTCGAGGTCAACGCGCTCGGTGGGTTCAACATCGCGATCGACCTGCCGGAGGGAGCCAACACCGGCCCCGCGTTCGTCGATCTCGGGCTGGTCGGCTCGGCCGGCGGCGACGAGGCCAGACAGGTGCCGTCCGGGTTCGGTCACGAGTTCCAGATCCAGGACTTCCGGACCCCCGAGTACGAGGTGACCGCTCGGGCCGAATCTCCCGCTCCCTACTACGTCCAGGACCCCGCCACGATCGCGGTGGATGCCGAGTACTTCGCCGGCGGTCCACTCGGTGACGCCGAGGTGGAGTGGCTCGTCACGGCGAACACCACGTCCTACGACCCGCCGGGCTGGGACGAGTTCTCTTTCGGGGTGTGGACGCCGTGGTGGTTCGGCGGCGGATTCGCGGCCGACTTCGTCGGGGACGAACCGTTCTTCGAGCCGTGCATCGATTGCGGCCCCGGCTTCGAGGACCCTCGGTATCAGACGTACATCGGTCGGACCGATGCCGGCGGGACGCACCTGTTGCAGATCGACTTCGACGACATTCCGGGCCCGAGCGACACGTCAGATGGCGACGAACCCGACGATGATGGCGACGACACCGTCGAGCCGGTCGATCAGCCGACGGCGGTCACCGCCGAGGCCACGGTGTTCGACGTCAACCGGCAGGCGATCGCGTCGCGCACCGATCTGATCGTGCACCCGGCCCAGTACTACGTCGGCGTGCGCAGCGATCGCGGATTCGTCGAGCAGGGCGACCCGATGGTCATCGACGTCACCGTCGTGGACGTCGACGGCGACCCGGTCGCCGGACGCGAGGTCGCAGTCAGTGCCGGTCGGTTGGAGGGGACGTTCGAGAACGGCCGGTACGTCGAGGAACTCGTCGACGAGCGGACCTGCTCGGTCACCTCGACCGACACCGTCACCAACGACCCGACCAGCGACGGGACGGACGAATCGATGCGCTGCGAGTTCGACACCGATGTCGGCGGCCAGTACGAGATCACGGCAACGGTCACCGACGACGATGGCCGGTCGAACCGTGCCGTGCTCACCCAGTGGGTGAGCGGGGGTGTGGCGCGGCCATCACGTGGCCTCACGCAGGGCGAGGTCGTGATCGTGCCGGACACCGAGTTCCATACTCCCGGCGAGTCCGCCGAGTTGCTGGTCCAGGCGCCGTTCAGTCCGGCATCGGGACTACTCACGGTGACCCGGGCGGGAATCGAGTCCGTGGAGGCGTTCGATGCTCCCGACGGCAGCGCGGTGCTCACCATTCCGATCGAGGACGACGATGTTCCCTCGCTGGGCGTCCGCGTCGACATGGTCGGCGCCGACGAACGCGTCGCCGATGACGGGACGCCGCTTCCCGATGCTCCCCAGCAGCCGGCGTACGCATCCGCGCAGATCGACCTCGACATCCCGCCGGTCACCCGCACGCTCGCCGTCGACGCCGTTCCGGCCTCCGACCGGGTCCAGCCGGGCGAGCGCACCACCGTCACGGTGTCGGTCGCCGATCCCGACGGTGCACCGGTGTCCGACGCCGGGGTCGCGGTGGTCGTCGTCGACGAAGCGGTGCTGTCCCTGAGTGGATACGAGCTCGCGGACCCGCTCGAGACCTTCTACCAACCCCTGTTCAGTCAGCTCGAACCACAGCTGCTCCGCGACTCGATCATCCTCGCGAATCCCGAGGTGTTCGGTGAGGGTGGCCGAGCCGCGGGGGATGCCGCCACGACCGTGCCCGTCACCGATGAGATGGAGGCGATGGAGGAAGGGTCGGCGGAATTCGACAGCGAGGACGCAGCCAGCGTCGAGGTCGCCGACTCTGCGGCGACCGCCGACACCGTCCCGGCCGAGGGTGGAAGCGTCGGCGAGGCACCGAACGCGCCGATCGACGTGCGCGTGGACTTCGATGCCCTTGCGGTCTTCGCTCCCGACGAGCGGACCGACGCCGACGGCTCGGTGTCGGTCGTCGTGGACCTGCCCGACAGCCTCACCCGGTATCGGGTGATGGCGATTGCCGTCGACGGCGTCGATCGTTTCGGTTCGGACGAGTCGGTGATCACCGCGCTCCTTCCGGTCAGCGTTCGCCCATCGGCACCGAGGTTCCTGAACTTCGGTGATCGATTCGAGCTGCCCATCGTGGTCCAGAACCAGACCGACGTCCCGATCGACGTGGACGTCGCGCTCGAGACCGCAAACCTCGATCTGACCGACGGATCGGGTCGCCGGGTGAGCGTTCCGGCCAACGATCGTGTCGAGGTGCGATTCCCCGCATCAGCGGTCGATGTCGGGACAGCCCGTTTCCGTGTGGCATCGGTCGGCGGCGAGTTCGTGGACGCCGCTGAGGTCGACCTCCCCGTGTACACGCCGGCGACCGCCGAGGCATTCGCCACGTACGGCGTGCTGGACACCGGCGATCCGATCGCGCAGCCGATCCTCGCCCCCGAGGGCGTGATTCCCGGTTTCGGTGGGCTCGAGATCGCGACGTCGTCGACGGCACTGCAGGCACTCACCGATGCCGTCCTGTACCTCTACGACTACCGCTACGACTCGGCCGACGGATACGCATCGCGGATCATGGCGGTCGCCGCGCTGCGTGATGTCCTCGACGCGTTCGATGCCGAGGGACTCCCCGAACCCGCCGAACTCGACGCGAGTGTCGCGTCCGACATCACGAAGCTCGAGGCACTCCAGAACGACGACGGCGGGTTCCCGTACTGGCAGCGGGGCCGGCCGTCCGACCCGTGGGTGTCGGTGCAGGCGACCCATGCGCTGGTGCTCGCGCAACAGAACGGCTACGCCGTCGACCAGGGTGCGCTGGAGGCCGGACTCGGCCACCTCCGCTCGATCGAGGACTTCATCCCGACGGGACGCTCCGGTGCGGCCTACTCCGACGAGACCCGCGACGCGATCAGCGCGTATGCGCTGTACGTGCGCAATCTCGCGGGTGATTCCGATCCTGCCAAGGCGCTCGCTCTCTACCGAGATGGCGCGGACGACTCGCTGCAACTCGACTCGATCGCCCAACTCTGGACCGTGATCGACGATGCCGACACGCGATCCGAGATCGAGCGGACGATCACCAACTCCGCCGTCGAGACCGCAGGAGCGGCGAGCTTCGCGACCGACTACGGCGAGGACGCCTACCTGATCGCGCATTCCGACCGCCGCACGGACGGCGTCGTCCTCGGCGCCCTCGTGAGCGAGTCGCCGGACACCGATCTGATCCCGAAGGTCGTCACCGGTCTTCTCGGCCATCAGACCGAGGGCCGGTGGAACAACGCTCAGGAGAACTCGTTCATCCTGCTCGCGCTCAACTCCTACTTCGACACGTTCGAGTCGGTCGATCCCGACTTCGTCGCCCGGGCATGGCTCGGTGACACGTACGCCGTCGAATCGGCGTTCGTCGGCCGGTCGACCGACACGTCGTCGACGACGGTGCCGATGACCGAATTGATCTCGGAGGGCGACACCGATCTGGTGATGGCGAAGGACGGCGACGGCCGCCTCTACTACCGCCTCGGACTCCGCTCCGCCCCCGACGATCTCACCCTCGACGCCCGCGACGAGGGATTCGTCGTCGATCGCGTCTACGAGGCGGTCGACGATCCGAGCGATGTGGTGCGCAACGACGACGGGTCGTGGGAGATCGCCGCGGGAGCGACCGTGCGGGTGCGGCTGACGATGGTCGCCGACGCGCAGCGCACCCACGTCGCCCTGCTCGACCCGTTGCCTGCAGGCCTCGAACCGGTCAACCCGGCGCTCGCGACCTCGCAGACCGTTCCCGACGTCGACCCATCACTTTCGGAGGGGGATGTCGTGGTCGATGGACCGGCGGCATCGTCGGGGCCGTGGTTCTGGCGCTGGTTCGACCACCAGAACCTCCGCGACGATCGGGCCGAGGCGTTCGCCGGCTGGCTGCCGGGCGGGACCTACGAATACACCTACATCGCCCGGGCGACGACGCCCGGCGAGTTCGTGGTTCCGCCGGCCCGTGCCGAGGAGATCTTCGCCCCCGAGGTGTTCGGACGCAGCGCCGGCACGACCGTCACCGTCACCGACTGACCCCCGGCCCCGGATCGCCCCGTTGCGGTGAGATGTGAGACCGACAGGTCGTCTCACATCTCACACGTGGGCTGGGCGTGGCGGGGTCAGATGATGTGGCGTCTGGTGACGATCAGCTTGCGGAGTGCGCGCCACCCGAGCAGCGTGACACCGAGGAACACGGTCGCGACGATGACGAAGGAGAACGCCGTTCCGTCGCCCAGCAGACGTCGAACGAGCATGCCGACGACTACCGTCACCGGCCAGATGATCAGCCCGGTTCGCAGTGCCAACGGGTTGTCCCATGCCCTCGTGACGAGCCATCCGACCGCCAGTCCGATGACGAACGGGGCAGCCGTCGCAGCGAGGCCGGCGATGCCCGGATCCTCGTCGTGGTTGTTTCGGCCGATCGCCACGAAGGCGACGACGATCGCGGTGTCGAGCCCGGCCGCAATCGCCAGGCGGTTGGTCGAATCACTCATCGTTGCGCTGCTCACCCCTCGGCCGCGAACCCGCCGAGCGTGCCCTTGAAGAAGAGCAGCGGCTCGGGCGGCAACCCGTTGTGGTCGGCGTCGGCGTCGAGAGCTGTGACCGCGCCGAGCACGAAGTGATGGTCGCCCATGTCGTACACCGACTCGACGGTGCAGTCGATCCAGGCCACGGCGCGGTCGAGGACCGGTGAACCCGATGGAGCCGCGTGCCAGTCGACGTCGTCGAATCGGCTGTCGTCGTTGCCGGACTTGGCGAACTTCCAGCACAGGTCGCTCTGCTTGTTCGAGAGCACGTTCACGCAGAAGCTTCCGGACGATGCCATCGCCTGCCACGTCGCCGAGTCGAGCTGAGGGAGAAATCCGACGAGCGGTGGATCGAGCGAGACCGACGTGAACGAACCGATCGTGAAACCGTGGGGAGTGCCGTCCTCCGCAAGTCCCGAGACCACCGTGACACCGGTGGGGAAGTGACCCAGCACGGTCCGGAAGTGGTCGGAGTCGAATGCCGTGTCGTGCTCGGAATCGTTCGTCTGCTCACTCATTCGTCGAACTGTACGCTGCGATCCGATGGAGGACGCCAACGAGGTTCTCGCTGCCTCGAAGAGCGATCTCCGGGCCCGGATGCGGTCGGTCCGCCGGGAGTTGCCCGATCGAGCGGCACGTTCGCAGCGCATCGTCGAGCATCTGACCGTCCTCGACGCTGTGATCGCCGCCGACCGGTTGATGTTCTACGACGCTGTCGTCGGGGAGGTCGATCTCGTGGATCTCGTGGCCTGGGCGGGGGAACGGGGCGTCGCGACCGCGGTGCCGGAAGACGGTGTCGATGCAACGTGGCCGGACGTGATCGTGGTCCCGGGGACGGCATTCGGTGTCCGCGGCGAACGCCTCGGCCAGGGCGGCGGTTGGTACGACCGATTCCTGCCGGACCGCCGGGCTGACGCATTCACGATCGGCGTCGGCTTCGATGTGCAACTCGTCGATGTCGTGCCCATCGAGGACCACGACGTGCTGCTCGACTGCATCGTCACCGAGAACGGACCGATCTGGCCGCTCTGACCGTCCCGGCGAGTGTCGACGCGACACGGTGATGCGAGCCTGCTCCGGTCCCACAAGGTGGTGAGCGAACTGCCAGCGTGACGGCTCGCTCACCGCGCGGGTCACTCGGGTTGGAGATCGAGTGAGGCGGAGTTCATGCAGAATCGGTCACCGGTCGGCTGGGGACCGTCGGGGAAGACGTGGCCGAGGTGGGCGCCGCACGTGGCACAGATCGCTTCCGTGCGGACCATGCCGTGCGAATGATCGTGCTCGAGCGTGACCAGTGCGGGGTCGATCGCCTCGTAGAACGACGGCCAACCCGAGCCCGAGTCGTACTTCGTCTCGGACGAGAACAGGGCCGTGTCGCACACGATGCAGTGGTACACGCCCGGGTCCTTCGTGTCGTGGTATGCACCGCTGAAGGCACGTTCGGTGCCGGAATTCTGGGTCACGTCGTATTGGAGCTTCGTCAAACGTTCACGGAGCTCGGCGTCGGTGGGAACGGTGGTGTCGGCCATGTCCTGATACTGCCCCATTCGTCGGCGTTCTGCACATGTGTCCGATGATCCCGACCGGTGTTTCGGAGTTGTTGCGCCCGTCGTTCGCATCTCGATCCACGGGCGTTCCTACCCTCGCCACATGACGCATCGCCTCGCCGGACTCGCCGTGGTCGGGACGCTCGCGCTGGCCGCGTGCAGCTCGTCGGGTGACGGCACCGGGTCGGGTGATGACGTCGTCGTCGCGACCCCTGACGACACCGCTCCCGACGACTCGACCGACAACGAGCGGTCCGCGTCCGGCGACGAGACGATCGCCCATGGCGGCGCCGTCTCAGCGGCCAGCTACCTGTTCCCACCACCGCCTGCGTCACCTGCGGAAGACGAGTCCAACCCCGCCGCCGACGCCGCGGTCGACCGGATCGTCCGGGGCATCAACGCGGGCGCGCTCGACACGGCCGCTGTCGATGAACTGACGGCGACCGGCGACGCGCGATATGCCTGGTTCGTCTCGGACCTTCTCCGGTTCTTCCGAGGTGCGGACGGAGAACAACTCGTCGACAGCTTCGAGTCACTCACCGGCCGATCGATCGCTGCCGATCCCGACCTGCAACAGGGCCAATGGCTGAGCGTGACCAACCACCTGATCGCCTGGGACACCCCTGCGTACGCCGGCTACCGGGAGGACAAGGGTGGCATCTTCACCCAGGTCGAGCCCGCCTGGTCACCGTTCTTCGACGACGCCGACGCGACGATCGACTGGCGTCATCTCAGTTGGGGCGGCGTGCTCGTCGACGACCGCCCGCTCGACGACCCGGACCCCTGTCGCGGCGGGTGCATCCCGGCGCTCGACGACCCCGAGACCACCGACGCGGCCGGTGGAGACTGGTATCCCGACGACCGCACCGTGTTCGGCATCGTCAGCGTCGGTGAGGCGCTCGCTATCCCGCTGAACATCGCCGAGATCCACGAGATGTTCAACCTGACCCTGGGCGACGAGCGACTCGCCATCCCGTATTGCACACTGTGCGGGTCGGCGCAGGCGTTCATCACCGACCGACCCGACGCCGAACTCGTGATGCGGACATCGGGCCTGTTGAGTCGATCGAACAAGGTGATGTACGACCTCGTGTCGGATTCGGTGTTCGACACGTTCACCGGCGCAGCGGTCTCCGGTCCGCTCCTCGATCAGGGCGTGGTCCTCGACGAGACAACCGTGGTGCGCTCGACCTGGTCGGAGTGGAAACGCGAGCACCCCGACACCCGGATCATCGCCCAGGACGGTGGGATCGGTCGGAGTTACGAGCTCGATCCGCTCGGCAGGCGGGACGACGACGGCCCGATCTTCCCGATCGGTGAAGCTGACGACCGCCTCGGCGTGCAGGAGTTCGTGGTCGGTGTGATCGCGGACGACGGAACGCCGATCGCTTTCCCGTCCGAGGACGCGAGCGCAGCGTTCAATGCCGGCGAGTCGGTCGAACTGAACGGCGTCGAGCTCCGTGAATCCGGCGACGGCCTCGTCGCAGTCGACGCGACAACCGGTGACGAACTCGCGGCCCACGAAGCGTTCTGGTTCGCCTGGAGTCAGTTCCATCCCGAGACCCTGCTGTGGTCATCGGGTGCCTGACACCTGATGACGGGTCAGGACAGCAGCGCTTCGACGGCCTTGTCGGCGTGTGCGACGTCGGGCCGGTCCTCGTGTTCGAGTCGTGTGAGATAGCTGATCGAGACGTATCCCTCCTCGACGAGTCCGCCGTCGGTCTCGGGATCGAGGTCGAGCTTCTCACCCCAACTCATCACGGCCTTGAACGCATTGTCGCGACCCTCGATCGGTGTGAGATCGACCGCCGCCACCGAGCGCGGCGGCTGCACTCCGACCCGCCCGTGCTTCCAGCCGCGGATCTCGTCGAGCGGCAGATCGGGGACGTTGAGGTTGACGACCACGGCCTCCGATGGCATGTCGTCGACCAGCGCCTGGGCGACCGATCGTGCGACCTCGGCGGCGGTCTCCCAGTGGATGTCCTGGATCATGTCGTCCCACGCCTGGCCTTCGACGCCCATCCCGGACACCGCCTGACTGATGGCGATCCCCGACACGTGGCCGTTGCGGCCGGTGAGCGTCGCGCCGACCGTGCCCGAGTGGTACACGGCTCGCCCGACGTTCGCCCCGGGGTTGATTCCGGACACGATCAGATCGAACGGTGCGTCACCGAACGCCTTGAGCCGGGCGAACATCACGCACAGTGCGGGCGGACCGTTGACGGTCCACGTCTCGGCGTCGCAATCCGGAATCGACGACTTGATGATCTCGGGTTGGAGCAGGTGGAGCGCCCCGAGGGCGGCCCCGGCACCGGAGAACTCTCGATCGGGAGCGACGACGACCACCTCGTGATCACCGTCGAGCGTGCAGATCGCTCGGACGAGGACATGGAGGCCGATCGAGTCGATTCCGTCGTCGTTCGTCACCAGGATGCGCATGGACTCATCTTCGCAGGAGGTTTCGGCGATCCCATCAGCCGACCCCGGATGTTCACCCGGAGTTCGGTTGGTCGAGATCGAGTTGGAGCAACACCATGGTGCGCCAGGTGTCGAACGTGAACCCGATGTCGGGCATCCGACCGACCTCGACGAAGCCCCGTCGGAGATGGAACGCGATCGACCGCACGTTGAACGCGTCGATCGTCGCCACCATGCGCTTCAGACCGTTGGCCCGCGCGAGCGACTCGAGTTCATCCATCAGCTTGGAGGCGTTGCCGGTGCCCTGAGCGTCGCGATCGACGTAGACCGAGTGTTCGCATACGAACCGGAAACCTTCCCGACAGGTGCTCTCGCGGAAGTCGCCGTAGCTCGCCACGCCGACGACCTGACGTTCGTCGCTGTCATCGTCGTCGGCGTACTCCTCCGCGACGATCACGGGGCGTCCCGATGCGCGCCGGCCGCGCATCCAATCGAGTCGCTCGTCGACCGTGTGCAGCGTCTCGGTCCACTCCGCATCACCGGCCGGGATCGCCTGGTTGAAGATGTCGGTGATCCGGTCGACATCGTCGTCGGTGGCAGCGCGGATCTCGGTCTTCATGTCGCCGCCAGTGTGCCAGACCTGCGACCATTCGGCGATGGCTGATCAACGAGCTGTCGACGACTCGATGTCGCTCGACGAGGTCGACTTCTTCGATCCGGCGATCAACGACTGTCCGTACCACGCGTACCGTGCGCTGCGCGACGAGGCGCCGGTGTGGTTCGACGAGCGGCTGAAAGCCTGGGTGATCACCCGCCACGAGGACGTCCTCGCCGTGCTGCGCGACACCGAACGGTTCAACAACTCCAAGCGGCGCAACGCGATGCGCCCCGACGTGCAGGCGCTGTACGAGGAGAAGGGCTGGCTCCCGGCGCGCACACTCGCCGGGCGCGACGACCCCAACCACAAGGAGATGCGGCGCCTCTTCGACCACGCGTTCCGCCCGAAGAAGTTGCGGGCGCTCGAACCGCAGATCGACGGGCTCGCGCACCAGCTGATCGACGACTTCATCGACGCCGGTGAGTGCGACTGGGTCCAGCAGTTCGCGGTCCCGCTCCCGCTGATCGTCATCGGGATGCAGATGGGTGCCGACCCCGTCGACATCTGGAAGATCAAGGGGTGGACCGATGCGTGGGTGCAACGCCTCGGGTTGATGCAGACCTCCGAGGAGGTGATCTGGTCGACCGAGATGGAGATCGAGGCACAGCACTACTTCCAGCCGATCTTCGAGCGGCTCCGCGAGCAGCCCGACGACACGCTGCTCTCCGACCTGGTCAACACCGAGATCCCCGAATGGGGACGGTGCCTGAACGACGAGGAGCTGCACGCCGAGATGATGGCCGACACGTTCGTCGGTGGTTCCGAGACGACGACCAACGCGCTGTCCGGTGGTGTGCGACTGCTGATCGAACACCCGGACCAGTGGGAGATCCTGCGCAGCGATCCCGACACGTATCTCCCGGTGCTGGTCGAGGAGGTGCTGCGCCTCGAATCGCCAGTGCAGCGTCTGATGCGAACCGCGGCGGTCGACGTCGAGCTCCACGGCGTGCAGATCCCCGCCGGCTCGATGCTGCTGATCGGCTACTCCGCAGCGAACCGTGACGACCGGGTGTTCGATGCTCCCGCCCGATTCGACCTCGAACGCGCCGACGCGAAGAAGCACGTCTCGTTCGGATTCGGCACCCACTTCTGCCTCGGGGCACCACTCGCCCGACGTGAACTGCTGCTGGGGTTCACCGCGCTGGTCCAACGGATCGACGAGATGTGGTTCCTCGACGACACCGATCTCACGATCGCCCCGAACTACTTCCTCCGCGCGTTGAAGGAACTCAAGATCGGGTTCCGAGCGCGTTCGTGAGCGTCGGGGGTGGGACGCGCCGCTGACTCACCAGCGTGAACGCGGTGATCCCGACGAGCACGAGCACCATTCCCACGATCTGAAGCGGACGTACCGTCTCGCCGAGGATCACGAACGCGAAGGCCACGGCGAGCGCCGGCTGCGCCGTCTGCATGATCGTGATCGTCGCGATCGGGAGGTGTTGTTGGGCGAACGCGACGCACCCGTGGGCGATCATCCCGGTGAGGATCGCGAGCCCGGCCGCGACGGCCCAGCCCCGTGCGGGCATCGCGAAGATCTCGTCGCCGGCGAGGATGACGGCCATCGGAACGGCCGTGATCAGCCCGACCGGCATCATGCACGCCATGAACGACACGGTGTCGACACCGGCGGCGCGGGCACGCTTGGTGAAGATCAGGTAGCTGGTCCACGAGCCGAGGACGAGCAACATGATCAGGTCGCCGCCGAGCGATGCCGTGCCACTCGCCTCGCCGAAGAACAGCACCATCGCGACGCCGACGATCGAGATCAGACCGAACCGCAGCGCCGACCAGTTCGGACGTTCGTGGAACACGTACGCGCCGATCGGAACGACGAGCAGCGGTGTCATCGTCGCGATGAACTCGGTGTGGGCGATGCTGGTCTTGGTCACCGCGGTGAACAGCAACGAGATGTTCAGCCCGAAGAAGAGCCCGGCGGGAGCGACCAGCTTCCACATCTGCCGACTGGGGCGCTCCCGTTTCGTGACCAGCAGGTAGCCCCACCACGTCGCGACCGACATCCACATCCGCCAGAACGCGATGACCACGCCGGTGACGGCGGCCCACTTGACGATCGGCGTCGACAAGGAGAACGCGACGACGGCGGCCACCATCGCGATCAGTCCGACCCGCGAGTTCGACTCGCTCAATGCGACCGGTCGGAATCGTCGGTGAGATCAGCGTGGAGGTCGGGATGGTCGGCCCGGAGGATGTCGGGTTCGAGATAGATCACCGTGACGGTCGGCGCGGCGGCGCGGATCGCGTCCTCGGTCGCGTTGATGGCGGCGACCAGCTGGTCGGCGTCCAGGCTCGAGGAGTACTCGATCTTCGCTCCGACGAGGACTTCGTCCGGTCCGATGTGCTCGGTGCGCATGTGGATCAGGCGGTCGACGTTCGCGCTCGATTCGATCGCGCCGATGATCGCCGTGCGGTCCTTCTCGCCAGCGGCCTCACCGATCAGGAGACCTTTCATCTCGATGATCAGGAAGACCGCGATGACGATCAGGAGGATGCCGATCGAGATCGATCCGACCGCATCCCACCGTGGGTCCTCGGTGAACTGCGCCATCATGACGCCACCGAGAGCGAGGAACAGGCCGACCTCGGCACCGACGTCCTCGAGCAGGACGACCGGAAGCTCGGGCTGCTTGGTGGTGCGGATGAACTTCCACCAGCTGACAGATTGCGGTTTGACGTGTCGGGCTTCCTTGACCGCCGTGCGCAGCGAGTACGACTCGAGGAGGATCGCGAACACCAGGATGCCGATCGCGATCGGCAGGCTCTCGATCTCGTGCGGGTCCC
The DNA here is from genome assembly GCF_049588435.1 of Ilumatobacter sp. GTDB lineage: Bacteria > Actinomycetota > Acidimicrobiia > Acidimicrobiales > Ilumatobacteraceae > Ilumatobacter_A. The sequence continues at coordinate 23,519 of NZ_JBAVYV010000236.1, forward strand.
GGAACTTCTGGATGCCCTCGTACAGGGCGAACATGCCGCCGAGCGAGAACAGGACGAGAGCGACGGCGAAGGCCCAGAAGTACCGCTCGCGGCCGTACCCGAACGGGTGTTGTTCCGTGGCCGCCTTGCGGGCGCGCTTGCCCCCGAGCAACAGGAGGGCCTGGTTACCTGTGTCGGCCAGCGAGTGCACCGCCTCCGCGAGCAGGCTTGCCGACGCGGTGAGGAGGAAGCCGACGAACTTGGCGATCGCGATCCCGGCGTTCGCTGCCATCGCAGCGAGGACCGCTTTACGGCTGCCGTCGGTCATGCGCGCTGACTCTACCGAGCGTTACGTCACGGGTCAGACCCGTTACGTAACGGCGGGTCACCAGCCGGGGAGGTCGAGCCAGGCGGCAGCGGCGGCCCGGTCGCCGACGATGTCGAGCGTCGACCGGTCGGCGCGGCCCATCAGGACGAGCAGCAGATCGGCTGCGTTCCCGCGCAGCGCCGCATCGCCCTTTCGATGCTCCGCCGAGAGCTGATATTCGCCATCCTCGCTCCAGACGATCCACTCGCCCGATCCGGTGGGGAGGTCGTCGTCGGTGCAGTGCACGTGGAGGCTCGTCGCCGGTGTGGCGACCTGTTCGCGCTGGAGGACACGCGGAAGCCCCAGTTCGAAGTACTCGGCCAGGCCCGTTGCGGCGAGTCGGCTGTCGACGTCGGACGAACCGAGCGCCGCAGTCTCGGCATCCCAGCGGTGGACGGCTGTCTCCATCATCTGGCGCCGCGACCAGACCCACGCCTGCCGCTCGATCGAGAATGGATGCCAGGTCGGACCATCGGCGGGCAGCGATTCGAGCACCGTTGCGAGCGCGTCCGCTCCGGTCCGCATCCACGCTCCGAGCGCGGCGTTGTC
>NZ_JBAVYV010000237.1:0-18930 GCF_049588435.1 Ilumatobacter sp.
CCTCTACATGATGCACGAAGAGCCCGCACCGACAAAGATGAGTTCATGCCCGACCCCGCCGCCACGCTCGCGAACCTGCCCACGACCGTCCACGAACTCCGCTCGACCGTCGCCGGCGACGGCACGGTCACGCTCGCGATCCACGAGACCGATGTCCCTGCTCCGGGGCCCGACGAGGTGGTCGTGCGGATCGAGGCGGCACCGATCAATCCCTCGGACCTCGGCATGTTGTTCGCCGGTGCGGATCCCGAATCCGCGACCTCTGTGGGCACCGCCGACCTCCCGGCGGTCCGCGCGACGATCCCGAGTGGGACGTCGGGACTCGCGGGTCGGCTCGGTCGTCCGATGCCGACCGGCAACGAGGGTGGGGGAACGGTGGTTGCCGTCGGGGATTCCGACGCTGCCCGTGCTCTCGACGGCAAGGTCGTCGGCTTCCTCTCCGGAACCGCCTATGCCGAGTACCGCACCGTCAACGTCGCGAGTTGCCTGCCGATGCACGACGGCACCACGGCGGAGGAGGCGGCAGCGTGCTTCGTCAATCCACTGACGGCGCTCGGGATGGTCGAGACGATGAAGCTCGAGGGCCACACCGGCCTGGTCCATACGGTCGGCGCATCGAATCTGGGCCAGATGCTCGATCGGATCTGTCGTGCGGACGGAGTGCCGCTCGTCAACATCGTGCGCCGTCCCGAACACGTCGACCTGCTCACCGCCGAAGGAGCCGAGCATGTCGTCGACTCCAGCGCCGATTCGTTCTTCGACGATCTGCTCGACGCGCTTCGTGCGACGGGCGCGACGATCGCGTTCGACGCGATCGGTGGCGGTCACCTGGCGTCGACGCTGCTGACGGCGATGGAGAAGGTCGCGAGCGAGGGCGACCAGTTCAGCCGGTACGGATCCGACACCCACAAGCAGGTGTACGTCTACGGTGGCCTCGATCGCGGTCCGACCACCCTCGATCGCACCTTCGGCATGTCGTGGTCGATCGGCGGCTGGTTGCTCACGCCGTTCCTCGGCCGGATCGGTCACGAGGGCGCGACGCGGCTCCGGACCCGGGTGGCCGACGAGATCTCCACGACCTTCGCGAGCGGATACGGGATGCGCTTGTCGTTGGCCGACGCGGTCGATCCCGAGCAGGTCCGCCGCTACGGACGGGTGGCGACCGGCGACAAAGCGCTCATCACGCCGCACGCCTGATCCGGGCGCTCCCGATCGAGACGGGCTTGATTGCAGCATCGGTGCCCGCGTTCGCGAAGCTGCCGCGATGGATGTCACCGAAGCTGTCAACCGCCGCAAATCGGTTCGCGCGTTTCTGCCCGACCCGGTGGACGACGCCGTCATCGCCGAGCTGTTGACCGCCGCGTCGCGTGCCCCGTCGGGAGGCAACGTCCAGCCGTGGAGGATCTACGTCGTCAACGGCGAGTCGATGACCCGCTTCCGCGAGTTTCTCGCCGACCGCCAGCCCGGTGCAGCGGCGTACGACATCTACCCGCCCAAGCTGCACGAGCCGTACCGCAGCTCGCGGTTCAAGATCGGTGAGCAGATGTACGCATCGATCGGCATCGAGCGTGACGACAAGGCGGGGAGGTTCGCTCAATTCGCCCAGAACCTCGACTTCTTCGGCGCCCCGGCCGCGTTCTTCTGCTTCATCGATCGTGTCATGGGGCCGCCTCAGTGGTCCGACCTCGGGATGTTCCTCCAGACGTTCATGCTGCTCGCGCAGGAGGCCGGTCTCGACACGTGCCCACAGGAGGCGTGGGCGGTGCACGAGCCGGCGGTGATGGAGTTCGGCTCGGTCCCCGACGAACTGCGCCTGTTCTGCGGCATGGCGATCGGCACCGCCGACTGGGATCACCCGATCAACAGCGTCGAGTCCGAGCGCGAACCCCTCGACGTGTTCGCCACGTTCCTCTGAGCACATTGTGAGGTCGGCATCACCGGGTCCGATGAAGCGACCGTCGCTCCCGAAGATGTTGGTTCGCGGGTTGTTCCGACGCTGCGCGTGGTGCGGTGGCAGGGGAGCGTTCTTCACCGGCTGGACCTCGAAGCAGTCGACGTGTGCGTCGTGCGGACTGAACTGGCGGCGTGGCGATGTCGGCTACGAGTTGGGCGCGGCCGCGACCGCCGTGGTTCTCTCGATGGGTCCGCTCGTCGTGCTGCTCGGTGTGATCGTCGCGATCACGTGGCCCGACGTGCACGTGGTTCCGCTGTTCGTCGTGCTCGGGACCGGTGCGATCGTGTTGCCGATCGTGTTCTACCCGTCGTCGTACACGATGTGGCAGGCCGTCGACATCATGTTCCGTCCTCCGGAACCCGACGACTTCGAGTCACCGCCACCATCCACGTGACGCCGGCTCGGCCGACGCGGTCAGGCCGCGACGGCGGACCGGGCGTCGTCGACCTTCGCGAACAACTGGTCGAACACGCTGATCCGGTCGAACTGCATCGCGTAGGTCCGTGCATGGCGGCCCCAGCGGGTCCGTTCGCCGGGGGAGAGGCCGAGCACGATCTCGCTGAGGGCATTCGCGATCCCCGACGGATGTGACGGCGGCACGAACGTCGCATGTGGCCCGACGGCCTCGCCGATCCCGCCCGTGTCGCAGGTGATGATCGGTCCGCCGCCCGCGAGCATCTTCTCCACGAGCGCGATGCCGAACGTCTCGACGAACTCGGGCCGTGGCTTGCTGGGAAGCACGTAGGCAGCCGACCCCGCCATCAGGTGGGGTTTCTCCGCATCGTCGACGTCGTCGAAGAAGACGATCCGGTCGGCGAACGGCGTCGAGGCGGCGAGCGCGCGCATCGCCGGTGCCTCCGGTCCGGTCCCGCAGATCGCCAACTTCGTCCGGTGCGCGGCGGCGCTGATCGCGAATCCGTTGATCAGGTCGTCGACCCCCTTGGCCTTGGTGACCCGCGACAGGAACATGACGTACCCGTCGCGCTCGAGGCCGCGGGCGGCGAGGCGTCCGGTGGTCTCGGTGGGAGCGAGCTTGGTGTAGGCCGACGCATCGATCGCCGGGTACGAGATCTTCACCCGCTCGGCGCACGCCGGCCCGAAGTTCGTCCCCCACCGGGCGTCGACCTCGGTTGCCGCCGAGATGATCAGTTCCTTCGTGTACTGCGACACCGCGACGCACACGTCATTGGACAGATAGGTGCTCAGCACCTGCGCGGCAGCTCCGAAGCGACCCTGGTCGAGCGCCGTGCGGACCACGTTGGTGATGTCGGAGCCGACCGCCTCGGCGACCGTCGTCAGCGGTGCGCACATGCCGGTGCTGCGCGCGATGGACGCTGCCTGGGCGACTGCGGTGTCGTGTGGCGTGAGGTACAGCGACATCGCCGTCGTCGGGACGCCCTCGGTGAACAGCTCGACCAGGCGGCCGACGATGCCGGCGAGGTTGCGTCCGTCGGGAACCTTGTAGTCCCCGACCGGTTCGGGTCGTTCCACGGTGATTCCCGGCGAGTACGGCAGCACGGACTCGAGTGGCTTGAGCGGGAGACCTGCCGCGAGCAGCGCGGGGATCGGCCACGTCACGATCCGGACATCGTCGAAGCCCCGGGTGAGCGCCGCCTCCGCGAGGTTGCGTGCCTCCCCGGAGTGACCGCAGATCACCGGATCGGCGCGGACGACGATCACCAGTCGGCGTGTCGGATCGGTCGGAGGTGCACCGGATTCGGCGCGCGGGAGACCCGGCGCGGTGGCGTCGAGGTGGTCGGACAGCATCGTCATGAAGTGGGTTCCTTCTCCGTCGGGTGAACGGTTGTCGGGCGCGGGATCGGTGAGGCGGACGGAGGGCGGGTGGTCGTCGCCCAGTTGCCGGGTGTGGGCCCGAGGTAGAGGTGGAGTCGGCCGCCGCCGTGCAGTTCGGCAGCGCGCAGCCAGGAGTCGTCGAGGGGGTCCCCGTTCCACGTTGCCCGTTGGACGTACTGCGCCGGAGCGTCGGCCTCGGGTTCGACGAAGCCGTCGGTCTCGATCGTCAGCGTCGCGGACCCGAGTCGGAGGCGGGCGTGGGCGAACGAGGGCGCATTGACGAGGAAGATCTGCTGTCCGGCGACCGGGCAGATGCCCAACGACGCCCAGACGTACCACGAGCTGAGCGCACCCGAGTCGTCGTTGCCGGGGAGGCCACCGCGAGTGGTCGAGAACTGGTTCATCACGGCCGCGTGCACGATGTCGGCGGTGCGGTCCGGTCGGCCGACCCAGTGGTACGCCCACGGTGCCTCGAAGTCGGGCTCGTTGTTGAGTCCTTCGAATCGTTCGAGTGCGTACCCGGCGGCGACCTCGGCGGTCGTCGGGTCGATCCCCATCTGCTTCACCGGTGCCTGGCCGAAACCGAAGAACCGATCCAACAATGCGAGGTAGGCGGGTTCGCCGCCTGCGAGTTCGATGCGTTCGGCCATGTCGTGCATCAGTCGGAACGAGTAGTTCCAGCGACCGCCCTCGTAGAACGTCGAGTCGACGACGAGCCCGGTCTCCGGGTCGAACGCGTTGACCCAACGCGTCGCGAGTGCGGACAGTCGATCAGCCATCTCGTCGTCGCCGACACACCGGGCGACGATGGCCGTGCACCGGTGCCCGGCTGCGAGGTCGAGTGTGTGCGAGATCGGGTGCGCGACGCCGTGTTCGAGGAAGTCCTCGCCGAATTGGCGTCGGAGGTCCGCGGCCATGTGTGACAGCGCCCAGTCCCAGTCGATCCCTCCGATGCCGAGCGCACACAGGTCAGCGAGAAAGGTGTGCGCGAGAGCGCTTCCCTGGCGGAAGAACCGGTCGGTGCCCTTCGCCATCCGGTAGCCGATCGGGAGGTTCCCCTCCTCCTCGGCGATGTGGATCAGAGCGGTCGCGAGTTCGACGGCACGGTCGGGAAACAACGCGGTCAGCAGCGGCAGTTGGGTGCGGTAGATGTCCCACATCGTGCAGATGTCGAACACGAACGGACCTGGCGTGGGCCAGAACGGGCTCTCGTCGGGGGCGAAGCTCGGCTTGATCAGCGCGTGGTAGAGCGCGGTGGCGAAGATCGTGCGCCGCTCGGGCGACGGGGTCTCGACGCGGATCGTGTCGAGGTGCTCGGCCCAGGAGCTCGACGTGGCCGCGCGGCGATCGACGAACCCGGATCGCGAGAGATCGGCGTGCGCGAGATCGGGGTGGGCGAGATCATGCGTGAGGTTCGCCGCGGCCTGGTCGACCCCGCGCAGGGAGAACCCGATCCGCAGTTCGACGGTCCCGCCGGCCTCGATCGGACCGGTCCACATCAGCCCGAACGGTCGCAACGTGGTCGGTCGGATCGAGTCGAACTCCAACCGGGTGCCGCCCTGCATCAGTCGGTGGTCGTACCAGAGCATCTGGCGCCAGTCCGGAGAGGTGCATTCGACGTGGAAGGCGACCGGAACGCCCTCCATCACGATCTCTCCGTTGGCCACCCCCGGGCCGAGACTGTCGAGGGCGGCGCGCAACGGCACGGTCTCGCCGTGCTCGATCGTCAGTCCACCGTGCGAGCAGTCGACGACGACGCGGGCATTGCGATGAGCGGGGAAGGTGTACCGATGGACGGCACTCTTCGGCCCGACGGTCAACTCGGCGCGGATCCCGTTCGCCAGCGTGGCCGCATACCACCCCGGCGCAGCGTCCTCGGCGGTGATCTGTTCCAGTTCACCGAGGTCGTCGAGCGGCGCCATCGTCGGCGTGACGCGGAGATAGTTGTAGTACTTGCGGATCGCCCCGGTCCCCGACTGCTGGAAGTGGGTGAAACCGGATGCGCCGTGCCCGTCGCGAATGCTTCGCGGGACGCCTTCGGTCGAGCGTTCGTAGTGGCCGTAGCCGGTCGGATACCCGCCGGAGTAGGCGCAGGCCGACACCATGCCGAACGGGTGGGTCGCGCCCGGGTGCGTGTTCCCGACCGGCGGTTTCGGCCACCACCAGGTCGCCGCTACACCGGTCGCAGGCGCGAGGTCGGCGGTCTGGGTCCCGATGAACGGGTCGACCGCGTCGAACATGATCCGAAGGTACGGAATCGATGTGATCGCAGTGTTTCGTCGTGATGAACGGTGATGCCGTGATGCCGCGGTCAGGCGTGGTCAGCCGCGCTCGAGCGCGGCGGCGAGACCTTCGGGATCCTCGACACTCACCCACAGCGCCGAGTGGTCGTGCAGACCGATCACCCGGGGGACCTTCGTGTCGAACTCGATGCACAGACCGCGCTTCGGTGTCGTTCCGAACGTGAGGCCGTCGTCGCTGAAGCTGAGACGCAATCCGACCGCCGTGTACCAGCGGTGCGGGCCGGTCACCCGGCTCCCCACGACGTTGTCGAGTGGGGTCTCGACGGACCAGTGTCCGAACGTCGCACGCAGCGTGTCGTCGGTGAGCGTGACCCCGTCGTCGTCGCCCACGCCCAAGGGGAGGAGCAGCAGCTTCCAGCGAGGGTCGCTCGCATAGGGATGGAAGGTCGCGCTCACATCGACGAGGCTACGCCGCCGACGAACGATCATCGAGCCCGTCACCTAGGTTGGCCGCATGGCTCGATTCGACGGACTCTCCGCTGTGTTGCTCAATTGCTCGCTCGTCCACGAGGCGAAGAACTCGCACACGCGCAGACTCCTCAACCGGGTGCGGGGGATCATGGTGACCGAGGGTGTGGACGTCGAGATGATCCACATGCTCGAGCATCAGATCGGCTTCGGGATGGTGCCGGACACGACGACCATCGGTGACGAACGCGACGACTGGCCCGGGATTCACGAGAAGATCATGGATGCCGAGATCCTGGTGATCGGCACCCCGATCTGGCTCGGCGTGAAGTCGAGCGTGGCGACCCTCGCCATCGAGCGTCTGTATGCGTACAGCGGGGAGAAGAACGAACACGGGCAGTACCTGTACTACGGCAAGACCGGCGGGTGCGTCGTGACCGGGAACGAGGACGGGGTGAAGGCGTGCTCGATGGAGACGCTCTACGCGCTGAGTCACATCGGCTACACGATCCCTCCGCAGGCCGACTGCGGATGGTTGGGCGAGATCGGTCCGGGACCGAGCTACGGCGACGAGATCGAGGGGTCCGCCGTCCCGGCCGGCTACGACAGCGAATTCACCAACAAGAACGCGACGATCATGGCCTGGAACCTGATGCACACGGCGAAGATGCTCGCCGACCAGGGCGGGTTCCCTGTCGGGGGCAACGTCGCCGACACGTGGCAGGACGTCACCAATGCCGCCGACCAGGACCCCGACGCCGACTGAATCGACGGATCCGACCGAATCGCGGACCCGACCGAATCGCGGACGGCGGACCGCGGAGCCACGGAATCCCGGAACGACGAGCCGAGAGTTCGGGATGTCGCAGCCCCGGAAGCACGGCTGTCGGCGACGGGATCGTGCCGAACTCGCCTGATCTGTGAAAGTGGCGGGATGGCCATCGATTTCACCCTGACGCCCGAACTCGAAGAACTGCGGATGCGGATCCGGGCGTTCGTGACCGACGTGATCATGCCGGCGGAGGCGGAGATCGAAGGTCACGGGGGCGGTGAACCGCTCGGCGGGAAGGAGCGGATCGCCCGATTGATCGCACTGCGCAAGTTGGCGCACGCGGAAGGAATCTGGCTTCCGCACATGCCTCCGGAGTGGGGCGGCATGGGTCTCGGTCACGTGGAACTGGCGATGGTGCAGGCGGAGGCGGCCAAGTCGCGATACGGCCCGTGGGTGTTCAACTGTCAGGCGCCCGACGAGGGCAACATGCACACCCTCCTGCACTGGGCGACCGACGAGCAGAAGGAGAAGTACCTCAAGCCGCTGTGCGAAGGCAAGACATGGTCGTGCTTCGCGATGACCGAGCCCGAGGTCGCCGGCTCCGACCCCACGCTGATCCAGACCAAGGCGTACGAGGACGGCGACGAGTGGGTGATCAACGGTCACAAGTGGTTCATCTCGAACGCCCGGCGAGCGAGCTTCGCGATCCTGGTGTGCCGGACCGAGGACGATCCCGACATTCCGCAGGCCGCCAACTCGGCGTTCATCATCGACCTCCCGCAGGAGGGTTGGAACGACGTCCGCGAAGTCGAGACGATGCACGGCGGAACCGGTCACTCCGAGATCGTGATCACCGATCTGCGGGTGCACAAGGACCAGATGCTCGGCGGTCGCGGGCAGGGTCACCTGCTCGGCCAGTACCGACTCGGCCCGGCCCGACTCGCGCACTGCATGCGCTGGATCGCCCAGGCCGAGACGGCGCTCGACATGATGGTCGACCGCTCGTTGAACCGTTTCTCGCACGGTTCGCTGCTCGCGGAGAAGCAGGGGATCCAGTGGATGATCGCCGACTCGACGATGGAGCTGTACCAGTCCAAGTTGATGGTGTTGCACGCCGCGTCGAAGATCGACGCCGCCTCGAAGGACGACTCGGTCGATTTCAAGGGCGAGGTGTCGATGGCGAAGCACTTCGTGGCGAACATGCTGAACCGGGTGATCGACCGGGCGATCCAGGTCCATGGCGCGCTCGGCTACTCGACCGACACGCCGCTCGCCCACATGTACCAACATGCGCGCTGGGCGCGTTTCGCCGATGGGGCCGACGAGGTGCATCAGATGCGCATCGCCCAGCGGACGATCGCCGCCTACACCGACGACGGGTCGACCCGCCGCGGGACCGGCGACCTCCCGATCTAGCGTTACGTAACGGGTCAGACCCGTTACGTAACGGTCAGCGGGCGCGTTCGATGGTGCGGGCGACGATGCCTTCGAGCATTTCCTGACGGCCGCTCGAGGTCGAGGGCTCGACGTCCGAGGCGAGCTGCTGCTCGTGGAGGTCGGCGAGCGTGACGCCACCGTTCATGATCGAGTTGCCCAACTCGGAGGTCCATCCGGCGTAGCGCGCGTGGCGCCACTGCTCCAGTTCGTCGACCTCGAGGATTCGCGCTGCCGCCAGCAGTGAGCGCGCCATCACGTCCATGCCGCCGATGTGGCCGTGGAACAGGTCGTTGCGATCGATCGACTGACGGCGCAGCTTGGTGTCGAACATCAGCCCGCCGGTCGTGAAACCGCCTCCGCGGAGGATCTCCAGCATGCCGAGTGTCATCTGCTCGACCGACACGGGGAACCGGTCGAGGTCCCAGCCGAGGCGATCGTCACCGGAGTTCGCGTCGATCGACCCGAAGATCCCCGAGTTCACCGCGGTCGCGACCTCGTGCTGGAAGTCGTGCCCCGAGAGCGTCGCGTGGTTGACCTCGATGTTGACCTTGATCTCGTTCTCGAGGCCGTACTTCTGGAGGAAGGCGAAGACGGTGGCGACGTCGTAGTCGTACTGGTGCTTCGTGGGCTCCATCGGCTTCGGCTCGATCAGGATCGTGCCCTCGAATCCGATCGCGTGCTTGTGCTCGACGACCAGGTTCATGAAGCGGCCGAGCTGGTCGATCTCGCGGTTCATGTCCGTGTTGAGCAGCGTCTCGTACCCCTCGCGGCCGCCCCACAACACGTAGTTGGCGCCGTCGAGGCGCTTGGTCGCCGTCATGCAGTGCGCAACCTGTGCCGCCGCGTAGCGGAACATCTCGGGGTCCGGATTCGTCGCAGCCCCGGCCATGAACCGCGGGTGCGAGAACGCATTCGTCGTTCCCCACAGGAGCTTGGTCCCGGTCCGCTCCATGTGTCCGGCCGCGACCTCGACCATCTCATCGAGGTTCCGCGCGGATTCGGCGAACGTGGCTCCCGCGGGGGCGATGTCGATGTCGTGGAACGAGAAGAACGGCGCTCCGAGCTTCTCGAAGAACTCGAACGCGGCCTCCATCTTGAGCTGTGCGGCGGCCATCGGTTCGAGTGCAGCCGCGGCGCCCGACGCGGTCGCCGGGTTCCACGGGCGATCGAGGGTTCCGGCACCGAAGATGTCCGACCCGTCCCAGGCGAAGCTGTGCCAGTAGCACACGCCGAAACGCAGGTGCTCGGCCATGGTCTTGCCGGCGACGACGCGGTCGGCGTCGTACCAGCGGAACGCGAGCGGGTTGTCCGAATCGGGCCCCTCGTACGGAATCGACTCGACGTCGGAGAAGAATGGTTCGGTCATGGCAGCGGTCCTCACGGTGGATGGTCCCGGCGACCGCTTCACACGGGCCGGGTTTGTCGACTACTATGACAAATCGGCCGAGCGAACGCAATCGCGACTCACGGCGGAGGGGAACAGTGGAGACGAACAGCGGGAAGCGGTCAGCGGATGTGCGCCAGAACAACCTCGCGTCCGTGCTCGACGTGCTGCGGCGCGAGTCGGTGACCCGATCGGCTCTCGTCGCATCCACCGGACTGACCCGCAGCACGATGGCCGGGCTCGTGGCGGAGTTGGCCGAACTCGGACTGATCGACGAGATCACCCCGGTCGCGACCGGCCGTCCCGGGCGACCCTCGCCGCTCGTGCGACTGGTGCCCGGTGCCGTCGCTGCGCTCGCCATCGACGTCTCCGTCACCCGGTTGTCCGTCGGTCTGGTCGGCCTCGACGGGCGAACCATCTCGGTCTCCGAACGTGATGGCGATCGTTCGAACGAGTCGCCACACGCAACGGCCGACGCCGTCGCCGAGATGGCGCAGCGGATCGGTGTCGGGAGCGACTCCTGCCCGCTGCTGGTCGGTGCCGGCGTTGCCGTTCCCGGACTCGTGCGCGAGCGGGATGCCCACGTCGTCGTCGCGCCGAACCTCGGGTGGGAGGACGTCGCCTTCGCCGAACTCGTCGCGGGGACGATCGAGCGGCGGCTGGGCGTGTGTCTGAGCGTCGACATCGGCAACGAAGCCGATCTCGGAGCGCTGGCGGAGGCCCGCTTCGGCGTGGGTCGCGGAACGCGCAACGTGGTCTACATCCACGGTGACATCGGTGTCGGCGGGTCGATCGTGGTCGACGGTGCACGCTTTCCCGGCGGATCGGGATATGCGGGTGAAGTCGGCCACATGGTCATCAATCCGTACGGTTCGCCATGCCGCTGTGGGGCGCGTGGGTGCTGGGAGACCGAAGTCGGCGAACGGGCGCTGCTCACGCGGGCCGGACTCGATCCGACCGGCGGCAGCGCGGCGATCGATGCTCTCGTCGAGGGCGCCGTCAGCGGTGATCCGATCGTGCTCGCCGCGCTCGGCGAGACCGGACGGTGGCTCGGCATCGGCCTGGCCGGACTGATCAACGTGCTCGACCCGGACCTCTTCGTTCTCGGCGGCATGTTCGAGCCGCTGCTGCCGTTCATGTCGGAATGTCTCGAGGCGGAGTTGATGGAGCGTCGGTTCGGCCCGGTCGAGCGCACGGTTCCCGTCGTGGCCGCGGAGTTGGGGATCGACGCGCTGCTGATCGGCGCCGCCGAGCTGGTCCTGGCGCGGGCGATGGCCGATCCAGCGGGCGCGGTGACATTTGGTGGTTGACAATCGTCGCCCGATGTCGCACACTTGAGCCACATTTTGTTGACACCCCGTACAAACAGGGGAGGAGCGAAATGGAGCCGGTCGGAACAACTGGCCGCACAACTCCAGAGGGGGAGAACATGAAGAAGATGACCCGCACCGTTGTGGTGATGGCAGGAGCATTGTCGTTGGTGGCATCCGCATGCGGAAGCGATGACGACAGCGGTTCCTCGTCCGCCGACACCGAAGCAGCCGGCACCGAAGCAGCATCCGACGGCAGCGCCGCTCCGGCCGACTCCGCCGCCGACGATTCCAGCGACGACGCGGCCGCAGGTGGCAAGGCCGGATTCATCCTGCCCGACTCCGCATCGTCGGTCCGTTGGGAGTCGTTCGACCGTCCGCTCATCCAGGAGGCATGTGACGCCGCCGGGATCGAATGTGACATCCAGAACGCCGAAGGTGACAAGAACAACATGGCGACGATCGCCGACCAGATGGTCGCCGACGGCGTCGGCGTGCTCGCCATCGTCAACCTCGACTCCGAGTCGGGCGCCGCCATCCAGGAGAAGGCGGCAGCCGCCGGTGTCAAGAACATCGACTACGACCGTCTGACGCTCGGCGGTTCCGCCGACGTGTACGTCTCGTTCGACAACGTGGCCGTGGGCACCGCCCAGGGCGAGGGCATCATCGAGTGCATGGGCGGCGCCGGCAGCGTCGAGGGCAAGAAGGTCATCCAGCTCCACGGGTCGCCCACCGACAACAACGCCACGCTGTTCAAGCAGGGCTACCAGGACGCGATCGCCGACAGCGGCATCGAGACGGTCGGCGAAGAAGCCGTCCCGGACTGGGACAACGCTCAGGGTGGCGTGATCTTCGAGCAGCTGCTCACCGCCGCGAATGGCGAGATCGACGGTGTGCTCGTGGCCAACGACGGCCTCTCGCTCGCCGCCCAGTCGGTGCTCGCCGACGCCGGCCTGCAGGTTCCGACCACCGGCCAGGACGCCACGCTCGAGGGCCTGCGGGCGATCCTCGAGGGCAACCAGTGCATGACCGTGTACAAGCCGGTCGTCGAAGAGGCCACCGGAGCGGTCGACGCCGCAGCAGCGCTGCTCGCCGGATCCGAACTGGGCACCGATGCCACCATCGACAACGAGAACGGTGAGATCCCGTACATCCAGGCCGAGGTCCAGCCGATCTACGTCGATGACGTGAAGATCCCGGCCGCCGACGGATTCGTCGACGTCGCCGAGCTCTGCGCCGGCCTCGAAGATCAGTGCGCCGAAGCCGGAGTCGAGTGATCCGACTCACGCGGCCGGACCACCGAGCTGTGTGACAGTCTGTGCCGATCCGACCCGCCGAAACTCGGGCGGGTCGGGTCGGCACCTTCGCGTCAACGACGCGCGTTTCTGAGGGGGAACAGAAGATGAATCAACCATCAGGTGTGCTGGAGGGGTCGGGCACCGATCCGGGCCAGCCACTGCTCGAAGCAGACCGGGTGAACAAGAGCTTCGGTCCGGTCAAGGTGCTCCACGACGTGGAGTTCCGGGTGTACCCGGGCAAGATCACCGCCCTGATCGGTGACAACGGGGCCGGCAAGTCCACGCTCGTCAAGTGTCTCGCCGGCATCCACTCGACCGACTCCGGGGTCTTCCGTTTCGACGGTGTCGAGGTCGAGCTCAACGGTCCGAAGGACGCGACAGCGCTCGGGATCAAGGTCGTCTATCAGGACCTCGCATTGTGCGAGAACCTCGACATCGTCCAGAACATGTTCCTCGGCCGCGAGCTGACGAAGCGGGGCATGCTCGACGAACACGGAATGGAGATGGCCGCCCGTGAGACGCTCGCCTCGCTGTCCGTGAGGACGGTCAAGAGTGTGCGGCAGCAGGTCTCGTCGCTGTCGGGTGGCCAACGCCAGACGGTGGCGATCGCCAAGGCGGTGCTCGGCAACGCCAAGCTGGTCATCCTCGACGAGCCGACGGCCGCACTCGGCGTTGCCCAGACCGAGCAGGTGCTCGACCTCGTCAAACGGCTCGCTGCGAGCGGCGTCGCGGTCGTGCTCATCAGCCACAACATGAACGACGTGCTCCAGGTCGCCGACCGCGTGAGCGCGATGTACCTCGGCCGCATCGCTGCCGATCTCCCGAACGATGACACGATGACTCGCGAGAGTCTCGTGCAATTGATCACGTCGGGAAGTTCCGGCGACATCGGACTGGCCGAGGAGGTCGCCGAATGAGCTCCACCGAGAACGATGCCGAGATCACACCGGTCGTCGAACCGCCGGTCGGCGGGCAGGCCCTCACCGACTTCGCGCTCGACGCGGGGCCGACCGACCTGAAGGGTGCGCTCCGGGCGTCGATCGGCCGCATCCGCGGTGGCGACCTCGGATCGATCCCCGCCGTGTTGGCGATCATCGTGCTGGTCGCGATCTTCGGAATCGCGAGACCCGACAGTTTCCTGTCCAAGCTGAACTTCGCCAACTTCCTCGAGCAGGCGTCGTCGATCATCGTCATCGCGATGGCGGTCACGTTCGTCCTGCTGCTCGGTGAGATCGACCTGGCCGCCGGCTACACCGCGGGAGTGGCCGGGGCGGTGTTGGCCACCCGTCTCCAGAATGATTGGCCGCTGATCCCGGCGGCAGCGATGTCGATGCTCGTCGCGCTCGCGCTCGGCGTGTTCACCGGCTTCATGGTCGCAAAAGTGGGGATTCCATCGTTCGTCGTGACATTGGCGAACGTCTTGTTGTTCCAGGGCATCTTGCTGCTGCTCGTACGCGAGGGCGGCAGTGTGCGCATCCAGAGCGAAGCGATCAACGACCTGGTCGGCGGCGCGCTGAGCCCCGGGTTGTCGTGGGTCGTGGCGATCGTCGGCGTCGCTCTGTTCGCCTTCTCCCAATACCGGAGACAACGCGAGTCGTACGGGGCGATCCCGATGTCGTTGGTGTTCCTCCGCATCGGTATCGCGATCGTGC
The DNA here is from genome assembly GCF_049588435.1 of Ilumatobacter sp. GTDB lineage: Bacteria > Actinomycetota > Acidimicrobiia > Acidimicrobiales > Ilumatobacteraceae > Ilumatobacter_A. Next base: position 14,313 of record NZ_JBAVYV010000237.1, read on the forward strand.
TCATCGGTGCGATCACGTTTGTGCTCAACCAGAACCGAGCGTTCCCCGGTGCGCCGGCGGAGATCAAGGGCATGCCGATCGTGATCCCGGTGCTCGCCGTGATGGTCGTCGTGCTGTCGTTCGTGCTCGGTCGGACCGCCTACGGACGCCACCTGTACGCGGTCGGTGGCAATGCCGAGGCCGCTCGTCGTGCGGGCATCAACGTGCAGCGACTGCGCCTCTCGGCGTTCGCCGTGACCGGTGTGATCGCCGGAATCGGTGGCTGGTTTCTCGCGTCCCGCGTCAACTCGGTCGACGCGAACACCGGAGCCAACGACACGTTGCTGCTCGCCGTCGGTGCGGCGGTCATCGGTGGAACATCGCTGTTCGGCGGTCGTGGCCGGATGGTCAACGCGGTGCTCGGTGGCCTCGTGCTGGCGCTGATCCCGAACGGCCTCGGACTCGTCGGGAAGACGACGGTGTTCGGCTACGACATCGACTTCAGCAGCTCCGGGGTGAAGTTCATCGCCTCGGGCCTCGCGCTGCTCGCCGCCTCCTCGGTGGACGCCCTGAGCCGCAAACGCACCACCTGACCGACAACTGGTGTCAGGCACCAGCTGTCGGTCAGGCGTCGCGTAGGTCTTCCTTCCATGCGCGGAATCGGTCGTGGGTCGCGCCGCTCGGGCCGACACCGGACGCGGTGCCGTCGGGGAACAGTCGCAGCGTGAACTCGGCTCCGGTCGTGGCGTGGGAGGCCCAGTAGCGGGCGTCGCCGTGCTTCGCCGGGCCGGCACGCCAGAGGATCCACGGACCGATCCGTCGCTTGTACTCGGCGACCGGTCGGTCGGGCAGGTCGTCGCCGAGCGCCAACAGCGTGTCGGGAGCCTCGATCCACGCGGTCGCGGGCACGTTCCGATCACGGATCGGAGTCGGCGGGAGGTCGGCGGTGTGCACCGGCGTGTCGTCGGTCGGACGTTCGTCGTACCTCATCCCCGGATGACCCAGCGGGTCGTCACCAGCCGCGCTCGATCCATTCCTCGAGATGCGGTCGTTCGGTTCCGATCGTCGTGTCGTCGCCGTGACCGGGGAGCACGATCGTGGCGTCGTCGAAGGTGAACAACCGATCGGTGATCGAGCGGATGATCGTGTCGAAGTCGGCATCGTCGAAGCTCGTGTTCCCGGGTCCGCCGGGGAAGAGCGTGTCGCCCGTGAACAGCAGGGGAGTGTCGGCGAGCGCGAACGAGATCGACCCCGGCGTGTGACCCGGATTGTGAATCGCGTGGAGTCGTAGCTTGCCGACCTCGATCACCTCGGTGTCGTCGAGGAAGACGTCGTAGCCGACCTCGTCCAGTTTCGGCGCGTCGAGTTTCGTCACCGCGACCTCGTAGCCGGCCTCGCGCATCGCGGGCACCGCCTGGATGTGGTCCCAGTGGCCGTGCGTCTCGAGCACGCGGGTGACGCCGAGACGCGTACACAGTTCGAGCAGTTGCTCGTGTTCGTTCGCGGCATCGATCAGGACCGCGTCGCCGCTTCGCTTGCAGCGCACGACGAACACGTTGTTGTCGACCGGACCGACCACCAACTTGTGGACCTCGGCATCCTCGTTCGACCAGTGCAGTGTGTCGGCCGTTCCTCGTGATGGTGCTGGAGACATGGCTCCAGTGTGACAGGGGTTCGCAGGGCGTGGCGAGCGCGTCGGATACCGTCGATGGGCCATGACCCGGACCACGACGCACGCCGAGCCCGGGACCTGAGATGACGCACCCGCTGCTCACGATCGGTTACTCCACGCTGGCGTCGCGTGTCGGTTCGATCGAACTGCCACCGGCGCAGCCCGACGTCGAGATCCTGGTCGTCGTGCAGGGAACGCACGCGGAGTCCATCACCCGGTTCGACGACCGCCATGACGTCGAGGTGATCGCCGAGCACGGAGTCGGGGTGGCTCGGAGTCGGAACGTCGTGCTGGGTCGAGCGACCGGTCGGTACCTGGTGTTCGGCGACGACGACGCGACGTGGCGGATGGCGGGTGTGCGAGCGGTCGTCGACTGGATGGAGGCGTCGCCGGGCACGTCGCTGGTGCTGGCGATGGCGTGCGACGAGCACGGTGAACCGCGCAAGCGCTATCGGTCGAGCGAGGGCAGGCTTCACCGGTGGAACTCGGCCAAGGCCGGGACCATCGAACTCGTGGTCCGCCGCTCGGAGATTGTCGCCGCGGGTGTCGCGTTCGACGAGAACTTCGGGGCGGGCGCGGCGAACTTCCTCGGCGACGAATACATCTTCGTCACCGACGTTCTGCGAGCCGGACTGCATGGTCGGTTCCGGCCGGTGGTGATTTCGGAGCACCCCGCTGAATCGTCGGGTTCGGGGTTCGGAACGGTGGCCGATGCGCGGGCGCGGTCGGCCGTGTTCGACCGGGTCTTCGGATGGCGCGCATCACTGGCTCGACTGGCATTTCTCGCGCGGCGGCCGGGCCGCTTCGGATCGTGGCGTCTGGGTCTGGGATTCGTGATCGGGCGCGTTCCCTCCGTCGAGCCGACCGACCCGGATCGAGCAGCTACGAGCTGACGACGTCGAAGTCGAGGCCGAGCGCCACACCGATGTGCGTCGGGTCGAACGTGACGAAGCGGATCGGTCGGGGGAGTCGGTCGGCAGCGGAGAAGTGGATCGCATCGCTGAGTCGGACCGGCTGCGAGCGCGCGAGCGCGGCAGCGCCGTCGAGACAACGCTGGTCGACCGGGACGATGTGGAGGTGATCCCACACCAGCCGGATCGCGTCCTCGAGGTCGACCCGTCCGAAGCGGTCGTCGATCAATCGGTCGATGGCGGGGAGCGCCTCGGTCAGTGCCATCGCCGACGCGGCCCACACCTCGTCGGTGTCGAGTGCATCGAGCACGATCGCCCGCTGGGTCCCGTCGATCGCGACAGCGAGCAGCGCCGATGTGTCGAGGACGATCGTCACGTCACGGCCCGTTCCATGGGCGTCACCGAGTCGTTCCGCCGACGTTCTCGTCGCGCATCGTGGCGAATACCGGGCCGAAGCGCGACGAGAACCGAGTTGGTCGGGGTGATCGACACGACCGACGTGATCGAGCTCACCCGCGCAGCTCGCGCAGGACCTGGTCGACGCGGACTCCGGCCCACACCGGGACCGGATCGGGCGCGCGCCATTCGCTCGTGCGACGCGGGGGGAGTACTGCTCCCGATCCGATCAGGCGCTCGAGCGCAGGCGCGTCGGCGTCGAGTGGTCCGAGTTGAGCGACGGGTCGGCCGCTGCGGGTGACGACGGTGCGCTCGCCCGCCGCGGCCCGCCGCACCGCATCGGTCAGTTGGGCGCGCAGCTCGCGAATTCCGGTCGATCGTGTGTCCACAGGTGTACACAAGCAGATTTGTGATCGCGATGCAACCACGGCATGATCTCCGACATGAACTTTGCATTCACCGAAGAGCAGGAAGAACTGCGCAGCACCGTCCGTGCGTTCCTCGAGAACAAGTCGTCCGAGGAAGCCGTCCGCGAGCAGATGGACACCGAGCAGGGCTACGACACCGCCGTCTGGCAGCAGATGGGCGAGCAGATGGGCCTGCAGGGCCTCGCGATCCCCGAGGAATTCGGTGGATCCGGCTACAGCTTCGTCGAGCTCGGCATCGTGCTCGAGGAGATGGGTCGCGCACTGCTGTGCGCACCGTTCTTCTCGACCGCCGTGCTCGCCGCGAACACGCTGATCCACTCCGGCGACGACGCCGCCAAGCAGGCGCATCTCCCGGGCATCGCCTCGGGCGAGACCATCGCCACCGTCGCCTACGTGGAGCCCTCGGGCAAGTGGGACGAATCGGGCATCACGATGGAGGCCTCGGGCTCGGGCAGCGATGTCACGCTCAGCGGGACCAAGTCGTTCGTGATCGACGGCCACGTCGCCGACCTGATCATCGTCGCCGCCAAGTCCGCCGCCGGAACCAGCCTCTACGCCGTCGCCGGTGACGCCTCGGGCCTCACCCGTACGTCGCTGTCCACGATGGACCAGACCCGCAAGCAGGCCAAGCTCGACTTCGACAACACGCCGGCCACGCTGATCGGTGAGGAGGGCAAGGGTTGGGAGATCCTCTCGACCGTGCTCGACCTCGTTGCGGTCGGCCTCGCTGCCGAGCAGGTCGGTGGAGCGCAGATGGTGCTCGAGCAGGCCGTCGAATACGCCAAGGTGCGCGTCCAGTTCGGTCGTCCGATCGGTTCGTTCCAGGCGATCAAGCACAAGTGCGCCGACATGCTGCTCGAGGTCGAGTCGGCCAAGTCCGCGGCCTACTACGGCCTGTGGTGCGCCGCCGAGATGAACGACGAGCTCCCCTCGACCGCATCGCTCGCCAAGGCGTACTGCTCGGAGGCGTACTTCCACGCCGCAGCCGAGAACATCCAGATCCACGGTGGCATCGGCTTCACCTGGGAGCACCCGGCGCACCTCTACTTCAAGCGTGCGAAGAGCTCCGAGCTGATGTTCGGCGACCCGACGTTCCATCGCGAGCAGCTCGCGCAGCGCATCGGCATCTGACGTGTCAACTGGGGTCAGACCCCAGTTGACACACGGGTACCGTAGGGCGCAATGACGCTCTGGATTTTCATCATCGTGGCGGCGATCGCAGTGTTTGCGAT
>NZ_JBAVYV010000238.1:0-4453 GCF_049588435.1 Ilumatobacter sp.
GACGCGCATCAACGTCTACGAACGCTGGCGCGACCGGCCTGCGTTGGAAGCGTTCCGCGGTCAGGGTCCCGACGCCGACCAGATGTCCACCCTCGTTGCAATCGAGGTCGGCGAGTTCCAGGTCCAGCCAAACCGGAGCGATACATGAGACCGCTCCGCTATTCGATCAACATCACGCTCGACGGCTGCTGTCATCACGAGGCAGGGCTCCCCCCGGACGAGGAGTCGATGTGCTACTGGACTGCTCAGATGGAACGAGCCGATGCTCTGCTTTTCGGCCGAGTCACCTACGAGATGATGGAATCAGCGTGGCGGAAGCCGGCCACAGGCACGTGGCCCGACTGGATGGAGGAGTGGGAGATCCCCTTCGCCGAGACCATCGACGAGACCAAGAAGTACGTCGTGTCGAGCACACTGAACGGTGCCGACTGGAATGCCGAATTGGTGCGAGGCGACTTGGGGCAAGCAGTTCAGCGGCTCAAGGAGGAGCCAGGCGAGGGTCTGTGGGTGGGCGGCGTGACGTTGCCGCTCGCATTGGCAGATCTCGGGCTGATCGATGAGTACGAGTTCCTTGTCCAGCCCGTCGTGGCGGGCCACGGACCGACGCTGTTCGGCGGAGTGAATGAGCGGCTCGAACTGAAACTCGTCGGACGTCAGGAGTTCCGATCGGGAGCCGTCGCCCTTCGCTACCAATCCACTCCCAAGACCGCTTGAGGTCGGCCGCCTGCACGATCTGACTATGGCGCGTCACTGAGAACTGGCCAAGCGGCACCGCACATTCTCGAGCACCCAACCGAGCGCCGAGGTACCGTCCTGCTCGGTTCGCAGAGTCGAGGAGCAGCGTGGATCTGAGCGGGCCGGATAGGCTATGCGAGAGCGGTCTGCGCGATGGACGTAGCGGCGCGGTGATTACGCTTTCGTCATGGCAACGATCCTCACCGAACCGCCACTTGCCGGCGATGAGTTCGACACACTGATCGGCAGCCTCGAGCGGGCGCGCCGAACCCTCGAGTGGAAGTGCTCCGACCTCGATGCTGGGGCCATGGCCACCAAGATCGGTGCCTCCGACATCACCCTTGGGGGCCTTCTGCGTCATCTCGCTCGCGTCGAGGCCGTGACGTTCGCCTGGAAGCTGCATGATCGCGATCCTCATCAGCCCGACATGTCCGTCGATCCGGCCGAGGATTGGAAATGGACCGCGAACGATGACCCAGGTTCCGCATGGGCTGCGTGGCGTGGCGCCGTCAGTCGTTCACGTGAGCTGGTTGCCGAAGCATTCGCCGACGGCGGGCTCGGACGAGCGACGGGCCACGAGTTCGACGGCTGGGGCACACCCAGTCTGCGCCGTCTCCTCGTTGACATGATCGAGGAATACGCACGCCACGTCGGACACGCCGACCTCATCCGCGAAACCATCGACGGCCGCACCGGCGAAGACCCTCCGGACTGACCGCACCTTCGTTCGCTCGAACAATATGGGTGGGATCACCCGATCGAAAGTGCCGCTACGAGCGGTCTGTCGTTGAATGATGCGCCGCGGATATGCGTGCCCCACCCGAGGAGGAAGTTCAGGGATCCGAGCGACGTCTGGATGCTAAGTTCCGGGCGGGGTGTGCGATGGTCGTGCAGAGTGTGGTGTCGGGCGACGGTACAGAAATCGCCTACGCGGTGAGCGGGTCAGGTCCGCCGGTATTGCTCATTCACGGGTTCCCCGACGACCACACGTTGTGGGCCGCCCAGGCTGAAGCGATTGTCACCGCCGGCATGCAGGCCGTGGCTGTCGACCAGCGTGGCTTCGGTAGCTCAGGCAAGCCCCGCGATGCGACGGCGTACCGGTTGCACTTGGCGATGGCGGACATGCTTGTGGTGCTCGATGAGCTCGGGCACGACCGCGCTGCTGTGGTGGGCCACGACTGGGGTGCTGCTGTGGCGTCGGTGGTCGCCATGTTCGCGCCAGAACGCGTTGATCGACTTGTGCTCATCAGCGCGGGTCACCCTGGAGTGTTCCGCACGCTGGGTCTTCGCCAGTTCGAGCTTGCTTGGTACATGCAGTTCTTCCAGGCGCCCGAGATACCCGAGGAGTGGTTGAAGGCAGATAACTGGGCCAATCTGAAGGCCTGGGGTAGACATCCCGAGCCCGACGAGGTCATCGCTCGACTGTCGGAGCCCGGCGCGCTGACCGCGGCACTCAACTGGTATCGGGCGAACGCTGGACCCGAGATGATGCGTGCACCGACGCGGCCGCTGCCTCGCTTCACACAACCCACGATGGGGATCTGGCCAAGCGACGACCCCCACCTGATCGAGGAGTTCGTGACCGGTACGGCTGATCTCGTCGACAACTCATGGCGCTATGAACGCATCGAAGACGCCGGACACTGGGTCCAACTCGACCAGCCCCAAGCCCTGTCGCACCTCCTGATCGACTACCTCCAAAGCGACGCTGCACAGGCGTGACCTCGGCGTCGCCTCCACCGGATCGGAGAAGCTGTGCTCCAGCAGCGCTCACCCTGCCCGGGATCCGGGAGTGGAGAGCATCGAGTGCCTGACCGTTCGATCGGACCGCCAGTTCGAGCGTGTCCGAGTGGGTCGCCGCCCGAAGAGGTGCATCGATCTCGTGTGGTCCCACCTGTGAGTGCAGACCGTTGATCTCACCCCGCCGAGCCCTCAGCGACGATCACGGTCATCGTTGCGGTCGTGCCGTCCTGATCGGCTCGTTGGCTGACGGCGTCGTCCATCCGCGCAATGACAGCTCGCTGCTCTGAATCCGATAGCCCAGCGAACGTCGCCGCCCACGGCGTCGCCGAGATCAACTCAGGGAAGAACTCGCCCATCGCCGGCAAATCGATATCGAGGCGATGCTTGGTCACCTCGACGTCGACCAGACCGGCCTCGTGCAGCAGGGTCGACACGCCCGGTTCACCACCGAGCGCGTCGATGTTCGTCGAGCGGAACCCCGCAACCGCCTCAGGCGAGAGGTGTTCTTCGAGGGCATCGATCTGGCCGGCGATGAACGGGTTCTCCGCAAACGGTGCCCACACCGAGAACAACGCCCGCCCACAAGCACGAAGACATCGACGGGCCTCGCCCAACGCAGCCTCCGGCGACGGGAAATACTGCAGCCCCTGCTGGCACAACACCACGTCAACACAGCGATCATCGAGACCGGTGTCGTCGGCGGATCGCTCGCGTACCTCAATTCCGGCTGCGGTCTCCGCAACAGCGAGCATGATCGGGTTCACGTCAACACCAACGACCCGGTCCGCACCCACAATGCCAGCAGCCGCCCTCGCGACGAAGCCCGTGCCACACGCCATGTCCAGCACATGCTCGCTGCCAGTGAGACGGCTCTGCCCGACGAGGTGTTGCGCCCACGGCATCATGAACGCTGACGCGACTCGCTCGTAGTTCTCCGCCGCGTTTCCCGACACCTGATAGCCGGACTCGCCCATCGCTCGCACCCCCATGCGCTCGGTCGAATAGCGACGCTACTCCACTTCTCAAGTGCCCGGGGCACAATCTGGGGCACCTGACCGCTCGCTGTGGTGCCGGCGTGATCGGGTCGAGCGGTCTCTGCCGACGCACAATATGAGCGCGCGCGAGAGCGCACATCGGGATACAACCTCGCAGACTGCGGGCCACGCCTGCTGAGCTCGGCGATGGCTCTACTTCTAGGGGGCCGCCAACTGGGTGATGTCGCGCAGGTGATGGTGGCTCTCGTGCACCATCGCCACGGTCAACAGACCGAGTGGGGCAGGATTGCCATTGAACAGCAGCGTCCAGTCGAATGCGCCGCTGTCGAGACCCGCGAGGGCCCCGCGAGCCTGCTCACCAGCACGGTGGATTCGCGCCGACATTTCCATTGGGGCGACCTCGTTGAAGTGAGCGTTGTCGACATGTTCGTCTGGATCGACACCATTGATCGGTGCAAGCTCGTCAGGGTCGGCTATCTCACACATTTGACCAACGGACCCGTAGATGAACTCGACGTGACCGGTGTACTCGAGGATGCTCCAGGTCTCCGGCGATGGACGGCTGCTCAACGCTGGGCAGCCGCTCGCCGATGCGTCAGCGATGACCCCCTCGTATCCGATCGCGAGTCGCAGGAGTTCCGGGCCGAGTTGGTCGTAGGCGATTTGGCGAGGATCGAACTCGCACTCGGTACAGACCTCGGTGACGCCTTGCATATCTGCTCCTTCGTCAGGTAGCGCAAGACCCTAACAAAGCTCCCAAATTGGTGTGCCGGAACACCGGATTGAGGACGCGCGTTCTCGCGCGGGTGACCGCTCGCGGTCGTGCCGGTATCGGATAGGTGGTCACCGCGATCTGCTCCGTCGATATCGGACGGCTTCTTGCCAGCGTCCGCATTTGGTAGTCGCAGCGACGAGCGACGCTGAGCTTCTAACGTCTTGCTATGTCCCTTCCGATCGCAGTGGCCCGGTGATTCCGACAC
>NZ_JBAVYV010000239.1:0-6742 GCF_049588435.1 Ilumatobacter sp.
ACAACGCGACGATCCCGACGATGAAGGCGGCCTTCGCCGTCCCGCGCGAGGCCGGATCACGTTCTCCCCGGTCGACGGCCTTCATCTGTGTCCAGCCCATGATCGTCCCGGCAATCGAGAGGAACACGCAGCAGAAAATGCCTGCGATCGACAGTCCCAGCGCCCATCCGGCCGCCGAACTCCGCTGATACGCCACCGAGGTGCCGTCGTACGCCTCATATCCCGGAGGGGCCGGATACCCGGTTTGTTGGACAGAGGGAGCGCCGAAGGCGTTCGTCGGCGGCGCAAACTGCGGAGCGGGCCGGCGATGCTCGGTCCAGGCGCTGCCGTCCCAGTACCGCTCGCCACCGGCACGTTCGACGTCGGGATACCACCCAGCCGGTGTTGAACCTGCACCCATGTCGCCACTCCCTCGGCTCGCGACGACCACCATGATCGACTGCGGGATTCTGCACCCACGAGCAGTGGCGACGCAAACGGACGCCACACCACTGGCGTCGAAGCGGCCGATCGGGCACACTGGATCCGACCGTCGGTCCCGGCGGTCGACGGCGACGAGCCGACCCCCACCCGCCCGGCGACCATCGTGACCGAACGCAAACCTCCCGACGTCAGCTGGGAATCGTGGATCGAACGCCAGATCCAGAACGGCCAGCACACCGGAGCATTCGACGACCTGCCCGGAACGGGCCGCCCGATCGACGACCTCGACCAGCCACACGACGAATTGTGGTGGGTCAAGGCGAAGCTGCAGCGAGATGACGTCGTCTACACGCCGCCGACCATCGCCATCCGAACAGATCGTGATGCAACCGTCGCGGCCGCACTCGTCGCGCCGACCGAAGCCGACGTGCGCGCTCTGATCCTCGCGCTCAACGAACGCATCGCCGCCGTGAACCGACGCGCGTCGCCGGGCCCTCCGTCGACCGTTGCGAAACTCGATGTCGAGCGGATCGTCGACCGGTGGCGGGTCGCGCGGTCATCCGACGACCTGGCCGTTGTCGACCCGGAGGGATCGGTCCAGTCGGCCGTCCCGCCGCACTTCGAGACCATCGGTCCGCACCCCGGAACCGAGATGGGGTCCGTGCTGGTCGCCGGACTTGCCGCGCGTCGGATCGGCGGGGATCGACTTCGGTTCTGGTTCCGACTGGCATTGCTCGCTGGACTCTGCGTCGTCGGACTTCTCGTCGTCCGGTAGACCGCGCGGTCAGGCGAGCGTGGCGGCGATCAGGTCGAGGTGATCCAGGTCGGCGAGATCGAGCACTTGGAGATGGATCCGCTCGGCTCCTGCCGAGCGCCATCGAGCGACCGTCGCGCGCAGTTCGTCGGGGGTTCCGGCTGCGCCGTTCTCACGGAGTTCGTCGGGTTCTCGACCGATCGCCGATGCACGCTCGGCGAACTCGTCCTCGTCGATGCCGACGCAGACGACCAACGCGGCGGAGTAGGTGAGTTCGTCCGGGTCACGGCCGATCTCGACGCATGCATCACGCACCCGCTCGCGCTGCTCGCCGAAGGAGTCGAGAGGCATGAACGGTGCGTTGAACTCGGTCGCGTGACTCGCCGCGAGCGCCGGCGTGCGCCTCGGCCCGCCGCCTCCGATCACGATCGGGATCCGGTCCTGGAGGGGCTTCGGCAGCGCGGGTGAGTCCTTGATCGGATACAGCGGCCCGGCGTGTGCGAACTGCTCGCCGAGCGGTGTGGACCAGAGTCCGGTGATCACGTCGAGTTGCTCCTCGAGGCGGTCGAACCGCTCGCCGAGATCGGGGAAGGGGATCCCGTACGCCTCGTGTTCCTCCGTGAACCATCCGGCACCGAGGCCGAGTTCGACGCGGCCACCCGACATCTGATCGACCTGTGCAACCGAGATCGCGAGCGGTCCCGGGAGCCGGAACGTCGCCGACGTCACCAACGTGCCCAAGCGGATCGTCGTGGTCTCACGCGCCAGCGCGCCCAGCGTGACCCACGCATCGGTCGGGCCCGGCGCACCGTCCCCCTCCCCCATCGAGAGGTAGTGATCGGAACGGAAGAAGCCACCGAACCCGAGTGATTCGGCACGCTGCGCCACGGCGAGCAGGTCGTCGTAGGTCGCGCCCTGCTGGGGCTCGGTGAAGATCGTGAGATCGAGGAGATCCATGCGCGGATCCTACGGTCAGAGCGTGACGACGACCTTGCCGTGGGTCTTTCGATCGGCCAGGTCCTGCAGCGCCGTCGCCGCGTCCTCGAAGGCGTACGGCGGGTAGAGCGGCGGGGCGACCGTACCCGCAGCCGCCATCTCCAGCAGCTCACGCATCTGCTCGCCGAGCGAGTCGGGATACTTGGCGAGCGACGCCCCCCAGTGCACCCCGACGATCGAGTAGCTCTTGAGCAACGCATGGTTCGTCTTGACCTCCGGGATCCCGGCGACGAAACCGATGACGAGCAGCCGCGAGTCCCAGCCCATGCACCGCCGCACCTGATGGAACGTGTCGCCGCCGACCGGGTCGTACGCGACGTCCACACCGCCTCCCGACGCCTCGCGGACGGCATCCACCCAATCGGGAGTCTCGCGGTGGTCGATCACGACGTCGGCTCCGAGCTCGCGCACGAGCTCGACCTTCGTGTCGCCACCGGCGATCGCGATCGTGCGTGCGCCCATCGCCTTGGCGAGCTGGATCGCGGCCGTGCCGGTGCCACCGGCCGCTCCGGTGATCAGCACGCTCTCCCCCGCCTGGAGGTGAGCTCGATCGCGCAGCGCGTAGAGCGTCGTGCAGTAGTTGATCGGAATCGCCGCCGCAGTCTCGGCGGACACACCGTCGGGCACCGGGAAGACACCGGCGGCGGGATGGGTGACCTGTTCGGCGAGGCCACCACTGCCGAGGAACGCGACTCGTTGACCGATCTCGAGGCCGGTCACATCGTCGCCCAGCGCTGCGATCCGACCGCACGACTCGCCACCCGGGGTGTGCCCGGGACCGGTCTTCACCTGGTACTGACCGCGGCACTGGAGCACGTCGGGGAACGCGAGCCCGACCGCTTCGACGTCGATGAGGACGGCGCCGGGTCCGGGACTCGGTGCCTCCTCGTCGACGAGACGCAGCTGTTCAGCCGGGTCACCGAGTTCGTTCAGTCTCCAGATGCGCATCACCCCAACGTATTCGGCCGGCCGCACCTGGACCCAGTGGGCCAGACACCCCCGCCCACCGGTGTTCTCGTGAACTGTTCGCGCACAGAGCGCCAGAACAGATCACGAGAACGCCTACTGTCCGGGCGGTATGGGGAACGTGAGAGGGCACATGATGAAACGAATCGCACTGGCCACCGCGGTGATGCTGGTCGTGGCTGCATGCAGCGGCGGGTCCGACCAGACATCGACGACCGAGGACACCACGTCGGCCACCGCGCCGGCCGCAACCGAGTCGCCGGAAACGGACCCACCGAACAGCGAGCCGTCCGACACCCAGCCGGACCAGCCGGCGGACACGTCTCCCCCGGACACCGAACCAACCGATGACAGCGATGGATTCGCCGGGACGATCGAGCTCGACGTCGAGAACCCCGAACGCTGCGAGGTCGTCGGCGAGTCGTGCCTGCTTCCGTTCCCGTCCGACGCGCTGACCGTCACCGACGACACGTCCGAAACCGGGGTGCGGGTGAGCCTGTCACCGGACTCGATGCCCTCGAATGCGGACGGCGTTCCGATCGACGTCACCCGCCAGAACCGGAACGACGGATTCAGCCCGGGAAGTGCAGCTCTCGTGCTGATGCCCGGGGTCGATCCCGAAGCCTCGGGGCTCCCGCCGATCACCGACATCGCGCGCTCGCTCGATGCCGACTCCGCCAGCGTGATCGTCGACGCGACCACAGGCGAGACGTGGCCGCACTGGGCCGAGCTCGACTCGAACGCCACGGACCCCGAACGACAGGGACTGTTCCTGCGTCCTGCGGTCAACTACACGGAAGGCCATCGGATCGTGGTCGGGCTCCGCAACCTCGTCGACAGCGCCGGTGCGCCGATCGAACCGACCGATGCGTTCGTCGCCTACCGCGATCGCCTCGAGACCGATGTTCCCGAGGTCGAGGCGCGTCGCGAGTCGATGGAACAGGTCTTCGCCGATCTCGAAGCAGCAGGTGTCGAGCGCGATGAGCTGGTGATGGCGTGGGACTTCACCGTCGTCTCCACGGACAACCTGACCGGGCCGCTCGTCCACATGCGCGACGACGCATTCGAGCAGCTCGGCGACGCCGCGCCGAACTTCGCGGTCACCTCCGCGTCCGAGGACGTCGAGGACGTGCCCGGTCGGATCATCGTCGAGGGCACGTACGACGTGCCGCTGTATCTGGAAGCCGACGGAGCGCCCGGAACCGGTCTCAACCTCACCGACGACTCCGACCTTCCGTCTGCCAACGGTACGTTCACCGCCGGATTCCGTTGCCAGATCACGCCTGCGACCTCCGGAGCCGAGCCCGGCGCCGGGATGATCTACGGCCACGGTCTCCTCGGCACCGACAGCCAGGTCACCTCGGCCGGCCCGACGCTCGTCGCACAGAACCACAACTTCGTCGTGTGCGGCACCGCGTTGATCGGGATGTCGGAGGAGGACACCGGCAACGCTGCGGCGAGCCTCGTCGATCCGAGCAACTTCTCGACCCTCGTCGACCGGCTGCTGCAGGGCCATCTGAACACGCTGTTCCTCGGCCGTCTGATGAAGCACCCGGAAGGACTCGTCTCCGATCCGGCATTCCAGTCGGATGCAGGCGAACCGCTGATCGACACCGCCGAGCTCTCGTACTACGGGATCTCGCAGGGCGGGATCATGGGTCCGGTGTCGACCGCCGTGTCGACCGATTGGGACCGAGGGGTGTTCGGCGTTCCGGGTGTCAACTACTCGACGCTGCTCAACCGGAGCGTCGACTTCGACACGTTCCAGCAGATCCTCGATCCGGCGTTCCCCGACAAGCTCGATCAGGCGATCGTGCTGCTGACGATCCAGATGCTGTGGGATCGCGGCGAGGGCAACGGGTACGCCAACCACTTCCGCGAGCCACTTCCGGGCCTGAACCAGAAGTACGGGCTGATCCAGGGAGCGCTCGGTGACTTCCAGGTCGCGAACGTGGCGATGGACGTGATGGCCCGCTCGATGGGCGCGTCGGTCGGTGCCGCCGACGTGCGCTCGACCGACGTCGAGCCGTTCTGGGGCATCGACCGGATCGAGACGTACCCGTTCGACGGTTCCGCGACCTTCATGTTCGACAGCGGAACTCCGTTGCCACCGATCACCAACACGCCGCCCCGCGAGGGAACCGACCCGCACGAGGACGTCCGACGCGCCCCGTCGGCTTACGACCAGGTCGCCGCATTCCTCGGATCGGATGGAGCCGTCATCGACACCTGCGACGGCGACACCTGCATCATCGAACCCCGCGAGTGATCAAATGCGCGTCGGTGCCAGGCACCGACGCGCATTCTCGTCGTCGCGTGGCCAGCACAGACTGGCTGGCGGCAGGCGGCGGTGTCTACTCTCGGCCGATGCGCCGCCTCCTCCCGATTCTGCTGATTGCGACCCTCGTCGCTGCGTGCGGGTCCGACTCCGACACCAGCCCGACCACCGACCCCGTCGACGAAACCGTGGCGACGGCTGGGTCGGCCGACACCGGTGCGTCGGAGGCAACGGATCCACCGGTCACGGAAGCGCCCACGACCGCTGCCACGACGACCGCGGTACCGGTCGAGACCGATGCTCCGACGACGACTGCGGCACCCGAACCCGAGGTGACCCCGGCCGAGCTGGCCGCCCCCGGCCCGTACGCAGTCGGGGTGACGACACGTGCGCTTCCCGAGGGCAATGCGGTCGAGGTGTGGTTTCCCGCCGACGATTCCGCCGTCGGCGAAAACGTGTCGTACTCCGTTCGCGATTTCCTCCCACCCGCAGTCGCCGACCTCGTCCCCGACACGATCGACGACACCCGCTCGATCGATGCAGCACGCGACGGACAGGCCGCATCCGACGGTCCGTTCCCGGTCGTGCTCTTCAGTCACGGCTCGACGTCGTATCGCCTGCAGTCGAGTGTGCTCGCACGGCATCTGGCCTCGTGGGGCATCGTGACCGCCTCGACCGACCATCCGTCACGCGATCTACTGAACGTGATCGGCGGAACGGCCGAGGGGCAACCGGCCTCGATCGACGACTTCCGGTCGATGCGGGCGTACCTGACGACGCTCGACGACGACCCGGTTCTCGGTGGCGTGCTCGACAACGATCGGGTTGCCCTCGGCGGGCACTCGGCCGGCGGCGGCACGGTCGCCCAGATGGCGGGCGACGACGGGATCCTCGGATACGTCTCGTACGCGTCCGGGCTCGGCGATGCCGCACCGGACGTCCCCTCGCTGTTCATGGCCGGCGAGCTCGACATGATCGTCGATCCCATCGAACGAACGGAAGTCGCATACGATGCCGCCCCGGCGCCGTCGTGGCTCTGGTCGTTTGCGGATTCCGGGCACCTCGCGTTCTCCGATCTCTGTGCCATCGGCACCGAGGGCGCCACGTTGATCGACTTGGCCGAGGCTGCCGGCCTCGGCGCGCTCGTCGACGACCGGCTGCGGATGCTCGGTACCGACGGCTGCGAAGTACCCAACCGACCGGTCGAGGAGGTCTGGCCCGCCGTCCACCAGGCGGCCACCGGCTTCTACCGTTGGGTCTTCGGGACCGATTCCGAACCGATCGGCCTCGATGAATCGGTCGTCACCGATGGTGTGACCGTCACC
>NZ_JBAVYV010000240.1:0-4741 GCF_049588435.1 Ilumatobacter sp.
CTCCAGTACCACGAAGTCGGATTCGATTTCGACCGGCATATCGCACTCAGAGACCGATACCAGCACCTTCGCAGAGATGATAGGGCTCGATGTAAGCACGTCGGCAGGATTTGGACCCGCCAAGATAAATGCAACGGTCAAGACAAGCTTCACCGCTACGCAGTCGAAATCCATTACGGACGCGGTCACCAAGACGTCGACAACGTCAATCGCGAATACAGTGACTCCGACAGACTCGACCGGATCGGTTGCATTTCAGTACTGGCAACTCATCCTTTACTATGAGACGTCAGGTAAACAGCTCATCCAGAATATGCCCGAAACCGCTGTCAGTTTTGAGCAACGACTCTACTACGGCAAGGCTCCCCACTATCCCCAAGAGCGGGATTCCGGACGCTGACAGGTCTCCTGGATCCCTTACCGAAGCCTCTTTGTGTCAAGAGGTGATTTCGTCGTCCGTCGGAGCGCGCGGGTCGGGCCTTTGCCGGTTGGAGGGCGTGGTCGTAGGGTCGGTTGTCGAGCCCGGGTGTGACTTGTCCGAAGAGCTTCGACGGCGTCGCACTGGCGGTCCACCCCACCAACACTCGCGAACACTATGTCGGGACACCCCAACAGCGGACCGTCGCCGGACTCGACATCGATGTGTACCTGGAACTGCTGGAACTCGAGCATGCTGGATGGCAATCGCTCTGCGATAGCTCTGGTGGCGACTCCTACGGCAGCGTCATGACCGGATGTTCGAGGCATGGACTCTGCTCAGATCAGCGGAGTCACCACCGCCTGGTCGAGCGGCAACGGTTCGCCGCCGGTCCAGATTGCAATTTCTCCCCACCAGCCGTCGGGATCGCGAAATGCGACGGTGCGCACAGCTCCGAAGTCGGCCATCGTTCCGTCGCTCGCACCTTGCTCGACGAGCCTTTTGCGAAGCATCCCGAACGTGGCTTCGTCGGGCACATTTAGCGACACGTGATCGAGGTGCCCGCGCTGGAACATCTCCCCGTATGGACCCTCCGATGGCTGGCCGGAGAACTCGAAAGGATGTAGTGCCATCCCGCTCCCAATGTCGATCAACGCGTGGCGGACCGGCCCCTCGGCCAGCTGAGCGAAGACGTTGGCCTCGAAAACCGATCGGTAGAACTCGATCAGCCGATCGAGATCGGCGGTCACGAGGGCGAGGTGGTTGATGCCAGTGGTCAATGGCATGAAGTTGAACGTACACCACGCCACGCTCGTGCATGGCCGGCGGACTCATGCGGCCACACGCCTCGCGACTCCGCTCTTCGTGGTTGTCGCCGATGTGATTCGTTGGTGGGCACGCATATTGTGCGTCGGCAGAGACCGCTCGACCCGATCACAACGGCACCTCGGCGAGCGGGCACGCGACCGGAAATGTGCGGACCCTTGGTCGTCTTTGGAGTCCGTGTCCGTCGCTGCTGGTTCTGGGCGTCCTACCAGGCTGGCGGCGTGAATATTCTGCGCTGGTGTGAATTCAGCGGAGGTCGAGGTCGGGGACGTCGTCGAAGATGGCGTCGGCCGAGATCAGACCTGCCGCGATGTGAATTGCGCTCGTGGCAATCCACAAGTCGTTCGCGTGCGCTGAATCAGCGAGGGGATGCCCTGCTCGACGACATGCGAATCGAAGGTCGGCCCACCGACTGAGCAGCGCATCACTCACTGGAATCACGGTGGTTGCTGCGATTGCTTCTTCGAGTCGGTCACGACGAGGCGCGCCCCATTCCGCGACCAGTGCGCCGTAGCGGAGCTCGGCAACGGTTGACGCCGCGAGGAAGAGCTGGTTGCCTGCGAGTCGGGCGACGTGGTCCTCGAACTCCGGTCGGCGACGTCGGCTGAGCGCGGCGCTGAACACGCCGGTGTCGACGACGAGTCTCACGAATCGAGTGCAGCTGCGAACGCGTCGTCTTCGTCGGCCGAGAGATCCTCGATCACCAGCGCATCAACCGACGCGAGGCTCGGGGCGGACCGAAGCTCGGAAGGTGTGAGATCGCGCGCGAGCAACGTGGTCCCGTGGGGCACAGCCTCATCATGGTTCGCCGCGTTGCTCATCTCGACAGGATACGTCAACACAACATCGGCGGTCGCGGCGTCGCGGCCTTCCCGATCGGAACGGCACCGATGCGCTCGGTCACCCGGTCGGAATTCGCGAGATCCCTTTACCGTCCGGCGGCCGGACGGAGTCGCTCAGCGACCCGTTCGTAGAGGTGATCGTCGGTGTCGATGACATCCACCTCGATGGCGTTGAGACCGAGACTCGACAGTTCCGCCCGGAGACGATCTGTGAACAGCCGATCGCGCTCGAGCAGTTTGTCCAGCGCTCGTTGGCGATCGGTCGTCTTGTTCGCAATCGTCCAGAGCGAACCACGCTGATCGAACGCCATCCGTCGGAACGCGGGCGTCGGCAACAGCCACACCGCGTCGCCGACGTCGTCGATCAGCGGCGCAACCAGACGGGGGAGGAGACGGAAACCTTCAGCAATGACCGGGCCGTGGTCGACCAGGTCGGTCAGGTCGTCGACGACCAGATTGAATCCTTCGCCGCGAACCAGTGAAATGACTCCAACATCTCTGCCGGCTTCTGGAACAGCCACCGCTCATCCATCGTCATCTCGAGGAATCGATGCAGCCGTGGCGCGCTGTGCTCGTCGAGTCGCAAGGCGTGGTCCGACATCGCTTCGTCGGTGTCGTAGACGAGAGTGCCCCGCTCACCAGCGAGGCGACGGGCAATCGTCGACTTGCCCGCTCCGCTGCCGCCACCGATCCACCTCACTCGCGAGAGCGACCGATTGAGCACCACGCGACCGACCATAACGTTCACACCAGACCGCCTCCCCCGCCGCCCATCGCGGCACTTGAGATCGGTTGAGATCAGCCCAAGCCCGAGCGATAGACGCGGGCAAGATCGATCCGGTGCTCGCCGCACCGGGGGCGACCCGCCAGGGGCTCGTGCCTTCGGCGGCTCTTCCCGTTTTCGGATGGGAACCGTCGGGTGAGCTACCCCGCGGTATCGCGTATGTATCAATCCGGCGTGCACCGGCTCGTGACGCCCTGTCCGGCCATTCTCACTCCGTTCGGACATCACCCCAGCTAGACCACTAGAAATCGGCGAAATCCGGCACGAAACGGCATTCGCTGAGACACCCCCATTTCCAGATTTGGGAGCAGGAGGCCGGGAGTTCGAATCTCCCCACCCCGACCACGCTGATCGATCCGGCCAATGGCTGTGCATCACGGATCTATCAGGCCCGGATCGGTTGTACTGAGGGTGTACTCGAGGGCATCGAGCCGCTGTGACGGCTACCTTTGGCCCTCGCCTGCTGGGCGGGGGATACTGCTGTGGGGAAGTGGGGGTCTTGTGGACTGTTCGAACTGTGGGCGGACGAATCGGGAGGGTGCCAAGTTCTGTGCCGGCTGCGCGGCGCCGATGCTTGCGACGTGTTCGTCGTGTGGTCATGGAGTCGAGCCCGACGCCAGTTTCTGTGACCAGTGTGGGGCGGCCGCACGCGCTCACGAGGTGGTCGAACTGGCGGAAAGCAACGACGCCTTCCGGAAGACCGTCACCGTGTTCTTCTGCGACCTCGTGGGATCGACGACGCTGGGCGAACGACTCGATGCCGAGTCCGCTCGCGACATCATGGGGCAATACCACGCGATGGTCCAACAGGTCATCGAGGCGCACGGCGGCTCGGTCGACAAGTTCATCGGCGACGGCGTCATGGCGATGTTCGGGGTGCCCGAGGTGGCTGCTGACGATGCCGAACGCGCCGTCGCAACGGGACTCGAACTGCAGCGAGGATTCGTGGCGTTCGTCGAGCTCGTCTCCGACCGCTATGACGTCGACATCGGGTTGCGCGTCGGGATCAACACGGGTGAAGTCGTGATCGCCGATGCGGACGCCGATGTTGTCGGAGACGCGTTGAACACAGCCGCCCGCTTGGAGGGTGCATGCTCGCCGGGTCACGTTCTCGTCGGCGAAGCCACCTGGCGCATGACACGTTCCGTGATCAGGTACGAGCCGTTCGGCGAGCTCGATCTGAGAGGGAAGGATCAGACGGTCAGGACATTCCGCGCCATCGACGAGGTCGTCGCCGTCGACGATTCGACCACGCCGTTCGTCGGTCGAAGAACAGAACTCGCACGGTTGCGCGACGTCTTCGACGATGCCGTCGCGCAGCGTGTGGCGCAGTTGGTCACCGTGGTCGGATCACCCGGGGTGGGCAAGACGCGCCTCGCGCGTGAGCTCGGTCGCGACACGATCGAGGAGGCGACCTTCATCGACCTGCGATGCGAACGAGCAGGGTCGACCACGTTCAGCCCCGTCGCCGACCTCCTTCGGTTCGTCTGCGACATCGACGATGCTCCCGACGACGAGGCGACCATCGCCGAACTCGCCCGACTCGTCGCGGACCTCGACGATGCCGACCGTGTTGCGACGCTGCTCGGCGGGTTCGTGGGAGCGGCGCCCGTTCGATCCACCGAAGAGTTGTTCTTCGCCGTCAGGAGACTCATCGAATCGTTGGGTCGTCGAGCCCCAGTCCTCATCGTCGTCGACGACATCCAGTGGGCCGCACCGATGTTCCTCGATCTCCTCGAGCACCTCGCGGAGTGGGTGCATGATTCACCGGCACTGGTGCTCGCGCTCGCCCGACCCGAGCTGCGCGAAATCCGGCCCGCTCTTGCGGAGACGGGTCGGAGCGTCGCCGAGACCATCTCGCTCGAGGGCCTC
>NZ_JBAVYV010000241.1:0-1588 GCF_049588435.1 Ilumatobacter sp.
CCTCTACGCATTCCTGTCGTGGCTCCTCGACTGGATCGTCCGCTCACTCCAGACCTGAGCGCCGTACGGGGCCACATCGGATTTCCCGTCCGGCCGTCTCACGACCCACTGGCGGGTTGTGCACCGAGCGAACCGAGACCTTCCCGCCGCGCCCGCCGGCCCACCGGACCATCACGTCCGGCGCACTCGCCGTCGGCCCACTTCTCGCGACAGCGTTCTGCGCACCCGACTATGGTCGGCGCGCAACCACTGGGGAGGTTGGGACGAATTGCAGGCAACGCACGTGAACCACACGTCGGCACCGACATCGTCCACCGCGTCGCGGAGGCGGTGGACCGTCAGGGATGCCGTGAGGGAGAGTCGGCCGGTCTGGCGAGCCGGAGCGGCCTTCGTCGGTCTGGTCGCGCTGCTGTGTTCGCTCGATGATCGGGTCCCGCTGGCATCCGGCGTCGCCCTGGCCGCGTTGCTCCCCGCCGTACTGGTCGATCTGATCGCGGGACGACTTCCCAACCGCCTCGTCGGGTCGGCCGCGCTGCTCGGCGCCGTCACCCTGACCGTCGAATTCGTCCTCAGTGGCCACCGCTCGGCGCTCAGCGGTGCTGCGGTGGGCGCACTCGCGATGTCCGGCCCGCTGTTCATCGCCCACCTCGTGGCTCCGGCCGCGATGGGTTTCGGTGACGTCAAGGCCGCGCTCGTCGCCGGCGCTGCGCTCGGCCTCGTCGACCCGATCCTGGGACTCGCCGCACTGGCGATCGGGTCGGCCGGAACGGCGGTCGTGGGTGTCGTCACTCGCCGCCGAACGCTGGTGTTCGGCCCCGGCCTGATCTGCGGCGCCGTCATCGCACTCGTCGCGGCGGTGACCGAGTCGGGAGTGCGATGAGCCGGGACCCCGAACAGACGCGGGGGTTCCGCCCGAGCGCCCGTCGACGGAACCGGATCGCCGCCGGAGTCGCGCTCGGCGCCGTGGCGATCGGCGGAAACGTGCTCGTCTACTCGTCTCTCGACGACACCACGTCGGTCGTCCAGGCCATCGACAACATTCCAGCGGGGACGCAGGTGACCGCCGAGATGTTCCGCACCGTCGACGTCGATGTCGACGGGAGCGTGCCGACGGTCGCCGGGGATCAACTCACGGGGCTGGTCGGTCAGTACTCGAAGGTGCGCATCGTGTCGGGGCAACTCGTCGTGGGCATCGCGTTCCAGCCGGATCCGTTGGTGAATCGAGGACAGGCGATCGTCGCGATCGAGGTCGACTCCGACCTGATGCCGACCGGCGTGCGCGAAGACTCCACTCTGCAGCTGGTCGTGCTCGACTCCGACGGGGTTCCGATCGCCGTTCCCGGACGGGCGACCGAAGTGCCCGTCGAGTCGACATCCGGGAGCGGGTCGGTGTCGCTCTCGGTCGAGGTCGCCGAGAATCAGGCTCCCGACGTCGCCATCGCAGATGTCGTCAGCGTCGTCCTGCTCCCTCCGGCGCCGGATCCCGAGGGTGGATGAGATGACGACGATCCTGGTCGGAGGTGATTGCGCGACGACGTCGACCCTCGCGCTCGCGGCCGGATGGCCGGACAGTGGATCGGTCGACGAC
>NZ_JBAVYV010000242.1:0-5070 GCF_049588435.1 Ilumatobacter sp.
TGTACGTGCCCTTCACGGACCACCCCAATCGCTACTGGATCGTCGTCGAGGACGAAGCCTCGATCTGCCTGGCCGATCCGGGCTTCGATGTCGACGTCACCCTGCGCACCGATCGCGCTGCTCTCTATCGCACCTATCTCGGCCGCATGTCGCTCGCTGATGCCCGTCGCCGCGGCGACGTCGAGATGACCGGTTCCCGCCATGCCGTCCGAGCATTCTTCACCGCATTCCGACAGTCGCCGGTCGGAGCGATCGTCGCAACCGAATCACGCTGACACAGCCCATCCGTTGCACCCGAGTGACCCGCGCCACCACGTCCGAGCTCTCGGCCTGCGCTCGACGCCCCACCTCGTGCAGGATCTGTGCACCCATCGGTTTGTGGCATCGAAGCCGCCACAGACGGAGCCGGTACACACCAGCTCAGAGTGCCCGGGGCGGGATTCGAACCCGCACTTTCCCAAAGGAAAAGGGGGGTTCAGACCGACGCAAACCGTCCGGTATGGACTTCGGTCCGGATCATGCGGTTTCATGCGGAGTCGCCGTCCGATTCGTCCGATCGGTGTGGTGGAGTCCGTCGAGTCCGGGAAATCCTGTGACCATTTCGTGACCGCCGAAGGAGCGCAATCCGGAGCGTCCGGGCGGTCGCGTTCCCACGCGTCGAGGGGCGCTACGCCGAGATCTTGGAGGCGTACTTGCGTTGGGCGGCTTGCTTGGGCACGCCGAGCGGGTCCTGGTCCGTCGACAGCGACGTGAACACTGAGCGTCCTCACGCGGGCTCAGGGTTGCTCGATCTCGTAGACGACGCTGCGTGCCGATGGGTGGAAGCCGAGGTTTCGGTAGAGGCGGGACGCCCCGGTCGGGTTCTCGGAGTCGACGGAGAGTGCAGCGTGGGTGAGTCCGGCGTCCTTGAACGCTTGGAGTGATCGGACGATGAGTGCGGATGCAACCCCGTGTCGTCGCCATTGGCTGAGGGTGCTGAGGCTGTCGATCCAGCCCTCCGATCGTCCGGTGATCTGGTCGTCGGCTTCGTAGCGGTGGTTCAGTGCATGACCGATGACGTGGTCGCTTGCGTCGAGTGCCACGAACGAGAGGTCGGTGCGGGCGCCGAAGCCTCGGACCTGTTGGTGCCAGTCGTCGATGCTGGTGGGGGTGGAGCCCCAGTGGTCCATGAAGGCATCGTTCTTCTCGCTGCGGATGTCCTCGTCTCGGTCGTCGGGCCACGCCACGATGGTGATTCCATCGACATCGACATCGACATCGATGCCGGTGGGCAGGTGGTCGAGTGGACGGACGAGATCGTCGATGTATCTGACCGGAGCGAATCCCATGGCTGTCATCAGTCGGTGCGTTGCGTCTGCGGTTTCGGGGACCTGGACGCGGAGGTGACGCGGCAGATCACGTTGAGATGCAGCAAGCACAGCGCGGCCCGTCTCGATCGCCCAACTCGTGAGTGCGCGGCCGACACCCTGCCCTCGATGTACGGGGTCGACACCGCCGAACAGGTAGCACCGTTCTTCTTTCACGTCGCTCGGCAAGTGAAGTGCGTAGACGAACCCGACGATCTGGTCGCGAAGCTCGGCCACACGTGCGTGGGTGCGAAACGGGACGCGCTCGTCGTCGAGCTCCTCGCGCAGCTCGTCGAACTCCATCACCCGATGGACCCCATCGGCCGCCTCCGCCCGGAGCAGAACCGAATGAATCGCCCGCAGGTCATCGCCGGTCGGCGGCCGAAGGACGGGCGAGATCACGATGCGAACCTTCGTGTGGCGACCTCGACCTGGGTTTCGCCGTTCGAGATGCCCATCACGATCCCTGACCGACCGTGAATTGTTGTGACACGACACACTCGCGGTGCCTCCGGGGCTCCGCGTTCGGATTCGGCGGGCACCATCACCGGGCGTCCGGGTTCGAGTTTCGCGATCACGCGAGACAGCGAGCGGCCGGATCGCGCGACGCAGCACGGGAGTCGATCCAGAACGTCCGCACCAGGACGGCCACACCGACGAATGCGAGAGTCACCCAGATCGCTCTGCTTCGTGCCCAGTCTTCGTGGGGCCAGATCGGGAACAACGGAGCGTGTTCGTCGGCAGGTCGTGCAAGGGCGATCCCGAGGATCAGTGGCGAGGCGACGCCGGCGAACCGGTGGCCTGGTTCGGCACGGCCCTGTTGGCGCAGCCGACAGCCGATCGCGAATCCGAGCACGGATGCGGCAATGCCCTGGAGGACGAACAGTCGGAGATGGTCCGGCAAGTCGTCGCGAATGACGACGTGGATCGACAACCAGGTGACCGCCAGAACGACCGGCGGCACGGCGCGGACCGTGCTGCGCCACCACAGCGGTCTCGACGTCACGTCGACGACGGCGGCGCATCGCTCGTCCACAGCCCACGCCGACATGCCGGCGACGATGCCGATCACACCACCGTGTAGCGGCCACAACGCATTCGGCCACCGGGCCACGACCATGAGCAATCCGACCATCGTCGCGACCGAGCCCGCCAAGAGTCCCCAGGAGGTCGCGGCACGGAGGTACACCAAGGTCGATCGCATGACGCGGATCGGTCACCCGCCCCACGACGTGCCCGAACCCGGGATCGGGTTGACGATGGTGTCTCCGACGCCGGTCCACATCGCCAACAGGCAGCCACAGATTGCAGCCGCAACCAGAACGCGCATTGCCACGGTGGTACCGCGCTGGCGCCGCTCACGGTCGTGTCGGATCGCGACGAGCGCACCGATCGCGCACAGCGCAACGAGATATGCCAGCCACCACTGGGGCGACCCGCTCAGGACCAGTGAGCGCTCCGAGTCGCCTTCGATGCCGAACGGGCCGCCCCAGTACGTCCACGGCATGACGACGCGGATACGACGCAGCGGAGCGAACAGGCCTTGGAAGACGATGCAGAGTGCGACGATTCCGACGGATGCGACGATCGGGGCGGCGCGCCACGTGGCTTGGCGGGCGATCACGACGCCGAGGATGGGGCCGCCGAGGCAGCTGATGGCGCCGGTTCCGAACCAGACCGCGGCTACCCACGAATCCGACATCAGCGCGGCGTACCCGTTCGGCGGTGGCGGGTTGGTGTGGAACCGGATGAAGGTGATGGCGACGAAGCCGCAACCCGCTACGAACGGCAAGAGGCAGGCCGTGAGATGCGCGGTCGTCCGAGTCGCTTCGGTGACGGGTGTGGGGCCGGCGACGCGAGCGCATCGGTCCGAGGCCCAGACCCGGAGCGTGCTCGTCGAGATACCGAGCAGACCGATGAGCGCGGCGGGCGCGATCAGCGCCAGTTCGTCGACCGGCTCGTCGGCGTCGAGGTACGGGAGGAGCGCGGCGTACGTCAGCAGCACACCGATGATGAACACCGGGCGACGAAGGTATCGCCCGAGTTCGATACGTGCGAGGTCGCTCCAGGCCGGCGACACCCGAGGCGGCGCGGGCGCCACAGACCCGGCGACGAACGTCTCGGCGGTCATGCCGCGACCTCGTTGGCGGCTGGGCCGATCAGCAGGAGATAGGCGTCTTCGACCGTGGGTGCGGTCGGCACTGCGTCGGACGGTGGGCGACCGCCGACCGATCGGATTCGTTGGCTCGGATCTCGCCACGAGGCGACCGCCCCGGGAACCGGTTGATCGTCGACGAAGACGCGACCGCGAGCGGTCTCGATGAACGCCGGGACATCGCCGACGAACGCGAGTCGTCCGTGATCCATCACAATCACCCGGTCGCAGACCGCACCGACGTCCTCGGTCTGGTGGGTGGCGAGGAGCACGATTCCGCGACGGCCCCGGTCCGACAGCGTTGCCCGGAACACCGCTCGCTGTTCGGGGTCGAGCCCAGTGGTCGGTTCGTCGAGGATCAGCAATTCGGGGTCCCCGATCAACGCCTGGGCGAACGCGAGTCGTCGACGCTGGCCACCCGACAACCTTCGGATCTTGATCGTCGGTCGGTCGTCGAGTTGCACCGCGGCCAGCACCCGACGGATCTCCGCGTGACGTGCCGACTTGTCGTTCCATTCCTTGAGAACGGCGATGTACTCGAGGAAGCCGAACGCCGTCATCCCCGAGGGGAACTCGACCTCCTGAGGCAGAAAGCCGAGCCGCCGTCGGATCTCGGTTCGCTCGGCGAGCGTGCCATCGGCGCGGTGACCGAGCACCCGTACCGACCCGGCATCAGGCGCGGCCGCGGTCGACAACAGACCGAGCAGCGTCGTCTTGCCGGCACCGTTCGGGCCGAGCAGCGCAGTGATGCCTCGTTCGAGGCCGAACGAGACGTCATCGAGCGCGACGGTCGAGCCGTAGCGACGCGAGACGTGTTCGAGATGGATGGTGGTCATGGTTGCGTTCCTTCCGTGTCGGCGGGGTTCATCCCGGTGGGGTTCGATCACCGGGTTGGGGTTTGTGGTCACGACACGGCGATCGGGGCCGGGACGTACAGAGCCGTCAGGCGGTTACGGAGCACGACGGCGGCGGCGGCGGCGACCGCCAGCGACACGAGTTGAACCGGTGGTGCGGTGAGCGAGCCGTGGAGGTCGCGAAGGTGCCAGCCGACGACGATCGCCAGCCAGGTGCCCGAGACTGCGATCGCCGGAACCAGCGGGTCGGTCCATGTCGATGCGACGAGCACAAGGAGCGTGCATGCTGCACACGGCATGAGCCATGCAACAGCGATCCAAGGGTTGCCAGGGATCACTGCGCCGAAGGCGACGGCGAGCGGCACGGCGGTTGAGATCACGTATGCCGTGCGCCACAGCAGGAGCCGTGCCGGCGAGTACGGCGCGGTGGTTTCGAGCAGTGTGGTGCTGTGGGAATTGAGACGGAACGTCGCAGCGACTCCCAGAGGGGGAAGCAGAGGCGCGAGCACCACGAAGGCGAGTCGAGCGCCATCGGTGCCGCCGAACGCTGCTGCGAGCGCCGCGACGCCGAGGATGAGCGCCGTGGCGAGGGTCCATTGCGCGCTCTGCGACCCGATCGCCCGGACGACCACGGTGTCGGCATCGCGTACGCCGATTCGTCGGAGCCACGCTGCTTTGCGCTCCGCGTCGAGGTCCTCGACACGCGTCTCGATCC